>NZ_JBIDCT010000005.1:0-378904 GCF_043204735.1 Micromonospora sp. NPDC047740
CCCACCATCGGGCTGCCGCTTCCGCACCCGCTGCTGGAAAGCCCAGGACCACTGCGCCACCGAAGAACCCGCCCTGATCACCCGCGACGGCGGTAGGCAGCTCACCGCCTGCCATTTCCCGGAGACCGGAACGATCAGCCAGGACTCCGGGCCGGCCGGCGCGACCGCCGAGGAGGTGTCGAAGTGAGCCTGTCCCCGGTCGAGGGCGTGGCCCTCGCCGAGATCGAGTCCACCGGTGCGGGTCCCGAGGAGAAGGGGCTCGTCGGGCGCTCGCCCGGCCAACTGGTCTGGAGCCGGCTGCGCCGGGACCGCACCGCGCTGGTCAGCGGCATCGTGCTGGCCGTGCTCATCCTGGCGGCGTTGGCGGCGCCGCTGATCTCGCGGCTCTACGGGACGTCGCCGAGCCAGCAGTTCGGGGACCTGCTGGACGCCACCGGCATGCCGCTCGGCTACGTCGGCGGGGTCAGTGGCGACCACTGGTTCGGGCTCGAACCCGGCCTGGGCCGGGACATCTTCATCCGGATGATCTACGGCATCCGCACCTCCCTGCTGATCGCGCTCGGCGCCGCCCTGGTGACCACGACGATCGGCGTGGTGCTCGGGATCGTCGCCGGCTACCTGGGCGGGGTGGTCGACTCGGTGATCGGTTGGTTCACCGACGTCGCCCTGGCGATGCCGTTCCTCGTCTTCGCGCTGGCCGTGGTGCCGACGTTCTCGCTGCGCTTCTACGGCCCCCGCGACGCGATCCCGACCTGGTTCGCAATCACCACGCTGATCGTGGTCTTCGCCGCGTTCGGCTGGACCGGCACCGCCCGACTGGTCCGCGGGCAGGTGGTGTCGCTGCGCGAGCGGGAGTTCGTGGAGGCGGCCCGGGCCAGCGGGGCCGGGCTGGGGCACATGCTCTTCCGGCAACTGCTGCCGAACATCTGGGCCCCGATCCTGGTGTCGTTCTCGCTCGCCGTGCCGTCGTACGTGACGGGCGAGGCGGCGCTGTCCTTCCTCGGCGTCGGGCTGCCCGAGTCGGTGCCCAGCTTCGGCCGGATGATCTACCGCAGCATCGACTACCTGCAGACCGACCCGGCGTACGTCTTCTTCCCCGGCATCACCATCTTCGCGCTCGTGCTCGCGTTCAACCTCTTCGGCGACGCGCTGCGCGACGCGCTCGACCCGAAGTCGTCACGGTAAGGGGTTCGGCACATGGTGCGGTTCCTGCTGAAGCGGCTGCTGCTGGCGGTCTCGGTGCTGCTCGCGGTGAGCGTCGTCAGCTTCCTGATGTTCTTCGCGCTGCCCCGCGACCCGGTGACCGGCATGTGCCCGAAGAACTGCAACGCCGAACGCCTGGAGCGGGTGCGTACCGAGCTGGGGCTGAACGACCCGAAGCCCCAGCAGTACGTCAACTACATGAAGGGCATCTTCGTCGGCCGCGACCTGGGCAGCGCGCAGGGCGGCAAATGCGAGGCACCCTGTCTCGGCTACTCCTACGTCAACAGCGAGGCGGTCAGCGACACCTTCGCCCGGGTGCTGCCGGTGACGTTGAACGTCGTGCTCCCGGCGGCGGTGCTGTGGCTGGCCATCGGGGTGGGGCTCGGGATGATCTCGGCACTCCGGAGAGGCTCGCTGCTCGACCGCGTCTCGATCGGGCTCACGCTGACCTTCGCCTCGTTGCAGCTCTACTTCGTCGGGGCCGTGCTCCTGCTGATCTTCGTCTACTCGCTGAAGATCCTGCCGACGCCGCGGTACACGCCGATCTTCGAGAATCCGGTGGAGTGGGCGCGCGGGCTGGTGCTCGCCTGGGTGACCCTGGCCCTGCTCTTCTCCGCGATCTACGCGCGGCTGTCCCGCGCCCAGATGCTCGAGACGCTCTCCGAGGACTTCGTGCGGACGGCCCGGGCCAAGGGCGTGGCGAAGCGGAAGGTCTACGGGCGGCATGCACTGCGGGCGGCGATCACCCCGATCGTGACGATCGCCGGCATCGACGTGGGCGCGGCACTCGGCGGCACGGTCATCACCGAGACGACGTTCGGCATCCAGGGGCTGGGGCGTACCGCCGTGGAGGCGGTCCGCCAGGGTGACCTGCCGACCATCATGGCCACCGTGCTGATCTCCGCGCTCTTCGTGGTCGTCGCGAACATCGTGGTCGACCTGCTCTACGCGTACATCGATCCGCGGGTACGCCTCGGCTGAGCTCGCGTGTCGCCGTCGATTCGTTATCTGCTCGAAATTTACCGCGGATGAAAGCTGAGCGAAGCTTTCCTTCATCGGACCCGGAGGAGTGAGTATGCGAGCAAGACTCGCCACCGCCATGGGCGGTGCGATGGCACTGGTGGTCGCCCTCAGTGCATGCAGCAAGAACACCGGCGACAACGCCGACAAGGTGGACACCAACAAGCCCCGCAGCGGCGCCATCGCGACCGACCCCAAGGACTCGCTCGGCCCGGCGGCCGAGGTGCCCGGCGCGGCCAAGGGCGGCACCTTCTACATCCTGCGGGAGAACAAGATCTCCCACCTGGACCCGCAGCGGGTCTACTCGTTCGCCGGGCTGATGGGCAGCCAGCTCTACGCCCGGTTCCTCACCACGTTCAAGGACGACGGCAAGGGCAACGTGACCCTGGTCGGTGACCTGGCCGAGACCCCCGGCAAGAACGTCAACAACGACTGCAAGGTCTGGGAATTCAAGATCAAGCAGGGCGTCAAGTTCGAGGACGGGCGGCCGATCACCTCCAAGGAGATCGCGTACGGCATCGCGCGCTCGTTCGACCCCGACCTGACCGGCGGCCCCACCTATCTGCAGGAGTGGCTGGCCGACAGCCCGCAGTACGACACCAAGTGGAACTTCAAGGCCAACAAGACCTCGCTGCCGCCGGGCCTCAGCACCCCGGACGCGCAGACGCTGCGCTTCGAGTTCAACAAGCCGCGCTGTGACCTGCCGTTCGCCGTGTCGCTGCCGGCGACCGCGCCGCTGCCGCCGGACAAGGACACCGGCGTCAACCTGGACAACCAGCCGTTCTCGTCCGGGCCCTACAAGTTCACCAAGAACCAGCCCGGCGTGGAGATGGTGCTGGAACGCAACCCGAACTGGGATCCGGCCACGGACCCGGTGCGGCACGCGTACCCGGACAAGTTCGTCTGGTCGCTCGGCTCGGACCAGGCCACCCAGACCAACCGAGTCCTCGCCGGCACCGGCAACGACGCGGCGGCGGTGGCCACCGGCGGCGTGCCGTCCGAGCTGATCGCGAAGGTTACCGGTGACCCGGCCCTCAAGGCGCGCATGATCGTCGCGGCGACGCCGAACGCGTTCCGGCTGAGCATCAACACGACGCGGGTCACCGACCTGTCCGTGCGGCAGGCGATCAACTACGCGATCGACCGCAGCAGCATCACCAAGAACCTCGGCGGCCCGTACGGCGCCGTGCCGCTCACCACCCTGCTGCCGCCCACCACGCTCGGCTACAAGCAGTTCGACGCGTACCCGGCCGGCGAGAGCGGCAACCCGGACAAGGCCAAGGAGCTGCTCGCCGGCAAGTCGGTGAACCTGGTGCTCGGCACCGGCGACGAGACCTGGCAGCAGGAGACCGCCACCCAGGTCAAGGCCGCCCTGGAGAAGGCCGGCTTCACCGTCACCATCAAGCCCATCCCCGCGGACGGCTACCTCGACTTCGTGAAGAAGAAGAGCAACCCGTGGGACATCTGGGTCGACTCGTGGGCGGCCGACTGGCCCAGCGGCGCGGCGATCCTGCCGGTGCTCTTCGACGGCCGCGCCATCAAGGCCGAGGGCAGCAACAACACTTCCCAGCTCAACAACGACGCCATCAACGCCGAGTTCGACCGGGTGCTCGCGGAGGACCCGGCGAAGCAGGCCGAGGAGTGGAGCAACCTGGACGAGCGGCTCATGAAGGAATCGGCGCCCGCGGTGCCGCTGTACAACGAGGTCATCTCCATCGCGCACGGCGAGAAGGCCGGTGGTGTCTTCATCGGCAGCATCTTCGGCTGGCCCAGCTTCGTGGACGCCTACGTGAAGCAGTGACGGCCTGACCGCAAGGGGCCCCTGCTCAACGCGCCGCGCGTTGAGCAGGGGCTCTTGCGCTCTCGCGTGGGCGACACCAGGTGCCCTTCCCTACAGGTTCCGGCGGAGGAAGTCCAGCTCCAGGCGGAGCAGGCGTTCGGCGACGCCCCCGGCGGCCATGTGGCTGGCCCCGGTGAGCGGCAGCACCGCGTGCGGCCGGCCGGCGGCCAGCAGCGCCGCCGAGAGCCGCAGCGTGTGCGCGGCCACCACGTTGTCGTCGACCAGGCCGTGCACCAGCAGCATCGGCCGGGCCTGCGCCGGGTCGCCGACCGGTTCGGCGGCCAACTCGACCAGCGAGTGGTGGGCGTAGACATCCATGCCGTCGTCCGGCATGCCCAGGTAGCGCTCGGTGTACGCGGTGTCGTACAGCGCCCAGTCGGTGACCGGGGCGCCGACGACCGCACAGCGGAACAGCTCCGGGTGACGCAGCACCGCCAGCCCGGCCAGCCAGCCGCCGAACGACCAGCCCCGCACCGCCACCCGCGCCAGGTCGAGGTCCGGGTGCTTGCCGGCGAGCGCGGTCAGCGCGTCCACCTGGTCGGCCAGGATCACGTCGGCCACCCGGCGGTGGATCGCCTTCTCGAACGACGGCGCGATGCCCGGGGTGCCGCGGTTGTCAATGGTCACCACGGCGAAGCCCTGCTCCGCCCACCACTGCCGCTCCAGCCAGACCGCCCGGGCGGCGATCACCTCCTGGTGCCCCGGCCCGCCGTAGACGTCCAGCAGCACCGGCAGCTTCGTGCCCTTGACGTGCTCGCCGGGATAGAGCACCGCGCTCGGCAGCCGCCGGTCGGTCACCCGGACCATGGTCGGCCGCGGCGCGTACGGCGGGGTCGCGGCGCGCGAGCGCAGCTCGCCCACCGCCCGGTCGCCGTGCCACACCGTCCAGCGGGTGCCCGGGTGCTCCAGCGACGCGATGCCGACCACCAGCGTGGCGCCGCCGACCGCGGCGGTGTGCCAGCCCGGGTCGCTGCCCATCCGGCGGGCGTCCACCCCGCCGCCGATCACCGTGCGGACCCGGTAGAGGTGGCGCTGGCTCGGCTCGCCCTCGCTCGCCTCGACCAGCAGGTCGGTCGGGGCGCCGCCGTTGGCCGGCAGCCGCCCCACCACCCGGCGCACGTAGAGCGAGGGCGGGGTGAGCAGGGTCCCGTCGGCGAACAGGCACCGCGCGTCGTACCCGTCGTGGGCCAGCTCGCCGCCGACCAGCACCCGACCGTCCGGCAGGTGTGCCGGGGTACCCGGGATCGGCTCCACCCAGCGCGGGTCGGCCAGCTCCGCGTGCACCTGCGTCTCCCCGGTACGCGGGTCCACCGCGAGCACCAGCCCGTGCTGCTGCGACCGGCGCAGCACGGTGATCAGGGGCCCGCCGTCCGCCCAGTCGACCGAGGTCAGGTAGGGGTAGGTCTCCCGGTCCCAGTGCACGTCGACCCAGCCGCCGTCGAGGTCGAGCAGGTGCAGGCTGACCTCGGCGTTCGGCCCACCCGCCCGGGGGTACGCGACGGTCGTCGGCGGGCTCGCCGGGTCGGCCGGGTCGTGCAGGTGCCAGTGCGGCAGCCGGGACTCGTCCACCCGGGCGGCCAGCACCGAGCGCCCGTCCGGAGCCCACCAGTAGCCGCGGAACCGGTCGAACTCCTCCGCCGCGATGTGCTCGGCGAGCCCCCAGGTCACGCCGCTGTCCTCGCCGGCCAGGAGGTTGTCGGTGCCGTCCGGCTCGACCACCCGGAGCTGGCCCCGGCGTACCCCCTCGGCGGCGTCGGTGACGTAGGCCAGTCGTTCGCCGGTGGGGTCGGGGCGGGGGTCGATCACCGGGCCGATCGCGGTCACCTCGACCACGTCGCCGTGCACCAGGTCGGCCCGGAACAGTCGGCCGGCCAGCGCGAACGCGGCCACCCGGCCGGCGGCGTCCAGGGCGTACGAGCCGATCCCGCCGGCCGCGAGCCGCAGCCGCTCGCGCAGCGCCCGCTCGCCCGGGGCCAGCGCGGTCGGGTCGCCCTCCGTGCCGAGCAGCACCGCCGGGTCGGCGACCAGCCGCTCCTCGCCGGAGGTGACGTCCAGCAGCCAGAGCGCGTCGGCCGGGTCCTCCGGTCCGGAGGAGCGCAGGAAGATCACCCGGGAACCGTCGTCCGCGACGGAGACGGCGCGCGGCGCCCCGTGGCTGAACCGACGGGTACGGGCGGCCAGCTCGGGATAGTCCACGCCTCGGATCGTAGAGGCGTGTCGTGCGTGATGTGGCCGACCTGCGCGGACGCGTAAGCGTCGGGGGAAGAGGACCGCCGGTTAGAGTGACGGTCGTGACGAAGCTGCCCGATCGACGCCTCCTGCTGGTCCACGCGCACCCGGACGACGAGTCCATCGGCACCGGCTCGACGATGGCGCACTACGCCGCCACCGGCGCCCACGTCACCCTGGTCACCTGCACGCTGGGAGAGGAGGGTGAGATCCACGTACCGGAGCTGGCCCAGCTCGCCGCGGCCGAGGCCGACCAGCTCGGCGGGTACCGGATCGGCGAGCTGGCCGCCGCCTGCGCCGCGCTCGGCGTCACCGACCACCGCTTCCTCGGCGGTGCCGGCCGCTACCGCGACTCCGGCATGATGGGCCTGCCCACCAACGAGCACCCAAGGGCCTTCTGGGGGGCCGACGTCGACGAGGCCGCCGGCCACCTGCTGGAGATCATGCGGGAGATCCGGCCGCAGGTCATGATCACGTACGATCCGAACGGCTTCTACGGCCACCCCGACCACATCCAGGCCCACCGGGTGGCGATGCGCGCCCACGAGTTGGCCGTCGCCGAGGGGATCGCCCCGGCGAAGGTCTACTGGACGGCGATGCCGCGCAGCGTGCTGGAGGCCGGCCTGGACGCGTTCACCGAGACCTCGGACAACCCGTTCGCCGGCATCGACGGCGTCGACGACCTGCCGTTCGGCACGCCGG
Source organism: Micromonospora sp. NPDC047740 (assembly GCF_043204735.1). Classification (NCBI taxonomy): domain Bacteria; kingdom Bacillati; phylum Actinomycetota; class Actinomycetes; order Micromonosporales; family Micromonosporaceae; genus Micromonospora; species Micromonospora sp. NPDC047740. Next base: position 6,995 of record NZ_JBIDCT010000005.1, read on the forward strand.
ACCCGGAGATCGCCGCGCGGATCGACGCCACCGAGCGGCACGTCGCCAAGGAGGCGGCGATGCGGGCCCACGCCACCCAGATCCCGGCCACCTCCTGGCTCTATTCGATCGCCGGCAACTTCGGCGCCGAGTTCATGGGCGTGGAATATTTCACCCTCGCGGTCGGCGAGAAAGGCCCGGGCAGCGGCCCGTACGGCTGGGAGGACGACCTCTTCGCCGGGCTGCCAGTGGACGGGCCGGACCGGTCCCCGGTCGCGGCGGCCGGTCTCCGGTGACGGTGCCGGCCGTACCGATGTCGGTCGCCCCCGAGCAGCAGCCCGCTCCGCCGCCCGCGCGGCCGGCGCGGGTGCTGGACCTCGCCCTGCGGGTCGCCGGCGGGGTGGTGGCGGTCTGGGCGGGCGTGCTGGCCGCGGTGCTGGACCTGCTCTTCGCCACCTGGGCCTGGGAGGTGGTCAAGGGTCGGCCCGGTGGCGCGGTCAAGGCGGTGGTCGGCACCTCCCTCGCAGTGGGCGGGATCGCCGCGGTGGTGGTGCTGACGATCCTGGTGGGCTGGTTCGCCCACGTCGCGGTCGGTACGCGCTGGGCGGCGGCGCTGCCCGCCCTGCCCTGGTTCGTGGTGATCGTCGCGGGCGGGATCCGGACCGCCGAGGGTGACCTCGCGCTGAGCGGGGACAACCTGCTCGGCCTAGGGCTGGTGGTGGCTGGCGCGATCACCTTCGCGGTGCTGGGCTTCCGGCAGCTCGTGGTGCCGCCGAACGCCGCCCACTGAGGCTGGCACCGCGCGGGATGGACCGCGTGACGCGATGCGCCCCGGGTCGCCCCTGGGCCAGCCCGCAATCACGGCCGCCACGAGCAGGACGACCGCGCATCCCATGCGGTTGAGCGGCGTCCCGGTGGGCGCATCCGGCGGACCGGGCGCGGGGCGCACGTCGATGACCCACGGTGATGAAGGGCTGGCCGAGGTGGCGGCTTGTCGCTGCCTTTGCTCTGCAGCCATCCACGCACCAGTAACGTAGCGTGGTCTCAGCCGGGGCTGAGGCGTGCCCGTGTGCGCGACGAACGGCCAGCTCAATACGGTGCTGCGTCCGTGGCTGCAGAGCAAAGCGCCGAGAGGTCCCACCGGCGGCGACGCGGGCGCGCACGCAGAGTGATTGACCCCAGGCTGTCGCGCTGCGTAGTCGAACATGGTGACCGTTGCGGCCGAACCGGCGGGCAGGACAGGCCTGGGTCCCGACTCGGGCCGGGCCCGAGGACCGGTTGCGCCCCGGCCTCGGTGCCACGGTGCAGACGCCGCATAGGTTACGGTGGTAGATATTCCTGCCAAGGAGTCCGCCGTGGGGGCGGGCGCTACGGCGGGAGGCGTGCGATGAGGGAGCGGTGGCGCGCGGTCGGCGTGCTGGCGGCGGCGCTGTTCGTGGTCAACGTGGTGGCCCGGTTGCTGATCAAGTTCGCTTTTCCGGACAACGACACCGCCAGTGACCGCGTCTCCCTGGCGATGTTCCTGGTGATCGGGCTGATCCTCGCCGTGCTGGGCTTCCGCTGGGGCGCCGACCGGCCGCTGGGCCGCCTGGCCGGTGACCTGGCCGCCGCGGTCGCTGTGGCGCTGGCGCTGACCGTGTTCGTCGGTCCGCTGCTGGTCGGCGAGAACCCGTTCGGCGGGGGCGCCGGGCTGTTCTTCGCCCAGATCTGGCTCTACCTGGCGGCCACCGCGGCCGGCGTGCTGGTGGGCTACCTGAGCCTCACCGCGCTCGGCCGGGACTACCGCTCCCAGCAGCTCAAGCGGTTCGCCGAGCTGAAGGCGGCCAAGCCGCGCAAGGTGGTCCGTCGCTGATCCTGGCGGTGCCCCGCCCCGCCCCGGTCAGGCCGGGGCGACCCGGGTCAGATAGGTGTGGTGGGTCGTGAAGCCGAGCCCCCGGTAGAGGTTCACGGCCGGGGTGTTGCGCTGCTCCACCTGGAGGAACGCGTGCGTGGCGCCCTCCGCCAGGCCCCACTGGACCAGGGACCAGATCACCCGGCCGGCCAGTCCCTGCCGGCGCGCCTCGGGCAGCACCTCGATCGACGTCAGCCCCAGCCAGCGGCCGCCGGTCACCGTGCCCCGGCCAGCGGCGAGCAGCCGGCCGTCGGCGTACACGTGGGCGAAGCGGATCCGGTCCACGGCGGTGAGCACGTGCCGGGCGGCGTCCGGCAGGCCGCCCTTGCGGCCCGCGGCGATCGCCAGCCAGTCGTCGGAGGGGGCCGGGGTGAGCTCGACCGGGGGCTCGCCCCGCCCGGGCCGCGACCCCGGGGCCAGGTCGGCGCCCGCTCGCCCGGCAGGCGGCGCGGCCAGCGCGGCGAGCGCGGCCGTCTGCACCAGCACCGGCGGCCGGGCGGCCCAGCCCCGGGCGTCCAGCTCCGCGCCGACCGGCGCGGCCAGCGGCAGCGGGGTGTTCACCAGGGCGGGCTGGCCGTGATCGGCGTACCAGCGCTGCACGGCGTCCAGCGCGGCGGGCAGCGGGCGGTCCGGGTCGCCGACCGGCAGTGCCGAGTTGGCCCGGCCGGTCCAGCCCGCGGCGCTGCGCAGCAGCCAGTCGCCGAGCCGGCCGCGTACCGGGGCGGGCCAGGCCTCGTCGGCGGCCAGTTCCAGGGCGGCCACCGCGGTGGCGGTGGGCCGGCGGGCCGCCGGGACCCGCTTGGCCCGGTGCACCTCGCCGACGGGGACCCGTAACCGCCCATGGTCGGTGGCCAGCGTGATGTGGGTCTCGCTCAGCTCGACCAGATCACCGAGCGCGTCGGAGAAGAGCGGTCTGCCCTCGCGAATCCCCACAATCCGGCGGACCACGATCCGGTGTCCTACGTCCTGCTGTCGGAGCACGATCGACCCCCTCCCCGGCGAGATACTAGGCTCTTACCGTCGCGGGTGATCGCGATGAGTCTTGCGGAGGAGAAGACCGGTGACCTACATCATCGCCGAGCCGTGCGTGGATGTGCTCGACAAGGCATGCATCGAGGAGTGCCCGGTCGACTGCATCTACGAGGGCAACCGGATGCTCTACATCCACCCCGACGAGTGCGTCGACTGCGGTGCCTGTGAGCCGGTCTGCCCGGTCGAAGCGATCTTCTACGAGGACGACGTCCCGGAGCAGTGGAAGGACTACACCGGGGCGAACTACGAGTTCTTCGAGGACCTGGGCTCGCCCGGCGGCGCCTCCAAGATCGGCAAGGTGGAGAAGGACGCCACGTTCGTGGCCGCCCAGCCGCCGCGCGGAGAGGGCCACTGAACCGGCCCGCGCCGGTCTCGTCGCGGCTGCCCGACTTCACCTGGGACACCTTGGACGCCGCGGCCGCGACGGCCGCGGCGCACCCGGACGGTCTCATCAACCTCTCGATGGGCACGCCCGTCGACCCGGTGCCGCCGCTGATCCGGCGGGCGCTGGCCGACGCGTCGGACGCCCCGGGCTACCCGCTCACCGCGGGCACCCCCGCGCTGCGGGACGCCATCGCGGCCTGGGTGGCCCGGGCCTGCGGCGCGGGCGTCGACGGGCTCGGGGTGCTGCCGACGATCGGTTCCAAGGAACTGGTCGCCTGGCTGCCCACGCTGCTCGGCGTCGGCCCCGGTGACGTGGTGGTGGTGCCGTCCATCGCCTACCCGACGTACGAGGACGGGGCCCGGCTGGCCGGTGCCACCACGATGCGCACCGACTCGCTGACCGCGGTCGGTCCCACCCCCCGGGTGCGGCTGGTCTGGGTCAACTCGCCCGGCAACCCGACCGGGCGGGTGCTGCCCGCCACCCACCTGCGCAAGGTGGTCGATTGGGCCCGCGAGCGCGGCGCGGTGGTCGCCAGTGACGAGTGCTACCTGCCGCTCGGCTGGGACGCCGAGCCCGTCTCGATCCTCTCGCCGGAGGTCTGCGGCGGGTCGTACGAGGGCGTGCTGGCGGTGCACTCGCTCTCCAAGCGCTCCAATCTCGCCGGCTACCGGGCCGGGTTCGTCGCCGGTGACCCGGCGCTGGTGGCCGAACTGCTCAAGATCCGTAAGCACGCCGGCATGATCGTGCCGGCCCCGGTGCAGGCGGCGATGGTGGCCGCGCTGGGCGACCAGGCGCACGCCGACGCGCAGCGGGAGCGCTACCGCGCCCGGCGCGAGCGGCTGTACGCGGCGTTCACCGGCGCCGGCTTCACGGTCGAGCACTCGGAGGCCGGGCTCTACCTGTGGATGACCCGGGACGAGGACTGCTGGGACACCGTCGACTGGTTGGCCCGGCGGGGCATCCTGGTCGCCGCCGGGATCTTCTACGGCCCGGCCGGTGCCCGGCACGTCCGGGCGGCGCTGACCGAGTCCGACGAGCACATCGCGGCGGTCGCCGGCCGGCTCGCCCAAGCCTGACCCTCGCCGGGCGGCGGTCGGCCCGGGGGCCCGCACCGCGGCCGGCCGCCCTCGCGTGCCGGCCGGCCAGGTGGGATCCACGCGGCGGCCGGCCCCTGCGGGCCGGCCGCCGCGTCGGGTCAGTCGTTGATCTGCGCGAACACCCGCAGCAGGGTGTCCCGGCTGTGCTTCTCCAGCAGCTCGCTGGCCATCAACTCCTGCACCTGCACCGTCCGGCCGTCGTGCAGGGTCAGCGTCGCCTTCAGCGGCACCTGCTTGGTCACCTCGACCGAGCGGATCTCCTCGTACGGCAGGTAGGGGTTGTGGGCGGCCAGTTCGGCGATCGGCGTCGCGCCGAGCACCTGCTTGAGCCGATTCTCGCCCTCGTGGGACTTCCCCGGGTCGGGGACCAGGACCAGCCCGTTGTCGAGCACGAACACGTCGTGCTCCCGGCCGTCGATCTTGATGTTGGCGAGGGCGCCGATCAGGTCGGCGTTGCGCGCGGAGGCGCGGGCCTGCACCACCGTCGACTGCCGTACGTCGACACCGCGTTCGGCCAGGCGCGCCAGCGCCTCGTCCAGGGTCTCCGGGGAGACCGCCAGCTTCGCGATCTCGGCCAGGTCCCAGGGCTCGCCCGAGCGGCCGACCAGCCGGGCCGGACCGGACCAGGAGAGCTGCCAGTACGCCTGCCCCGAGCGCACCGCCGCGTTGTCGAACAGCGTCTCCATCGGCCCGGCGAAGGCCGCCGCGGCCTCTTTGCGGGTGGCATCGGGGAAGAACTGCTCGGCGAACTCGCCGAGCCGGCGGTCGCGGACCAGCTCCAGGATGGTCGGCAGGCCCGGCGACGGCGTGCCGGTGAACCGGCCGGCCGCCCGGTAGAGGTGGTCCGCCTGCTCCTGCACCGAGGCGGCCACCGACTCCGCGGTGAACTCGGCCCAGGGCAGCAGCCGCCGGGATCCGTACGCGACGACGGCGCCCTGCAGGGCGCGGCCGGCGGCGGCCACATCGGCCAGCATGATCCATGCGGGCCGGTCGTCCGGCGCCACCGGCACCGGTGGCATCTGGGCGATCGCGGCCACCCGGACCCCGACCGGCGGGTGGGTGTCCCAGCGGGACGGCTCCCGGTCCGGGGCGTTCTCCCGCACCTCGTCGATCTCGTCGCGGCGCGCCTGGAGCAGGTGGCCGAAACCGCCGAAGAAGTCGTCCGGCGCCAGCCCGGCCGCCCAGCCCGGCTCGATGTACCGGCTCTCGTAGAAGTTCCAGGCCGCGCCGATCGCGGGCAGCGTACGCAGCGCGGAGGTCATCGCCTCGTGGCCGGCGAGGCGTACGGCCGCCTGGTCCGCCTCCAGCTCCTGTCGCCGTACGTTGGCCCGGTCGACCAGGAGGTAGAGCTTCGAGTACCCCTTGAAGACCCACCCGATCGGGTTGCGCGGGCTGATCCGCTCGATCGTCTCCTCGATGGCCAGTCGGCCCCGATAGGCGACCCCACCCAGGCGCGTGTGGCTGCCCGAGTAGTGGCCGAGCTCGTGCGCGAGCACCGCGCGGAGCTGGTCGACCCGCATCCCCTGGAGCAGCGGCAGGCCGACGTAGAGGGTGCGCCGGCCGCCGAGCAGACCGAGCAGGCGGCTCTGCTCGGTGACCGCGGCGTTCACGTTCGGCACCAGGCGGATCTCGTCCGGCGCCCGGGTGCCGACCGCCTGCGCCAGCTCCCGTACGGTCGCCCAGAGCAGCGGCGCCCCCTGCTCGGTCAGGATCAGGCCGGGCGCCGGCTCGCTCTTGACCCTGATCGCCTTCCACAGCCCGACGGCCACCGCACCGAGGGCGAGTAGCAGCGGGAGCAGGAGCTTCACGGTCAGCACGCCAGTGGTGTGGTGGAACAACCACACGCCGAGCGCGGCCACCGCGGCGAGCTGCAGCAGCGCGACGACGTAGAAGCCGATCAACATGACCACCGAGGCGAGTGCCCGGTACGTCGCGGACATGTGTTTCCTTTCCCCGTGAGAAGCGCCCGGCGTCGATGCCGGGCGGGTCGCCGGGGACCGTACGACGTGAGCGCCGCTCGGACAACCCCCTTCCGTCCCCATCCGACCGGCCCCTGCGAGCCGCGGCGACGATCATGGGGGAGGGCGGCGCAGGTGGCCGCCGCTGGCAGCGCACGGTGACCGGGGGTCGGGGCTGCGGCCCGGACGTTATCCTCGGCGGGACTTCCAGCGGGGCCGACCCGGCCCCGGTACGACGGGACGCCGAGGTGGGTCGATGACGGGCGGGACCGGCGGATTGGCGCGGGCGGCGGTGGTCGGCACCGGCCTGATCGGTGGCTCGGTGCTGCTCCGGCTCCGGGACGCCGGGCTCGACGTGACCGGCTGGGACCCGGACCCGGCGACCCGGCAGTACACCCAGCGGCAGGGCGTCCTCGCCTCGGACACGGTGGAGGAGGCGGTCGCCGGCCGGGACGTCGTCTTCCTCTGTGGCCCGCTGCCCACGCTGCCCCGGACGCTGGCCCGGGTGGCTGCCGCCACCGACGACCAGTGCGTGCTCACCGACGTGGGCAGCACCAAGTCGGACGTCGCCACCGCCGCAATGCTGCACGGGCTCGGGCACCGGTTCGTGCCCGGCCATCCGATGGCGGGCGCCGACCGGGCCGGCCTCGCCGCCGCCAGTCCGACGCTGCTCGACGGGGCCGCCTGGGTGCTCTGCCCGGGGCCGACCGGGCTGGACGCGTTCCGGCGGCTCGCCGCGCTGGTCATCGACGTCTTCCACGCCCGGGTGGTGCCGATGTCCGCCCCGGAGCACGACACCGCCGCGGCGCTCGCCTCCCACGTGCCGCACCTGCTCGCCGGCGCGCTGGCCGGGGCGGTGCAGCGGGCCGCGCTGCGTGACGCGGTGCTGTCGCTCGCCGCCGGCAGCTTCTCCGACGGCACCCGGGTGGCCGGCGGCCCGCCCGAGCGGACCGCGAACATGCTGCTCGGCAACCGGGAGCGGGTGCTGACCGAGCTGAGTGCGGTCCGGGCCGTCCTCGACGAGCTCGCCGACGCGTTGCGGGCCGGGGACGCCGGGGCCCTCACCGGCCGGCTCGACGAGGGACGGGCGGCCCGGGCGGCGCTGGGTGAGCGCTCGTTCACCACCCACCGGTGCGAGTTCCCGGCCGGCGCGGAGCACGCGGGCGAGCTGGCGTACCTGCGGGAGTTGGGGGCGGCCGGCGGCCACCTGACGGGCTGCCGGGTGGCGGCCGGGGCGGTCACCTACACGGCGCACCTTCCGGCCGCCACGCCACTAGGGTGAGAAGCATGGCGGACGCTCCGGCGCAGGTGCTCCCCGTCGAGGAGCTGGTGGCCCGGGCGCGCGCCCTCGCCGACGCCGGCCCGCGGCAGCTGCTCGGCATCGCCGGTGCGCCGGGGGCGGGCAAGTCCACCCTGGCCGAGCGGATCGTCGCCGAGGTCGGGCCGCTCGCCCGGCTGGTGCCGATGGATGGCTTCCACCTGGCGCAGTCGGCGCTGGTCCGGCTGGGCCGCGACGGACGCAAGGGGGCCCCGGACACGTTCGACGTCAACGGGTTCGTCACCACCCTGCGTCGACTGCGCCGGATCGAGCCCACCTCGGTCTGGGCGCCGGCGTTCCGGCGCGACCTGGAGGAGCCGATCGCCGGGTCGATCGAGGTGCCGCCGGAGGTCCGGCTGGTGGTGACCGAGGGCAACTACCTGCTGCTCCGCGACGACCCGTGGGAGGAGGTACGCACCCTGCTGCACGACGTCTGGTTCCTCGACCTGGACGCCGAGCTGCGGGTGCGCCGGCTGACCGCCCGGCACGAGGCGTACGGGAAGACCCCGGAGCAGGCGCGAGCCTGGGCGCTCGGCAGCGACGAGTCGAACGCCGCCCTGGTCACCGGTACCGCCGGGTACGCCGATCTGGTGGTCCGGCTGGCCGAACCGCCGCCGCGGTGACGGGCCCGCCGCTCAGCCGAGGGTGCGTACGGGTCGCGCCGGGTCACCCACGGCCACCACGTTGGCGGGCAGGTCCCGGGTCACCAAGGCACCCGCGCCGACCACGGTGTTCTCCCCGATGGTGACTCCGGCCAGGACGATGACCCCGCCCCCGAGCCAGACGTTGTCCCCGATCGTGATGGGCTTCGCCGCCTCCCACTTGGCCCGCCGGGGCTCCGGCTCGACCGGGTGGGTGGCGGTGAGCAGTTGCACGTTCGGTCCCAGTTGGACGTCCGCGCCGATGGTGATCCGGGCGACGTCGAGGAAGACCGCGTTGAAGTTGACGAAGGTGCGCGGGCCGAGGTGGGTCTGCCAGCCGTAATCGCAGTAGAACGGTGGCCGGACCCAGGCACCCTCGCCCACCGTGCCGAGCAGTTCGCGTAGTGCGGCGAGCCGTCCCTCGGGGTCGTCGGCCGAGCTGCTGTTGAACCGTTCGGTGAGCCGGGCCGCCCGGTCCAGATCGGCGGCGATCTCGGGATCGTCCGCGATGTACAGCTCGCCGGCGAGCATGCGTTCCTTCATGGTGGTCACGACGAAATCATGCCCCGGTGGGGTGCCCGGCCGGGGGCGGCGACAGTCGCGTTCCTGACATTCGATTGCATACGCGGTATGTAATTCTGGCGGTCGTCGATGTGTCTCTCATCGATGACGACGCTTCCCGAAGGAGGAACGTTGCGCCGTAACAGAAGAAAGTTGGCCGGGCTCGGCCTCACCCTGGGCCTCGCGCTCGGCGTACCCGTGCCGGCGTCCGCCGCTCCCGCGGCGGCCCCGGGCACCGCGGGCGCCCGCGCCGCCGCCCCGACGACCGCCGGCAAGCCGGTCACCGTCACCCTGATCACCGGCGACCAGGTCATCGTCACCACGTCCGGACAGGCCGCGGTTCGCCCCGGCGCCGGCCGGGCCGGCGTCGGCTTCCTGGTCGGGCGGGACCGCGGTCACCTCACCGTGCTGCCGCAGGACGCCCTGCCGCTGGTCCGGGCCGGCCGGGTCGACCGGCGGCTCTTCGACGTCACCGAGCTGATCGCGGCCGGCTACGACGACGCCCACCGGGACACGCTGCCGCTGCTGGTGTCGTACCGGCCCGGGATGGCCCGGCGCGCGGCGACCCCGGTCGCGGGCGCCCGGGTGACCCGCGAGCTGCCGGCGATCGGCGGCGCGGCGCTGGTCGCGACGAAGGCCGACGCCGGCGCGGTCTGGGGTGCGGTCGCCGCCGGCCGGACCGGTGCCCGGGTCGACACGGCGGAGGGCGTCGACCGGGTCTGGCTGGACGGCCGGCGGCGGGTGACCCTCGACCACAGCGTGCCGCAGATCGGCACTCCGGCCGCCTGGACCGCCGGCTGGACCGGCAAGGGCGTCACGGTCGCGGTGCTCGACACCGGCGTCGACCTCAGCCACCCCGACCTCGCCGGCAAGGTCGCCGACTCGCGCAACTTCAGCAAGGCGACCGAGGCGGACGACGTGATCGGGCACGGCACCCACGTCGCCTCGATCATCGCCGGCAGCGGGGCCGCCTCCGGCGGCAGGTACCGGGGCGTCGCCCCCGACGCCACCCTGCTCTCCGGCAAGGTCTGCGAGAACGAGGGCTGCACCGAATCGGCGATCCTCGCCGGCATGCAGTGGGCCGCGGCCGAGAAGCACGCCGACGTGGTCAACATGAGTCTCAGCGGCGGGGACACCCCCGAGGTCGACCCGCTGGAGCAGGCGGTCGGGACGTTGACCGCGCAGACCGGCACCCTCTTCGTCGTCGCGGCCGGCAACGACGGCTTCGACGGCTCGGTCGGCTCGCCGGCCACCGCCGACGCCGCGCTGGCCGTCGGCGCGGTCGACCGGAACGACGCCCTGGCCGACTTCTCCAGCCGCGGGCCACGCGTCGGCGACGGCGGCCTCAAGCCGGACATCACCGCCCCCGGCGTCGACATCGTGGCCGCCCGGGCCACCAACGGCGTCATCGGCGACCCGGTGGGGGAGAAGTACGTCACCCTCTCCGGCACCTCCATGGCCACTCCGCACGTGGTCGGCGCGGTGGCGCTGCTGGCCCAGCAGCACCCCGGCTGGACGGCCGGGCAGTACAAGGCCACCCTGATGGCCGCCGCGAAGCCGCACCCGGACCAGACGGCGTTCCAGCAGGGCGCCGGGCGGGTCGACGTGGCCCACGCGATCACCCAGCAGGTCACCAGCGACCCGGTCGGCGTCTCGTTCGGGGTGGCGGCCTGGCCGCACGGCGACGACCAGCCGATCGCCCGGACGGTGACCTACCGGAACGGCGGCAGCGCACCGCTCACCCTCGACCTCGCGACCGAGGTCACCGGGCCGGAGGGACGCCCCGCGCCGGCCGGAATGTTCACCCTCAGCGCGTCCCGGCTCACCGTGCCGGCCGGCGGCACCGCCCAGGTCACCGTCACCGCGGACACCCGGCTCGGCGGGGTGGACGGCTACTGGACCGGGCGGCTGGTCGCCCGCGCCGGGGCGGCGGTGGCGGTCACCCCGCTGGCCGTCGACCGGGAGGTGGAGAGCTACGACCTGACGGTCGTCCACCGCGACCGGGCCGGCGCGTCCACCGGCAACTACTTCACCAGCCTGATCGGCCTGGACGGCTCGGCGTACCGGGACGTGTACGACCCGGACGGCGAGGCGCGGGTCCGCGTCCACAAGGGCCGTTACGGCATGAGCAGCCTGCTCTACGTCCCCGGCGACGAGGGCTGGTCCGAGGTGTCCATGCTGGTCCAGCCCGAGCTGGTGGTGGACCGCGACCTGCGGCTCACCATCGACGCCCGGCAGGCGAAGCCGGTCCGGAGCACCGTGCCGCAGCGCGGGGCAGCCCCGCTGCTGATCGACCTCTCAGCGAACTGGGGCGTCGGGGACTACTACTTCGGCTTCGGGCTCTGGACGTTCAGCTTCGACGGGCTGTACACCGCCCAACTCGGCCGCGACGTCCCCGACGCGCAGTTCGTGGGTGCCCTGGCCAGCCAGTGGGCCGAGCCGCGGGCCCCGGAGACCAGCCCGTACTTCTACGCGCTCAACGAGCTGTTCCCCGGCCGCTGGCCGACCGGGTACGTCCGGCACTACCGGCCGGCCGACCTGGCCACGGTCGTGCACCAGTTCCGTGGCGGCTACCCGGGGCTGGCGAACGAGCGGATCGTCTTCCCCGAGTCGGACTACAACATCGGCGGCTCGGCGATCGTCGTGCCGGTCGTCCTGCCCGGCCGGCGGATCGAGCACTACAGCACGTCGCGGACCCAGTGGAGCTCCGAGCTGGACTTCGGCGCCCGCGGCGAAGACGGGTGGCTGGAGGTGCAGGCCGTGCTGCAGTCGGTGGACACCCGGTACCGGGCCGGCCGGACCTACCGTGAGGAGTGGGGCTCCGCGCCGTACGGTCCGTCCTTCCCGCAGCCGCGCTGGCCGGAGCAGGGCATCACGCGCAACGGCGACACGATCGCCGTCAACCTGCCGGTGTACAGCGACGCCGCCGGTCACCCCGGTGGTTCCCGACACGACACCGAGCAGACCGCGCTGTACCGCAACGGCAAGCTCGTCGGGGCGCAGCCGTACGCCGGGTACGGGGAATTCGCCGTCCCGCCGGGGGCGGCGGACTACCGGCTGGAGGTCTCCGGCGCCCGGAGCTTCACCGACCTGAGCACCGAGATGTCGGCCGCCTGGACGTTCCGCTCGACGCACGTCCCGGGTGACGACTGGGCCCGGCTGCCCGCCATGGCGGTGCGCTTCGCGCCGTCGTTGTCGACCGACCAGAGCGCACCGGCCGGCCGGCCCTTCACCTTCCCGGTGACGGTGGAACGGCAGCCCGGCGCGCCGGCCGCCACGGTCGCGGCGCTCACCGTCGACGTCTCGTACGACGGTGGCAAGACCTGGCGGAAGGCGGACCTGCACCGGACGGGCGCGGGCTGGGCGGCCAGCGTCCGGCACCCGGCCGGCCCGGGGTACGTATCGCTGCGCGCCACCGCCCGGGACAGCGCCGGCAACACCGTGTCCCAGCGGATCATCCAGGCGTACCGCCTGCGGTGAGTCGTCCGGGTCTGCGGTCTCCCCGCCGCGGACCGGACGGCGGACGGGCCGGGGCGGCCACCGCCCCGGCCCGTTCCGCGTCAGTTGTTGGCGTGCAGGGCCGCGTTCAGCTCGATGCCCCGGCCGGTACGCGGCTTCGCCTCCAGCGCTCCGGTGACCGAGTTGCGCCAGAAGAGCAGCCCGTCCACCCCGGAGAGCTCGCGGGCCTTGACCACCCGGCCGTCCGGCAGGGTGATCTTGGAGGCGGCGGTGATGTAGCAGCCGGCCTCCACCACACAGTCGTCGCCGAGCGAGATGCCCACCCCGGCGTTCGCGCCGATCAGGCTCCGCTCGCCGATCCGCACCTTGTCGGTGCCGCCGCCGGAGAGGGTGCCCATGATCGAGGCGCCGCCGCCGATGTCGGAGCCGTCGCCGACCAGCACGCCCTGCACGATCCGCCCCTCGACCATGGAGGTGCCGAGGGTGCCGGCGTTGAAGTTGACGAAGCCCTCGTGCATGACGGTGGTGCCGGCGGCCAGGTGCGCGCCGAGCCGGACCCGGTCCGCGTCGGCGATCCGCACGCCGGAGGGGACCACGTAGTCGGTCATCCGGGGGAACTTGTCCACGCCGTAGACGGCGAGGTGGCGGCCGGCGGCCCGCTCGATGACGCGCAGCTCGTCCACCCGCTCGGGTGGGCACGGCCCGGCCGAGGTCCAGGCCACGTTGGCCAGCTTGCCGAAGATGCCGTCGAGGTTGAGCTCGTTGGGCCGCACCAGCCGGTGGGAGAGCAGGTGCAACCGGAGGTACGCGTCGGCCGCGTCCTTGATCGGATCGTCCAGCGAGCCGATCACGGTGACCACCTCGACCGTACGCAGGCCGGGCAGTGCCCGCCCGCCGACCGCGCCGGGCGGCAGGTCGAGCACGTCGGCCTGGTCCTCCCCGGGGACCAGCGGCAGCTCGCCGAGTCCCAGCTTGCCGGTCGGGTACCAGGTGTCGAGCACCTGGTCGTCAGCGGTGACGGTGGCCAGTCCGATGCCCCAGGCTGGTTCTGAGGACGTCACAGTTGCACCTTTCGTTCGCGGCTGGGGGCTCGCAAGCTCGTCTCCCATTCCCGCGCGACCGCGTCCCACGCGAGCCGCCCAGGAACGCTCGCTCCTCGTGCTCACCGCAGATGACGGTACCGTGCCAACCATGCAGAACCCGCTGACCCCCGAGGTCTTGGCTGATCCGGTGGCGCTGACCCGCGCCCTGGTCGACATAGAGTCCGTCTCCCTCAACGAGAAGGCCATTGCCGACTGCGTCGAGGATGTGCTGCGGGGCGTACCGCACCTGACCACGTTCCGGCACGGCAACACGGTGATGGCGCGCACCGACCTGGGCCGGGCGCAGCGGGTGGTGCTCGCGGGCCACCTGGACACCGTCCCGCTCAACAACAACTTCCCGTCCACCATGCGCGGCGACCTGATGTACGGCTGCGGCACCTCCGACATGAAGTCCGGGGTGGCCTTCGCGCTGCATCTGGCGGTGACCCTGCCGGACCCGCGCTACGACGTCACCTACTTCTTCTACGAGGCCGAGGAGATCGAGTCGAAGTACAACGGCCTCACCCTCGTCTCCCAGGCCCACCCCGAGTGGCTCCAGGCCGACTTCGCGGTGCTGCTGGAACCGACGTACGGGATCGTCGAGGCCGGCTGCCAGGGCACCATGCGGGCGATCGTGTCGACCACCGGCGTACGCGCCCACTCGGCGCGCTCCTGGCACGGGGTGAACGCCATCCACGCGGCCGGTGAGGTGCTGCGGCGCCTGGCGGCGTACGAGGCGCGGCGGGTCACCATCGACGGCTGTGACTACCGGGAGGGCATGAACGCGGTCCGCATCCACGGCGGCGTGGCCGGCAATGTGGTGCCGGACCGGTGCGCGGTCGAGGTCAACTACCGCTTCGCCCCGGACCGGACGCCCGAGCAGGCCGAGGCGCATCTGCGCGAGGTCTTCGCCGGCTTCGAGCTGGCGATCACCGACGCGGCGGCGGGTGCGCCGCCCGGCCTGACGGCCGCCCCCGCGCAGGAGTTCCTCGCCGCGGTGGGCGCCGCCCCGATCGGCAAGCTCGGCTGGACCGACGTGGCCCGGTTCGCGGCCATGGGCATCCCGGCGCTGAACTTCGGTCCCGGTGACCCGAACCTGGCCCACCACCCCGACGAGCACGTCGAGCTGACCAAGATCAGAGACGGCGCGGCGACGCTGCACCGCTGGCTCGCCGCCTGACCCGGGTACGCGATCGGGGGGCCCGCGTCGGTGACGCGGACCCCCCGGGGTCGTTCCGGCGGACGGTCAGCCGGCCGTCGTCAGCGAGGAGTCCGGCTCGGTGGTCTCACCGGTGAGGTCGGTGTGGTGGGCTTCCATCATGCGGGCGCGGCGGCGCTCGGCCACCACGTCGCGGATCCGCCGCTGCATCTGCCGGCGGATCCGGATCATCTCGGTGTTGCTGATCAACGCTGGCTCCCTCCCCCGAAGGTCGCGCCCAGGGCATACCCCGTATGTGAATAGTAAGACGTCCGAGCGAGCGAATTAGTTGCCCAAGATCGCCAAGAATTTCTCCGGCTCGCCCGGCTCCGCACCACACCGCGGTGGCTCCACTACGGTGGCTCCATGAGCCAGAGCAACGGGCGGCAACCCGGCCGGGGGCCGAGGGGAGAACGGCACCGGGGTGCCGTCACGCTGCGCAACCGGGCCATCCCGACCAGCACGGCCGACCAGCGGCTGCTGGACTCCCGGGGCCGGGGAGACTGGAAGACCAGGGACGCCTGGCGGGCGCTGCGGATCCTCTCCGAGTTCGTCGAGGGCTTCGACACTCTCGCCGACCTGCCGCCCGCGGTCAGTGTCTTCGGCTCGGCCCGCGCCAAGCCGGACAGCCCCGAGTGCCGGCTCGCCGAGGAGCTGGGCGCCGCCCTGGCCCGCGCCGGCTACGCGGTGATCACCGGCGGCGGCCCGGGGGTGATGGAGGCGGCCAACCGGGGGGCCAGCGAGGCGGGCGGGCTCTCCGTCGGGCTCGGCATCGAGCTGCCGTTCGAGCAGGGCATCAACGAGTGGGTCGACCTGGCCATCAACTTCCGCTACTTCTTCGCCCGCAAGACCATGTTCGTCAAGTACGCCCAAGCGTTCGTGGTGCTGCCCGGCGGCTTCGGCACCATGGACGAGCTGTTCGAGGCACTCACCCTGGTGCAGACCGGCAAGGTCACCCGCTTCCCCGTGGTGCTGATGGGCATCGACTACTGGCGGGGCCTGATCGACTGGCTGCGGGACAGCATGGCCGGCGAGGGCAAGATCGGCCCGACCGACCTGGAGCTGATCTGCCTCACCGACGACGTCGAGGAGGCGGTCCGGCACATCGTGGAGGCCGAGGCGGTGCTCTCCGCCGAGCAGGAGGCGATCCGTGAGGAGGCGGTCGCCCGGGGCGCCGCCGACCAGCAGGCCGCCGCCGAGGCCGCGCCCGAGCCCGCGCCCGAGGGGCCGGCCGGGGGCCAGCCCGGGGAACGCCCGGCGGAGCGGGGCTGACCGTGGCCGCGATCTGCGTGTTCTGCGCCTCCTCCCGTACCCTCGACCAGCGCTGGCTGGACCTGGCGGCCGAGACCGGCGCGGAGGTGGCCCGGCGCGGGCACACCCTGGTCAGCGGCGGCGGCTGCGTCGGCATGATGGGCGCGGTGGCGGACGGCGCGCGGGCCGCCGGCGGCTACACCCTCGGGGTGATCCCGCAGGCCCTGGTCGACCTGGAGGTCGCCGACCTGGCCGCCGACGAGCTGCTGGTCACCGACGGGATGGCCAGCCGAAAGACCCTGATGATCGACAAGTCGGACGCCTTCATCACGCTGCCCGGCGGGCTCGGCACCCTCGACGAGCTGTTCGAGGTGTGGACCACGGCCACCCTCGCCCTGCACACCAAGCCGATGGTGCTGGTCGACGCGGACGGCTTCTACCGACCGCTGCTCGACTGGCTGCGCACCCTCGCCGACCACCACTTCCTCAAGCCGGCGGGCCTCGACCTCCTCCTGGTCGCCGACACCGTCCCCGCCGCCCTGGACCTCCTCGACACCCACCTCACCTGACCACCCCCACCCCAGCCGGGCCAGGCCACCCGTTGATCATGAGGTTGACCGCGAAGTTGATCTCTGCGCCTCATGATCAAGCAGAAGGGCGGGTGGGGGCGGTGGGGTGTCGTACCGGCGTGGTGGGATGAGGCGGTGCAGGCGTACCGGTTGGTGCGCCGGCCTGGCGGGGCGGCGACGGGGGTCGGCCGTGCCGGCGGGGCGGGGCAGGGGGTCGGTCGGCCCGGTATTGGGGCGACCTTGGCGGAGCCGCGATCCGGGGGGTCGGCGGACGATGCCGCCTACCCGCCACCGCGCCGGCCCGACCCGGCACAGGCCGAGGTGGTCGCGCACACCGACGGGCCGATGCTGGTGGTCGGCGGCCCGGGCACCGGCAAGACCGACACGCTCATCGAGGCGGTCGCCGCGCGGGTGGCGGAGGGCGTCGAGCCCGAACGCATCCTGGTGCTCACCTTCAGCCGGCGGGGCGCCACCGACCTGCGCCACCGGATCGAGGCGCGGATCGCCGGCGCGGGCCAGCCTCACCAGAGCGGGCAGGCTGTCAGCAGCCCGTCCGCGGCGAGCAGCACCGCGACCCGGCCCGCCCGGGTGGTCCGCGAGCCGCTGGTCCGCACCTTCCCGGCGTTCGGGTTCGGCCTGCTCCGCCGGGCCGCCGCCGAGCGGGGCGAGCCGTCGCCCCGGCTGCTCACCGGTCCCGAGCAGGATCTGATCATCCGCGAGCTGCTCGACGTGGTCGGCGAGGAGCCCGACGACGACCCCGTCGGCTGGCCGGCGGACCTGCGCCCCGCGCTGCGGACCCGGGCGTTCGCGCAGCAGCTCCGCGACCTGCTGATGCGCGCCGCCGAGCGGGGCGTCGGCCCGGTCGAGCTGGCCCGCCTGGGGGAGAAGCTGGGCCGCGCCGACTGGCCGGCCGCCGCCCGCTTCCTCCGGGAGTACGTGGCCGTGCTCGCCCTGCGCGACGTGAGCAACCGGGGTTCGATCGCGTACGACCCGGCGGAGCTGGTCCGGGCCGCCACCGGGATGCTGCGCGACGACCCGGAGCTGCTGGCGGCCGAGCGCCGCCGGTTGGCCCACATCTACGTCGACGAGCTCGCCGACACCGACCCCGCCCAGCTCGAGCTGCTCGCCGTCCTCGCCGGCGGGGGCAAGTCTCTGGTCGCCTTCGCCGACCCGGACTCCTCCACGTACGCCTTCCGGGGCGCCGACCCGGCCGGCGTGACCACCTTCCCGCACCGGTTCCGCACCGCCTCCGGGGCGCCGGCCGCGCAGGTCACGCTGACCACCTCCTACCGGGCCGGTCCGGAGCTGCTGGCCGCGACCGCCCGGCTGGCCCGCCGGCTGCGCGGCCCGGCTGCGCACCGGCGGCTGCGTCCGTTGCCCGACGCGCCGCCCGGCACGGTCGAGGTACGCACCTTCCGCTCGGCGACCAGCGAATCCGCCTGGCTGGCCCACGCCCTGCGCGAGGCGCACCTGCTCGGCGGGGTGCCCTGGTCCCGGATGGCGGTGCTGGTCCGCGCCACCGGCCGGCAGTTGCCGTCGCTGCAACGCGCCCTGCACACCGCCGGCGTGCCGACCGTGGTGCACGGCGAGGACCTGCCGCTGCACCTCCAGCCCGGGGTGGCCCCGCTGCTGCTCCTGCTCCGCTGCGCCCTTGAGCCGGACCGGCTGGACGAGGAGGCCGCGGTCGCCCTGCTGCACTCGCCGCTCGGTGGCGCCGATCCGCTCGCCGAGCGGCGGCTGCGCCAGGGGCTGCGCGCGCTCGCGCTGGCCGCCGGCGACCGCCGCCCGTCCGGCGAGCTGATCGTCGAGGCGCTGGGCGACCCGGCCGAGCTGGCCACCATCGAGCGGCGCTGGGCAGCGCCCGCCCAGGCGGTGGCCCACCTGCTGGCGACCGCCCGGCAGGCCGCCGCCACGCCCGGGGCCACGGCAGAGGACGTGCTCTGGGCGGTGTGGCGGGAGAGCGGGCTGGCCGAGCGCTGGGCCGGCGCGATCACCCGGGGCCGGGCGGCCACCGGCGAGCACGAGACCGCGCAGCGCTGGCGGGCGGAGGCCGCCGACCGGGACCTCGACGCGGTGCTGGTGCTCTTCGACGCGGCGGCCCGGTTCACCGACCGGCTGCCCGGTGCGCGTACCGAGGTCTTCCTCGACCACGTGCTCGGGCAGGACCTGCCGGCCGACACCCTGGCCGCCAGCGCCGACCGGGGCGAGGCGGTACGCCTGCTCACCGCGCACGCCGCCAAGGGCCTGGAGTGGGACCTGGTCGCGATCGCCGGGGTGCAGGAGGGCGTCTGGCCGGACCTGCGGCTGCGGGGCAGCCTGCTCGGCTCGGAACGGCTGGTCGACGTGCTCGCCGGCCGGGCCGACGACACCGGGGTCCGGGCCAGCCTGGTCGGGCAGACCTCGGCACTGCTCGACGAGGAGCGGCGGCTGTTCCACGTCGCGGTCAGCCGGGCCCGGCGTCGACTGCTGGTCACCGCGGTCGCGTCCGCGGCGGTGGGCGGCGACGACCACGAGGAACAGCCCAGCCGCTTCCTGCACGAGCTGGGTGCCACCGAGCCGCCGGCGACCGGTGGCGGCACGGCCCCCGCCGGCCCCGACCCGGCGCCGAAGCCGGCCGGTCCCGGCACCGCACCGCCCGACGACGGGCCGGTGCCGACCGTCGACGAGGACCCGCAGGAGGCGCCGCCGGCCGCCCTGCCGGTCACCCTGCCGCCGCGCGGGCTCACCCTGTCCGCGCTGGTGGCGGAGCTGCGCACCGCGGTCACCGACCCGGCGGCACCGCCCACCCGGCGGCACGCGGCGGCGGCCGAACTGGCCCGGCTGGCCGCCGCCGGGGTGCCCGGCGCCCACCCCGACGACTGGTGGGGGCTGCGCGGCCTCTCCGACGACCGGCCGCTGGTCGACGAGGGCGAGCCGGTCCGGGTCACCCCGTCGGCGATGGAGAGCGCGCTCCGGTGCAGCCTGCGCTGGCTGCTCGAACGGCACGGCGGCAGCGCCCCGGCCAGCGCCGCGCAGGGCGTCGGCAACCTGGTGCACGCCGCCGCGATGCTGGCCGAGGACGCCAGCGTCGACCGGACCACCCTGCTGGAATACGTGGCCGCCCGGTTCGACGCGATCGAGCTGGCCGCCCGCTGGATGGTCGGCCCGGAACGCGCCCGCGCCGAGGCCATGGTGGACAAACTGCTCCGCTGGCTGGCCGGCAACCCGCGCCGGCTGCTCGCCATCGAGCACGAGTTCGCGGTACGCCTCGACGACCCGCACCGGCCCGTCGAGCTGGCCGGCCGGGTGGACCGGCTGGAGGTCGACGCCGAGGGGCGGCTCGTGGTGATCGACCTGAAGACCGGCAAGTCGACCGCGGTCACCGAGCGGGAGGTGGCCGAGCATCCGCAGCTCGGGGCGTACCAGGCAGCGGTCGAGGCGGGGGGCTTCGCCGAGTTCGGCGCCGAGTCCGGGGGCGCCGCTCTCGTGCAGCTCGGCACGTCGGCCAAGGACGCCAAGGAGCAGGCCCAGGCCGCGGCCGGGGAGGGACCGGCGGCCGGCTGGGCGACGGCGCTGGTCCGGCGTACCGCGGATACCATGGCCGCGGCCACCTTCGCCGCGGTCGCCAACTCGAAGTGCCGGGTCTGCCCGGTCCGGACGAGCTGCCCGGTATCCGGCCAGGGGCGCCAGGTAGTGGAACCGCCGACCAACCCAGCGCCCCGGGAAGAGTGAGCGCGAGGACGATGCCGTGACCCAGCCCGCGCTCTTCGGCGCCGCCACCACCCCGGCGCCGCGGACCGCCGACTCCGGCCCGCGCTACACCCCGGTCGAGCTGGCGAAGTTGTTGCGGCTGCCGGCACCCACCCGGGAGCAGGCGGCGATCATCGCGGCACCGGTCGAGCCGCTGCTCGTGGTCGCCGGTGCCGGCTCCGGCAAGACCGAGACGATGGCCGCCCGGGTGGTCTGGCTGGTCGCCAACCAGTACGTGCGACCGGAGCAGATCCTCGGCCTCACCTTCACCCGCAAGGCCGCCGGCGAGCTGGCGCACCGGGTGCGGACCCGGCTCGACCAGCTCATCCGCCGGCTCGGCCGGCGGGGCCGGGACCCGCACGACGACCCGCTCGCGGGCGAGCCGACCGTCTCCACCTACCACTCGTACGCCGGGCGGATCGTCACCGAGCACGGGCTGCGCGCCGGGTACGAGCCGACCACCCGGCTGCTCACCGAGGCGTCCCGCTGGCAGCTCGTCGACCTGCTGGTGCGCAACTACGACGGGGACATGTCCGAGGTGGACCGGATGCCCAGCACCATCACCGACGCGGTGCTGGCGCTGGCCGGGGAGCTGGACGAGCACCTGGTCGACCCGGACGAGCTGGCCGCCTGGACCGGCCGGTTCTACGCCGAGGTGCAGTCCCGCCCCGGCCGGGTCTACGCCGACGTGCGGAAGGCGTTGCAGTTCCAGCGGACCCGGTTGAAGCTGCTGCCGCTGGTCCGCGCGTACGCCCGGCGCAAGGACGACTTCGAGGCGATGGACTTCGCCGACCAGCTCGCCCGGGCCGCCCGGGTGGCCCGGGACCACCGCGGCGTCGGGGTGATCGAGCGGGACCGGTTCCGGGTGGTGCTGCTCGACGAGTACCAGGACACCAGCCACGCCCAGGTCGTGCTGCTCAACGCGCTCTTCGGCGGCGGCCACCCGGTCACCGCGGTGGGCGACCCCTGCCAGTCCATCTACGGCTGGCGCGGCGCCAGCGCCGGCACGCTGGACCGGTTCCCCACCGAGTTCGCCCGCACCGACGGCACCCCGGCCCAGGTGCTCAGCCTCACCACGAGCTGGCGCAACCGGCCGGAGATCCTCGGCGTGGCCAACGCGCTGTCGGTGCCGCTGCGCGCGGCCGGCGCCCGGGTGCCCGAGCTGCACGCCGCGTTCAGCGTCCGCGAACCGATCCCGCACCGCAGCCCCCGCGGGCAGGCGGCCGGCACCGTGCACTGCGCGCTCCTCGAGACGTACGCCGACGAGGCCGAGTGGATCGCCGACAGCGTGCTCGCCGCCTGGCGCGGGGCGGCCGGGATGCCGGGCGCGCTGCCCGAGCACATCCCGGTGCCCCGGCGGCCCACCACCGCCGTGCTGGTCCGGCTGCGCAGCCAGATCCCCGCCATCGAGTCGGCGCTGCGTGCCCGGGGCCTGCCGGTCGAGGTGGTCGGGCTCGGTGGCCTGCTGGACACCCCCGAGGTCCGGGACGTGGTCTGCACGCTGCGGGTGCTCGCCGACCCGACCGACGGGGCGGCGCTGCTGCGGCTGCTCACCGGTGCGCGCTGGCGGATCGGGCCGCGTGACCTGGTCGCCCTGCACCGGCGGGCGAAGGCCATCGCGAAGGCGCGCCGGGAGCTGGCCGGCGAGGACGGGCCGGAGATTACCGTGGACGCGCTGGACGAGGCCACGCTGGTCGAGGCGCTCGCCGATCTCGGGCCCGCGCAGGCGTACTCGGCGGAGGGGTATGCCCGGCTGCGGTCCTACGGGATGGAGCTGGCGCTGCTGCGCTACCGGCTGGACCAGTCCCTGCCGGAGCTGATCGCGGACATCGAGCGGACCATCGGCCTGGACGTGGAGGTGGCGGTCCGGGCCGGCCGGGACGGCACCGGCGACGCCGGACTGGCCCGCGGCCACCTGGACGCGCTCGGTGACGTGGCGGCCCGGTTCTCCGGCGAGACGCCCGGCGCCACCCTCGCCGGCTTCCTCGCCTACCTGGCCGCGGCCGAGGACGAGGAGCGTGGCCTCACCCCCGGCGAGGTCGAGGTGGTGGAGGGCGCGGTGCAGATCCTCACCGCGCACGCCGCCAAGGGCCTGGAGTGGGACGTGGTGGCGGTGGCCGGGCTGACCCGGGGGGTCTGGCCGGGGCCGGTCCGCAACTCCGACCACTGGCTGGGCGGGCTGGGCGTGCTGCCGTTCCCGCTGCGCGGCGACGCCGACGGGCTGCCCGAGCTGGGCCTGGCCGGGGCGGAGGACCAGCGCGGGGTGGCCCGGGCGCTGGAGGACTTCACCGACGCCTGGCGGGCGCACGACGAGCGGGAGGAGCGCCGGCTGGCGTACGTGGCGGTGACCCGGCCCCGGCGGCTGCTGCTCTGCTCCGGCTACTGGTGGGGGGAGGGCACGAAGAAGTTCCGTGGTCCCTCGGTGTTCCTGCGCGAGGTGCACGACGCCGGCCTGGCCGGCGCGGACGGGCACCTGGTCGACGAGTGGGCGCCCGAGCCGGCCGGCGACGCGGTGAACCCCACCACCGAGACGGTGCTCCGGGCCGAGTGGCCGGCCGACCCGCTCGGTGCCCGCCGCCCGGCGCTGGCCGAGGCCGCCGTGCTGGTCCGCCGCTACCTCGCCGATCCCGAGGCGGCCCGCCGCGAGGCCGCGCTGTCGCCGGGGCCCGCCCCGACCGCCGGGGTCGCCCCGGCCAGCCGTGAGGCCGCGGTGTCGCCGGAGCCCGCCCCGACCGCCGGCCTGGCCGAGGAGCGGGCCCGGGGAGCCGCCGAGCCGTCCGCCGAGGACCCCGAGGTGGTCCGCTGGCGGCGGGAGGCCGACCTGCTCCTTGCCGAGCGGGCCGAGCTGGCCCGCCGCGCCGAGGCGGTCGAGGTGGAACTGCCAGGCCATCTGTCGGTGACCCAGCTGGTGGCGCTGCGGCGCGACCCGGAGGCCCTGGCCCGGGCGCTGCGCCGACCCATGCCCGCCGAGCCGAACCCGTACGCCCGGCGCGGCACCGCGTTCCATGCCTGGCTGGAACAGCGCTTCGGTGCCGACCGGCTGCTCGACGTGGACGAGTTGCCCGGCGCGGCGGACGACGACGCCGCCCCGGACGAGGCGCTCACCGAGCTCCAGCAGCGCTTCCTGGCCAGCGAGTGGGCCGACCGGATGCCGGTGGAGGTGGAGGTGCCGTTCGCCACGGTGATCGCCGGGGTGGTGGTCCGGGGGCGGATGGACGCCGTCTTCGCCCGCCCCGGTGGCCGGTACGACGTGGTCGACTGGAAGACCGGCCGGCAGCCCGGCGGGCGGGAGGCCGACGCGGCCGCGGTGCAGCTGGCCGTCTACCGGCTGGCCTGGGCCGAGCTGGCCGGCGTACCGGTCGAGCGGGTGGGCGCCGCCTTCCACTACGTCCGGGACGGGGTCACCGTCCGCCCCACCGACCTGCTCGACGTCGCCGGGCTGACCGCGCTGGTCGCCGGGGTGCCGGAAATTTCTCCGGACGTCCCGGCGTTGCCCAATCCGTGATAGGTTAGGCGCGTTGCAGTTTTGGTTTCCAGAGACTCTGTGTGCGCCTGGCGGATTGTGGCCCCAGGCGCTCTTTGTTGTGTCCGGAGTTCTCCGGGCGGGGCGACCAGAAGCGACAGGCGGTCCACGCATCAGACGCGTGGGGCGCTCCTTTTCGGCCCGCAACAGGTGCGGGTTCGAACGTTCCGTCAAGGAGACGAAACAAATGGCTATTGGCACCGTCAAGTGGTTCAACGCTGACAAGGGCTTCGGCTTCATCACCCCGGACGGCGGCGGCGCCGACGTCTTCGCCCACTTCTCGGCGATCCAGTCCTCCGGCTACCGGAGCCTGGACGAGAACCAGCGGGTCGAGTTCGAGGTGACCCAGGGCCAGAAGGGCCCGCAGGCGGAGAACATCCGCCCGCTCTGATCTTCGGATCGACCAGTAACACCCACCACGCCCACCGGGTGTGGTGACCGACCGGTCCGCCGCGCCGCCCACCCGTACCGCGGGCGCGGCGCGCTGCGGCGGACCGGTCCGCACCCCTTCGGTTCGTGCTTGTGAGTCCCGGCGGACGAGTCCGCCCGGACAGCGCCGCTTCCCGGCGCCCTCCCTCGACACGTGCCGCGTCGAGGAAGGTCTTTCGCATGACCACCGTCATTCCGTCGTTCGCCCATACCGGCCTGGCTCCGGTGCTGCTCGCCGAACTCTCCGCCCAGGGCATCACCGAGCCGTTCCCGATCCAGTCGGCGACCCTGCCAGACTCGCTCGCCGGCCGGGACGTGCTCGGCCGGGGCCGTACCGGCTCCGGCAAGACGCTTGCCTTCGGGCTTGCGCTGCTCTCTCGCACCGCCGGTCGCCGGGCCCGCCCGGGCCGTCCACTCGCCCTGGTGCTGGTGCCGACCCGTGAGCTCGCCCAGCAGGTCAACACGGCACTCGCCCCGTACGCCCGCGCCGTCGGGCTGCGCTGCGCCACCGTGGTCGGTGGCCTCTCCATGCAGCGTCAGGCGGACGCGCTGCGCGCCGGTGCCGAGGTGGTCGTGGCCACCCCGGGCCGGCTGCACGACCTGATCAACCGGGGTGACGCCCGGCTCGACCAGGTCGCGATCACCGTGCTCGACGAGGCCGACCAGATGGCCGACATGGGCTTCCTGCCGCAGGTCGTCAAGCTGCTGGAGCAGGTCGCACCGGACGGCCAGCGGATGCTCTTCTCCGCCACCCTGGACGGCGGTGTCGACAAGCTGGTCCGCCGCTTCCTGACCAACCCGGTGTCGCATTCGGTCGACCCCGGCACCGCCACGGTGACCGGGATGACGCACCACGTGCTGCACGTCGACGCCGTCGACAAGCCGGCCGCGCTGGCCCAGATCGCCGCCCGCGAGGGCCGCACCATCCTGTTCATGGGAACCAAGCACCGCGCCGATCGGCTCGCCCGCCAGTTGCTGGCCAAGGGGGTACGCGCCGCCGCGCTGCACGGCGGCAAGTCGCAGCCGCAGCGCACCCGGATCCTCGAGCAGTTCCGTACCGGTCAGGTGACCGCGCTGGTGGCGACCGATGTGGCGGCCCGCGGCATCCACGTCGACGGGCTCGACATGGTCGTCAACGTGGATCCCCCGACGGAGGCGAAGGACTACCTGCACCGGGGTGGGCGTACCGCTCGAGCGGGGGAGTCCGGCACGGTGGTCACCCTGGTCCTACCCGAGCAACGCCGGGACGTGGCCCGCTTGATGAGCGCGGCTGGCATCAGGCCGCAGTCGAGGCAGGTTCACCCCGGCGACGAGGCCCTCGCCCAGGTGACCGGTGCCCGCGAGCCGTCCGGCGTGCCGGTGACGATCACCGCCCCGCAGCCGGCTCCCACCTCGCGGCCCCATCGGGCGGGCGGGGCTGACGGCACCCGCTCCCCGCACCGCACCTCCAGCCGCTCGCGCCGTCCGCGTCGTCCCCGATCCGCCTGATCACTCAGCAGGGAACCTCCCCGGTCGTCCCGGCGCCGCACCCTCCTACGCCGGCGGAAAGTCCCGGGGCGGCCACGGTCCGGTCGAGATGCCGGAGTGACGGCCCGCCCCTGGGTCGGGGATCAGTCCGATGGGCGACTGCGTGCAGCCGTCGTTCCCGCGATACTCGCCTCTCGGGGAATGAGGCTGGGCGAACCGGCCGAGCGCGGAGGGGGGGACCATGGCGAGCGACGCCGGCTCGGCGGAGGTGCGCGAGCTGCTGCTGGTCCTCGCGGTCGCGGGGGCGGGGCTGCTGCTAGCCATGGCGGTGGCGTTCGGTCCCTGGCATCCGACGTCGGACGGATCCGCCCGGGCCGGGCTGGTCGAGTTGCACAGCCCGGCCGGGTGGGACACCGATCCCGTCGCGAGCTGACCCCGGAAGGGTCGACAGCCGAGGTCAGCGCGTGGCGGAGCGGTCGGCCAGCAGGTCGGCCAGCGTGGTGCGGTCCACCACCAGCGCGATCGCGCCGTCGACCGCCAGCCAGACGTCCCGCAGCCCGCTGGCCACCCCGTGGTAGCCGGTCCGGTCGGCGGGCATGCCCCGGACGCTGGTTAGCGCGCCGCCGACCGCGCGCAGGACGTCACCCACGCTGATCTCGCCCGCGGCCCGGGTGAGGGCGTACCCGCCCTCGGTGCCGCGATGGCTGTGCAGCAGCCCGGCCCGACGCAGGTCGAGCAGGATGCCCTGGAGGAAGCTGAGCGGGATGTCCTGGCGCTCGGCCAGGCTCGCCGCCTTCACCAGTTCGCCGCCGCTGAGCCCGCCGTCGCCGGTGGACCCGGCGGCGTCGGCGACGGCGAGCATGGCCCGGAGCGCGTAGTCGGCGCGCGCGGAGACGTACACGGCGTCAGTTGCCGGCCTGGTCCAGCACGCCCCACCGGCGGCGGATCGCCTTGTCCGCCGCGCCGAAGGCGGCGTCCACCAGCAGCCCCACCACCAGGATGACGATCATGATCGCCATCAGCCGGGGCGCCTCGTTGAGCTCCCGGGCGTAGGTGAGCTGCGCGCCGATCGACGTCCGGGTGGCGATGACCACCAGCAGTTCGCCGGCCATCAGGCTGCGCCAGGCGAACGCCCAGCCCTGCTTGAGCCCGGCCACGATGGCGGGCAGCGCGGCCGGCGCGATCACGTACCGGTAGAGGTTGAGGCCGCGGGCGCCGAGGTTGCGGCCCGCCCGCACCAGCAGCGGCGGTACGTAGTCGACGCCGTGGATGACGCCGTTGGCGACCGACGGCGCCGCGCCGAGCACCACCACGAAGAAGATCGCCTGCTCGCTGAGCTGGAAGAGCAGGATGGCCAGCGGGAACCAGGCGATCGACGGCATGGTCTGCAGCGCGGTGATCATCGAGCCGAGCGCGGCCCGCAGCACCGCCACCCGGGCCACGGCCAGGCCGAGCACCAGCCCGACGGCGACCGCGGCGGCGAAGCCCACGGCGGCCCGGCGGCCGGTGGTGGCCAGGCCGTCCCAGAGCGCCGGGCTGACCAGGTAGTGGCCGAGGTCCTCGAACACCGTCGCCGGCCCGGGCAGCGCCCACGGGTCCTTCCACCCGGTCCAGACCACGACCTGCCAGACGGCGACGGCCAGGGCCAGGGCGGCCAGCTTCGGCCACAGCGCCGACCAGGCGCGGCGTACCCGGGACGGCCCGCGCTGGCGGCCGGCGGTCTCCAGGGCGTCCAGGCCGGAGATCTCCGCGTCGGTACGCGCGGATCCGGCGAGCGTGTCACTGGCCATGGCGGCCCACCTCCGTACGCAGCCGGTCGGTGACCTCGGCGGCGATGGTCGCGATCTCCGGAGAGTCGATCCGCCGGGGCCGGGGCACGTCGACCCGGGTGGACCAGATGATCCGGCCGGGCCGGCTGGAGAGCAGGATGATCCGGTCGGCGAGCCGGGCCGCCTCGCGGACGTTGTGCGTCACGAAGAGCACGGTCAGCCGGCGCTCGGACCAGATGCGTTCCAGCTCGTCGTGCAGGATGTCCCGGGTCATCGCGTCGAGCGCGCCGAACGGCTCGTCCATCAGCAGCACCGGGGTGTCCAGGGCGAGGGTGCGGGCCAGCGCGACGCGCTGCCGCATGCCGCCGGAAAGCTCGTGCGGGCGCTTCCGGCCGAACTCGGCCAGGTGGACCGTACGCAGCAGGTCGGCCACCTTCGCCCGGCGCTCGTCCCGGGGCAGCCCGCGCAGCTTGAGCGGCACCTCGACGTTGGCCTCGACGGTGAGCCACGGGAACAGGGCCGGCTCCTGGAACATCAGGCCCGGGTTGACCGCCTCGCCCAGCTCGATCTGGCCGCCGCTGGCCCGATCCAGCCCGGCGACCAGGTTGAGCAGCGTGCTCTTGCCGCATCCGGACGCACCGACCAGGCAGACGAACTCGCCGGGTGCGACGTCCAGCGACACCCCGTCCAGCGCCAGGACGGCCTGCTCGCCCTGGCCGTACACCTTGGTCACCCCGCGCAGCGCGACCGCGCCGGTCGCGCTGCGCGGGGTCGTCGTGGTCGACGTCACGGCTGGGTGACCTCGGGCTTGCCCTGCGCCTTGAGCACCTCGTTGAGGAAGGACAGGTCGTAGAGGCCGTTGAGGTCCACCGGCTGGGTCAGCTCGACGGCGACCGCGTGGTCCAGGCCGGTCTTCAGCGAGGCGGCGATCGGGTCGTTGGTGAACTCCAGGGTGGGCCAGGCCTGCTTGATCAGCTTGACGTCCAGCGGCTTGCCGGTGATCTTGCCGATGTGGTCGGAGATGGCCTGCTGCGCCTCGTCCGGCTTGCCGTTGACGAACTCGTTCGCCGCGACCTGCCCCTCCACCAGCTTCTTCACCACGTCCGGGTGGGCCTTGAGGAACTTGGTGCTGACCAGCAGGTTGGTGATGACGAACTTCCGGTCCGGCCAGAGGTCGCGCTCGTCCACCAGCACCTTGCCGCCGGCGTTGACCAGCCGGGAGACGTACGGCTCCGGCACCCAGGCACCGTCGATCGCACCGCTGGCGAAGGTGTCCACCGTCTGCGCGTTCTCCTGCGGGACCACCTTGACGTCGCCGCCGCCCTCCTTGGTGGTCTTGAGGCCCTTCTCTCGCAGCCAGTAGCGCAGCGCCACGTCCTGGGTGTTGCCGAGCTGCGGCGTGGCGATCTTCTTGCCGCGCAGCTGCTCGAGCGAGGTGATGTCCGGCTTGACCACCAGGGCGACGCCGCCGGAGGCGGCGCCGGAGACGACCCGGACCGCCTCACCCTTGGACTTCGAGAAGGCGTTCACGGTCGGGTTCGGGCCGATGTACGTGGCGTCGAGCGCGCCGGAGAAGACCGCCTCGATGGCCGCCGGGCCGGCGTTGAAGGTCTTGGTCTCCAGCGTGACGTCGCTGCCGAGCTTCTCCTTGAAGATCCCCTTCTCCACCCCGACCACGGCGGGCGCGTGGGTGATGTTGGGGAAGTAGCCGAGGCGCAGGGTCACCGGACCGGACGTGCCGGCCGCGTCGTCGGTGCCGCCGCCGCAGGCCGCCGTGGTGCCCAGGGTGGCCGCGCCGACCACGGCGAGGGTGGCCAGGGAGACCAGCCGACGGAAGGGGAGCCGTCTCATCGTGTGTCCAATCCACAGTATTCCTACTTAGTTGGTAGGAAGAGTGGGGCAGGCTGGAGTCGGCGTCAAGACCCATCCACGATCCGGGACGGGCAACCTGGGTATTCCCGGTAATTCCCACCTGTTCGGTGGAATAAGCGGTGCCGGTCGGCCCACCACCGGAACGACCGTCCAGGGCGGCGGGCCACACCGGCGGTGCGGGAGTTGCCGACGCGTTAGGGTCGATCTCGTGCCGACGCGGAGAACGAAAATTCCAGCGACGAAGTACCCGGTCGAGCGGTTCAGCCTCGACAACGGCCTGCGGGTGGTGCTCACCCCCGACCGCAGCGCCCCGGTGATCGGGGTGGCGGTGGTCTACGACGTCGGCATCCGGTCCGAGCCGGAGGGGCGCACCGGCTTCGCCCACCTCTTCGAGCACCTGATGTTCCAGGGCTCGGAGAACCTGGAGAAGCTGGCCCACTTCCGGCACGTCCAGGGCGCCGGCGGCACCTTCAACGGCTCCACCCACCTGGACTACACCGACTACTTCGAGACGCTGCCCAGCAACGCCCTGGAACGGGCGCTCTTCCTGGAGGCCGACCGGATGCGCGGCCCCCGGCTGACCGAGGAGAACCTGCGCAACCAGGTCGACGTGGTCAAGGAGGAGATCCGGGTCAACGTGCTCAACCGGCCGTACGGCGGGTTTCCCTGGCTGACCCTGCCGCCGGTGATGTTCGACACCTTCCCCAACGCGCACGACGGCTACGGCTCCTTCGACGACCTGGAGTCGGCCACCGTGGCGGATGCCACCGACTTCTTCCGGCGCTACTACGCCAGCGGCAACGCGGTGCTGGCGGTCAGCGGGGACATCGACGTGGCCGAGGCGACGGAGCTGATCGAGCGGCACTTCGGGGACGTGCCCGCCCGCCCCGCCCCGGCGCGGCCCGACTTCGCCGAGCCCGACCTGACCGCCGAACGCCGCCGGTCCTACACCGACAAGCTGGCCCCGCTGCCGGCGGTGGCCGGCGCCTGGCGGGTGCCCGACCCGGTGACCGACTTCGCCGGCTACCTGCCGTACGTGGTGCTGGCCGAGGTGCTCACCGACGGCGACGCGTCCCGGCTGGTCGAACGGCTGGTCCAGCGGGACCGCACGGTCACCAGCCTCGGCGGCTACCTCGGTTTCATGGGCGACCCGTTCGACGTGCGCGACCCCACGGCGTTGCTGCTCCAGGCACACCTGCCGCCCGGGGGCGACGTGGACAAGGTGCTGCGCACCATCGACGAGGAATTGGACCGGCTCGCCACCGACGGGCTGACCGAGGGAGAGCTGGCGCGTACCCAGGCCCGGATGGCCACCCATCTGCTGCGGGACACCGACGCGGTGCTCGGCCGGGCGCTGCGGATGGCCGTCCTCGAACAGCAACGCGGCGAGCCGGGCCTGCTCAACGAGCTGCCCCGGCTGGTCGGCGAGGTGACCGAGGAGCAGGTCCTCGCCGCCGCCGCCACCCTGCGGCCGGAGCGCCGCGCGTCCATCGAGGTCATCGCCGGAGGTGCCCGGTGAGCGCGAGGAGTGAGCCGGTTTTGCGAGCCCCGCAGTCGCGAACGGAGGAAGGCCGGTGACGGCAACCGTGGAGACCGGGACCCGGCCGCTGCCGCCGCTCGGCCCGAACCGCCGGCTCAAGCTGCCGAAGCAGGCCGAGCGCACGCTCGCCAACGGGCTCACCGTGATCGCCGTACGCCGACCCGCGGTCCCGCTGGTCGAGCTGCGGCTCTGGATGCCCGCCGGGCGTACCCACCTGGCCCGGGGCGCGATGCTGGCCCAGACCATCCTCGCCGGCACGGCGACCCTCACCGCGACGCAGATCGCCGCCGAGCTGCAGAAGGTCGGCGGCGGGCTGTCCGCCGGGCTCGACCCGGACCGGCTCATGCTCTCCGGGGCGAGCCTGGTCACCGGCCTGGACCGGATGCTGGAGATCCTCGCCGACGTGCTGACCGGGGCCACCTACCCGGGTGACTGGGTGGAGACCGAGCGGGACCGGCTGGTCGACCGGATCCAGGTCGCCCAGAGCCAACCCGCCCACCTGGCCCGGACCGCGCTGCTCAAGCGGGTCTACGGCAAGCACCCGTACGCGGTCCAGACCCCGGAGCCCGACCAGGTGCGTGCGGTCCGCCCGCCCGCGCTGCGGCGGTTGCACGCGGACCGGGTGCACCCGGCCGGTGCGGTGCTGGTGCTGGTCGGCGACGTGCAGCCGGAGCGGGCCGTGGACGCCGCCGAGCAGGCGCTGTCCGGGTGGAACGGCACCGGGGGCGCCGAGGAGCTGCCGCCGGCCCCGCCGCTGGAGCCCGGCCCGCTGCTGCTGGTCGACCGTCCCGGCTCGGTCCAGTCGTCGCTCCGGATCGCCCTGCCGGCGGTGCCCCGTACCCACCCGGACCACGCCGCGCTGCAACTGGCCAACCTGGTCTTCGGCGGCTACTTCTCCTCCCGCTGGGTGGAGAACATCCGGGAGGACAAGGGCTACACGTACGGGCCGCACTCGCTGGTCGAGCACTCGGTGGCCGGGTCGGTGCTGATCGCCGCCGCCGAGGTGGCCACCGAGGTGACGGCCCCCGCCCTGCTGGAGACCGGGTACGAACTGGGCCGGCTGGCGTCGCTGCCGCCGAAGCCCGAGGAACTGGAGCAGGCCCGCCAGTACGCGCTCGGCACGCTCCAGCTCGGCATGTCCACCCAGGCCGGGCTGGCCTCGCTGACCAGCGCGTACGCCGGCAACGGGCTGCGCCTGGACTTCCTCGCCGAGCACGCCGCCCGGCTCGCCAAGGCGACCGTGGACGACGTGGCGGAGGTGGCGGCGCGCTACCTCGCCCCGGCGAAGGCGGTCACCGTGGTGCTCGGTGACGCGGAGCGGATCGCGGATTCGCTGGCCACGCTCGGGCCGGTGCGGACGGAGTCGGCGTGAGCGAGCGAACCAGTTGGCTCAGCACCGGGGTGTGTCGCGCGTGACCGGCGAGGCCGGCCCGCCGCTGGCCCGGTCCACGCTGGACCGGGCCGCGCACCGGCGTACCGACCCGGACTGGCTCGCCGAGGCGTGGGAGCGGGCCCGGGTGCTGGTGCTGGACTCGGCCGACGGCGGGCGGGCCCTGGTCCGTGGCGCGTCGGCTGCGCCGGAGTTGGTGCTGGTCGGCCCCGCCGAGCTGCCCGACGTGCCCCGGTCGGTGCCGATGTTCCTCGGCGTCGAGCCCGACGGCGTACCGGTCTTCGCGGTGGACGCGCCGCTGCCGGAGCTGCCGGACACCCGGCGGGCCAACCTGCGCGAGGTGGGACACCTCCTGGCTGACCGGGACGCGGGCCTCTTCACCACCGCCCTCGCCCTGCTGAACTGGCACGTCCGGCACGGCTACTCGTCGGTCACCGGGCAGCCGACGCAGGTCGACGAGGCCGGCTGGTCCCGGGTGGACCCGGGTGGCGAGCGGGTCTGGCCGCGTACCGATCCGGCCATGATCGTGCTGGTCCACGACGGCGTGGCCGGCCCGGTGGGGCGATGCCTGCTCGGTAACAACGCCGCCTGGGCACGCACCCCCGGCGAGCGCCGCTTCTCCTGCCTGGCCGGCTACGTCGAGCCCGGGGAGTCGGCCGAGGCCGCCGTGCACCGCGAGGTCCGCGAGGAGGTCGGCGTCGGGGTCGAGGAGATCGCGTACGCGGGCAGCCAGTCCTGGCCGTTCCCGGGCTCGCTGATGCTCGGTTTCCTGGCCCGCGCCGACGCCGACGAGCCGGTCCGGGTGGACCCGGCCGAGATCGCCTACGCGCGCTGGTTCACCCGGCGGGAGATCGGCGCCGCGCTGGCCGGGGAGGCGGTCGACGTCGACGGTCACCGGCTGGCCCTCCCGCCACCCTCCTCCATCGCCCTGTTCCTGATCCACCGCTGGCTCGACGGCCTCTGCTGAGTGGTCGGGCCACCTGACCGACACGGCGGATGGGTCGTCTCCACCTCGCCAACGTGGCGGGTGGGTCACCGCCACCTCGCCGACGTGGCGGGGTTGCGGCCAGCGGGATACCGCCACTTCGCCGACGTGGCGTTGATCACCGGCAGATGCGGTCCCGGCCCGTGACCGTCGTTGCCGCGGCGGTCACGGGCCGGGAACACGGACCGTCGTGGCCGGGTGAGGCAAGGAACGCGGCGGGGGAGCCGGTCCGACCACGACGGACGTCCGGTCAGGTGCTCGTGGTGTCCCATCGGTACGGGTGTGCCGGGGCCGGGTCCTCGATCGGGAGCACCTTCACCCGGTGCCGCCCGGCGCGTACCGCTCCGACGGACGCCAGCGCCCGGGCCAGCAGCAGGGCGGCGTCCCGGTCCTCGGCGTGGACGACCTGGCGGCGCGGCTCCGGCGCGGTGGTCTCGTCCCGCAGCCGGCCACCGTCGGCCCAGGCGGCCGCGATGTCGATGTCGGCGGCGGCTCGGATCTCGGTGCGGACGATCAGAAACCGCATGGGTGTCCCCCGGATACGGATGGACGGATACGCAATGGAACTTCCACGTCACTCATTCGACATGTTACGCCTGGCGGTCGTCCCAGCAAGTGAAACCCGACTGTCGTTCGCGCACGCCGACCGATCGGCTGACCCCAGGTCAGCACGGTTGTCGGGAGGACGGTGACGTCGGCCCGGGGTGACGTGGCCGGGTGGACAGGCGGCGGGGCCGCCGGCGCGACGCCGACGGCCCCTGGTGTTCGGTGGATCAGTTCAACGAGAACTGCCCGTTCTTCGCACCGGCGATGAAGCCCAGCCAGCCGGCCCGGTTGAACAGCAGCACGGGCCCGCTCCGGTCCTTGCTGTCCCGCAGCGCCACCGCCGCCGGCCCGGTACGCAGCGGCGCGACCTCCACGCAGTTCGAGGTCTGGCTCCGGGTGCTCTTGCGCCAGGGGGCGCCGACGAGCTGCGGCGCGAGGTCGGACGAGTTGTTGCGGATCTCGTTCATGGTTCTGCTCCTGGTCTGGAGTGCTCCGATGGGGACGAGTGGCGCCGCAGGCCGGACGGCGAGGTCCCCGTGGATCACCGGTCCGTCGCCAGGCGCCCCGGGTCGCGGCGGCGTTGGGCCGGCGCCGTTGCCGGCCCGAACGCCACTGTGGACTCGGCCGCCGTATCGGTCAGCCGTCCCGTCGCCTCGATGAGCCAGGAGAGGGTGTCCGATGCGGAGAGCGCCGCCGAGCATAGCCACTCGAACACCACTTTATAGCGATTTAGGGTGTTTACCTCGGTCGACATGACGTCGGTGAACCCACCTTCGATGGCCAACGTCTCCGGATCGAGCGGATCGGCGAACCGGTAGACCGAGAAGGCAGTCGGTGGGAGATACCAGTCGCCGACCCGGGTGTCGCGGAGCAGCAGACGCAGCGTCACGTTCGGCAGCATGGCCAGCTCGCAGAGGTGGACGATCTGCTCGTGCAGCACCTCGGGTGGGCCGGCCCGGCGGCCGAGGGCGGCCTCCTCCAGCACGGCGGTGTAGCGGGGCGCGTCGGGGGAGCGGGTCAGCAGCGACTGGCGGGCCTGCCGGGCGCGTACCTCGGTGTCCGGGTCCTCGGTGTCCGGGTCGCCGGCCTCCGCCGCCACCTGGGTCGCCGAGAGGATCCGGTGCCGGGCGTACCCCGGGGTCTGCAGCAGCCCGGGCACCAGCACCGGGTTGTACTCGGAGATCTCCGCGCAGCCCGCCTCCAGCTCGGCGAAGCCGCGCTGCTGCTGGGTCATCACCGGGAAGTTCCGCAGCCAGCCGCGCATGTCGCCGGCCTCGTGGGTGATCCCCAGCAGTTCCTCGCGCAGCTCGTCGTCGGCGCCGTAGAGGGCCAGCAGGATGTCGACGTCGTCCGGGTCGGGGCGGCTGCGCCCGTTCTCCAGACGGGACAGCTTGGACGCGGAGGCCCAGCCGATCCGCTCGATGACCTGGTCTCCGGTGAGGCCGGCCTGCTCACGCAGCCGGCGCAACTCGGTGCCGAGCCTGCGACGGCGCAGGATCGGGCCTGGTGCGGCAGGAGGCACGGTGCCCTCTTTCCGTCGACCGTCGCGGGCGCGACGGTAACTGTATGGAATTCGCCCCCCACGGTCAGTATGGACGCCGCGGCCGGTGCCGGAGGTCCCGGCGAGGGCGTGTCTCGAGACAAAAAGAGGACCGTGGAGGTGGTCCGACCGGCCCGGACGAGGACGTCCAAGGCCCGGCACCCGCCCCGTCGCGCCTTCGGGCGCACCCCCGCCGGAGGAACCTGATGCGCACCGTCCTGGGCCGCCCCGACTTCCGCCTGCTCTTCGTCGCCGTGCTGGCCAGCATGGCGGCCGAGTCGATCCTGCTGCTGGCCCTCGCCGTCTGGGTGAAGGACCTGACCGGCTCGGACGGCATGGCCGGCGCGACCATCTTCGCGATCATCGCCCCGATGACGCTGGCGCCGCTGGTCGGCTGGTTCGTCGACCGGTACCGTCGCCGGCCCTTCTTCGTGGCCGCCAACCTGGGCGCGGCGGTGCTGCTCAGCCCGCTCTTCGCGGTCCGGGGCCGGGCCGACGTGTGGGTCATCTACGTGGTGGCGGCGCTCTACGGCCTGTCGTACATCACGTTGACCGCGGTGCTGAGCGGGCTGATCCGGCACCTCGTGCCGAGCGAACTGCTGGCCGACGCGAACGCGGTGCTGCAGACCGTCCGGCAGGGCCTTCGGCTGGTCGGTCCGCTGGCCGGGGCCGGGCTGTACGCCGCGGTCGGCGGCTGGCTGCTGGCCGCGCTCGCCATGGCCGGCTTCCTGACCGCCGCAGCCGTCGTCGGCCTGCTCCGGGTCACCGAGGCCCCGCCCTCCGGGGCCGACCTGCGTTGGCCGGCCGAACTGGGTGCCGGGCTGCGACACCTGGCCGGCGAGCCGGCGCTGCGCCGGGCCCTGCTCGGCTACGGGCTGGGTTCGCTGGTGATGGGCTTCACCGAGTCGCTGATCTTCGCGTACGTGGACCAGGGGCTGCGCCGGGAGGTCGCCTTCGTCGGCGTGCTCGTCACCGTGCAGGGGGTCGGCGGGCTGGTCGGCGCGCTCCTCTCGGCGACCGTGGTACGTCGGACCGGCGAGGTGGGGGCCCTCGCCGCCGGGGTGACCCTCTTCGGGCCGGCCGCGCTGGCGCTGGCGTACCCCCGGCTCTGGCTGGGCGTGGTGGCGCTGCTGCTGGCCGGGTTGTCGCTGCCGCTGACCATGGTCGGGCTCAACACGCTGGTCCAGCGGCGTACCCCGCCGGCCCTGCTCGGCCGGGTCGCCGCCGCCTCGGAGGCGCTGGTCAGCGGCCCGCAGGCGGTCTCCATCGGGGCCGGTGCGCTGCTCGTCGGCGTCCTCGACTACCGCCTGCTCTTCGCCCTGGTCGGGATGATCACCATGGCCGCCGGCGCCTACCTCTGGCGCGCCCGCCACCTCAGCCCACCCCCGCCGTCTGCGCCCGCCCGCATCCCTGCCCCGCGCCGCCCGCCGCCGTCCGTCGATCATGAGGTTGCCGTGGCGACACGCCGATCCCGAGACCGCTAACCTCATGATCATCGACGGCTGGCGCGGACGCGGAAGAGCGGCCGGCCCGGGTGGGCGGCCGCTCTTTCCGGGCGGGTGGGTCAGGCGGAGATGGTGGCGAGGTGCTGCTTGACCTGGGTGATGGAGGGGTTGGTGAGCGCGCTGCCGTCGGCGAAGCGCAGGGTCGGGACGGTCTGGTTGCCGCCGTTGACGCCCATCACGAACTCGGCGGCCTTCGCGTCCTGCTCGATGTCGACCACCTCGTACGCGATGCCCTCCCGGTCGAGCTGCGACTTCAGCCGGTGGCAGTAGCCGCACCACGGGGTGGAATACATCGTCAACATGGTCAACTCCTCCAAGGGGTGGCGCGCCCGGTCCAGTCAGGCCAGGCTAATCGCTGCAACATCGCCGGGGGCTGAGATGATTCCTGGCTGTGGCGGTTCACTCAACGGCGGAACGGGTGCTGGCCGGGCTGGATCCGGAGCAGCGGGCCGCGGTGACCGCCCCGGCCGGCCCGGTCTGCATCCTGGCCGGCGCAGGCACCGGCAAGACCCGCGCAGTGACCTCCCGGATCGCGCACCGCGCGCTCACCGGTGACATCGCCGCCCGGCACGTGCTGGCGGTCACCTTCACCGCCCGCGCCGCCGCCGAGATGCGCAGCCGTCTCGCCGTCCTCGGGGTGCCGGGCGTCCAGGCACGCACCTTCCACGCGGCGGCCCTGCGCCAGGTCCGCTACTTCGCCCCCCGGCTGCTCGAGGGGCGCGCCATGCCGGAGCTGATGGAGAGCAAGGTCCGGGTGGTCACCCTGGCCGCCGCCAAGGTCGGCCTGCGCGCCGACCGGACCGCCGCCCGCGACCTCGCCGGCGAGATCGAGTGGGCCAAGTCGTCGCTGGTCGAGCCGGGCGAGTACGTGGTGGCCGCGGCCAAGGCGCTGCGCGAGACCGCGTACGAGCCGGCGAAGGTGGCCGAGGTCTTCGCCGCGTACGAGCGGCTCAAGCGCGGCACCGGGGTGATCGACTTCGAGGACCTGCTGCGCGCCGCCGTCTGGGGGATCGAGGAGCACGCCGACGTCGCCGAGCAGGTCCGCGGCCAGTACCGGCACTTCGTCGTCGACGAGTACCAGGACGTGAACCCGCTCCAGCAACGGCTGCTCGAGGCGTGGCTCGGCGGCCGGGACGACCTCACCGTGGTCGGCGACGCCAGCCAGACCATCTACTCGTTCACCGGGGCGACCTCGTCGTACCTGGTCGACTTCCCGCGCCTCCACCGGACCGCCACGGTGGTCCGGCTGGTCCGCGACTACCGTTCCACTCCGCAGGTAGTCGGGCTGGCCAACGCGGTGATCTCGCAAGCCCGGGGCACCGAGGCCCGGCTGCGGCTGGAACTGCACGGCCAGCGCCCGCCGGGCCCCGAACCCGACTTGCGGATCTTCACGGACGAGCCGGCCGAGGCCAACGCGGTCGCCGCCCGCTGCCGGGCGCTGATCGCCGGCGGCACTCCGGCCCGGGAGATCGCGGTGCTGTTCCGCACCAACGCGCAGTCCGAGGCGTACGAGAAGGCGCTCACCGAGGCGCAGGTGCCGTACGTGGTGCAGGGGGCCGAGCGGTTCTTCGAGCGGCCCGAGGTCCGGCAGGCGATGGTGGCGCTGCGCGCCGCCACCCGGTCGATCCCGGGGGAGACCCCGCTGCCGGCGGCCGTGGTGGAAGGGCTCGCCGCGGTGGGCTGGGCGCCCGACGCACCCCCGGCCGGCGGTGCCGCGCGTGAGCGGTGGGAGGCGCTCGCCGCCCTGGTCCAGCTCGCCGAAGAGTACGCGGCGACCCCCGAGGTGGTGCCGGTCGGCGAGGCCGCCGCCATCGAGCGCCCGGTGACCCTGGCCGATTTCACCGAGGAACTGGCCCGACGGTCGGCCCAGCAGCACGTACCCACCGTGGAGGGGGTGACGCTCGCCTCCCTGCACTCCGCCAAGGGGCTGGAGTGGGACGCGGTCTTCCTGGTCGGGCTCGCCGAGGGCACCCTCCCCACCACGTACGCGAAGACCCCGGAGCAGGTCGAGGAGGAGCGGCGGCTGCTCTACGTCGGGATCACCCGGGCCCGGGAGTGGCTCTGGTTGTCGTACGCCGCGGCTCGCTCGCCGGGCGGTCGGGCCCGGCGGCCCTGCCGGTTCCTGCCGCAGCTCGACCGCTCGGGGGGCACCGAGCGGGCCGGCGCCGGCGCGGCCCGGCGCACCGAGCGGCGGCGCGCCCAGGTGGTCTCCTGCCGGATCTGCGGTGCCACCCTGCTCGCCGGGGCGGACCGCAAGCTGGGCCGCTGCCCCACCTGCCCGTCCGACCTCGACCAGGAACTGTACGAGCGGCTGCGCGAGTGGCGGCAGCGGGTGGCCGAGGCGCAGAAGGTGCCGGCGTACGTCGTCTTCACCGACGCCACGCTCACCGCGCTGGCCGAGCGGAGGCCGGGACGCAGCGAGGAACTGATCGCGATCGCCGGGATCGGCCCCCGCAAACTGGGACTTTACGGCGATACGGTGCTGGCCCTGGTGGGGGGCGCGGCGGTGGACGATGTCTGCCCGCAGAAAAGTTTCGAAATCTAGCCGTAAATCGTTTGCCCTCGCCCCGAGGCGAGGAATAGCCTCAGGACACACCTCGCGAGCGGCGCCATTCCGGCTGCTCACGGGGGGCGAGTCCATAGTCGGCACGAGGAAAGTCAGGGAGGTGGCATCAATGGAGACCTACATCTACGAGCGTCCGCTGGCGATGCCAGTTGCCTGCGCTCCGCTGTCGGCTGTCCGGGTGGCCCTTGCCGCTCGACCGTCGGTCCCGCAGGTGCACCAGGTCCAGGTTCAGGCCGAGCTGAACCTGACCGTTGCGCCGCTGGCGGGGATCGAGGGGACCAGTGGCTTCACGGGCATGGGCATCGATGGCGCCAAGAAGCGCACGGATGTCCGCGGTGTTCCACCTCGAGGTAGACCGGTCTGATCCATCAGACCACCGGCTCACCTCGAGGCCGCGGAACCCGCACAAGGGATCCGCGGCCTCAGTGTTTTTGCACCGCCGAAGTACGTCGGAAATGCGATCCACGAGATCGAAGTGAGAGAGAGGTGACCGGAGGATGAGTCTGGCGTTGGCCCCGCTCGACGTGAGCGTCGAGGTGGAGGCGAACCTGCCCTGCCGGAAGTTCGACCCCGACCTGTGGTTCTCCGACTCGCCCACCGAGCTCGAGCTGGCCAAGT
Source organism: Micromonospora sp. NPDC047740 (assembly GCF_043204735.1). Taxonomy (NCBI): domain Bacteria; kingdom Bacillati; phylum Actinomycetota; class Actinomycetes; order Micromonosporales; family Micromonosporaceae; genus Micromonospora; species Micromonospora sp. NPDC047740. The sequence continues at coordinate 46,895 of NZ_JBIDCT010000005.1, forward strand.
CGCTCTGCGGGGACTGCCCGCTGCGCGTCGAGTGCCTGGCCGGTGCGGTGGAGCGGGCCGAGCCCTGGGGCGTCTGGGGCGGCGAGATCTTCGAGCGTGGCGCGGTCGTCCCGCGTAAGCGGCCCCGTGGCCGTCCGCGCAAGGAGGACCTCGCCCGCGACGCGCAGCTCCGGGTCGAGGCCGAGGCGCGACTGGCGGCCAGTGGGCTGTCCGAGTCGCGTAACGCGGTCCGGCTGGCGGCCTGACACACCCCGTTCCATACGTCCCGCCGGTGAGCCCACCGGCCGCGAGAAAGACGAAACCGATGCTGCACCTGCCGAACGGAACCGAGATGCAACTACTTCACGAAGCGTTGTCCCGGGCTCGAATGCCCCGGCCTCAGGCCGGTCGCACCACCACGAGCACTGAGGCAGCCCGTTCCGCCCGTACCGTCGCGATGAAGAGCCGGCGCCAGTCGGCTCGTGACCTGGGCGTTCTCTAGATCCCTACCCACCTGCACGGGGGCGGCGGCCGGATGGCCGCCGCCCCCGTGGCGTGCCTGTGGACGGCCGCCGCGCTCGGCCCACCGAGGTGGCACAGGCGGGGCCGCGCCTGCGGGCGGCCGCCGCGCTCAGCCCACCGGGGCGAAGCCGGGCAGCCAGCGCTCCAGGATCGCCCGGTAGGGCGCCTTCGCCTCCAACTGGCAGAGCACCCCGATCGAGCCCAGCGTGACCCGGTGGATCATCAGGTACGACGGGGGCAGGTTGAGCTGGCGACTGAGCTGGTAGGCCGGCGAGCGGGGGTTGGCCAGGCGGGCCGCCTCGGACCGCAGCCAGGCCCGGGTGAACCGGAACTCCTCGGCGGCGATCGGCTCCAGCATCGGGCGGAGGAAGTCGAGCACCTCCTCGGCGTCGATCGGCTCGGTCGGGCTGACGAAGCCCTCCTTCCGCAGCCCGGCCACCACCGCCTCGGCGTCGCCGCGCAGCGCCAGCGCGGCGATCCGGCCGATCGGCTCGGGGGTGCCGTCCGGCATCCGGGCCACCGCGCCGAAGTCGATCACGCCGAGCCGGCCGTCCGGGAGCAGCCGGAAGTTGCCCGGGTGCGGGTCGGCGTGCAGCAGCCCGGCCCGCATCGGCGCGGACAGGTGCAGCTCGGCCATCAGCCGCCCCGCCTCGTCGCGCTGCTCCTCGGTGCCCTCCCGGATGATCGCCGCCAGTGGCGTGCCCTCGATCCACTCGGTGATCAGCACCCGGGGTGAGGCGTCCAGCACCCCGGGGATGTAGATGTCCGGATCGTCGGCGTACGCCGCGGCGAAGGCGCGCTGCGACTCGGCCTCCAGCTCGTAGTCCAGCTCCTCGGTGATCCGCTCCCGCAGCTCGACCAGGAGCGGCTTGACGTCCAGCCCCGGCTGGATCGCGCGGAACATGCCGCCCAGCCGGGAGAGCTGCTTCAGGTCGGCGAGCAGGGCGTCGCCGGCGCCCGGGTACTGGATCTTCACGGCCACGTCCCGGTGGTTCGGGGCGCCGTTCGGGCCGTATCCCGGGTCCCGCCAGACCGCGCGGTGCACCTGGCCGATGCTGGCCGCGGCGGCCGGGGTGTCGTTGAATTCCACGAACCGCTCCCGCCAGCCCGGGCCGAGCTGCTCGGCGAGCACCTTGTGCACGGTGGCCGCGGGGAGCGGCGGGGCGGCCTCCTGGAGCTTTGTGAGCGCCTGCCGGTAGGGGCCGGCGATCTCCTCCGGCAGCGCCGCCTCGAAGACCGACAGGGCCTGGCCGAACTTCATCGCCCCGCCCTTGAGCTGCCCGAGCACGCTGAACAGCTGCTCGGCGGTGCGTTGCTGGATCTCGGCGGAGATGACCTCGGACGCGAGCCCGGTGACTCGCTTGCCCATGCCGAGGACGGTCCGGCCGGCGAAGCCGAGTGGCAGGGCGGCGAGCTTGGCGGTCCGGGACACGGCCCGGCGCGGGATGTCGGTCACCCGGTCATTGTTACCGACTCGACGGGCCTGCTGCTGCTACGAAGCCGGTACCGGTGGGGCTGACCCGGATTGGGCGACGCCCGGAACAGCCGCAGGACGGGTGCGGCGGCCACTGGCGGCGGCGGAACCGGCCGGCTCCGGCGATCTCGACGGCGCAGCCGAGGGTCTCCGGGGTGCCGCCGTCGAGGTGGGCCAGCGCCTCCGCGGCCGCGTACGCCACCGCCGCGAGCCGGGTGGTGGCGGCGCAGGCCCGTTCGGTGCCGTCGGCGGCGAGCTGGGCGGCGAGCGTGGGCCAGTCCGGGTCGCGGTCCACCCGGTGCAGGTCGAGGCAGTTCAGGCAGGGACCCGCCGGCGGGCGCACCAGCGGGCCGACCACCGGCACCCCGCCGCGCAGATCGACCAGGAGGTGGGGCTGGCGGCGCTGAGCGTACCCGGTGGCCAGCACGGACGCCGGCCGGTCCGTGCCGAGCTGGACCACCAGGTCGACGCGGCCCCGGCGGAGCGGCCCGGTCTCCGTGCCCCGGGGCGGACCGGCCCAGCGCCGCGCGGACCGTCGCGGCCAGCGGTCGGCCCACCTCCGCGGCGGCCAGGCCCGTCCCGACCAGATCGCCCGGACGGACCGGGCCGGGCAACTCGGGTACGACGTGCCCGACGCCGGCCTGCGCCAGCGCGACTGCGATCGCGGCGCCGAGCCGGCCGGCGCCGGTGACCAGCACGCGCGCCGCCCGGCGGCGGCGCAGCACCTGGGCCGGGGTGCCGGGCAGTGCGGACGTGGCCAGCGCCAGGGCGTCGGCCTCGCTGGCGAGCCGGGCCCGGGCCGGACCGGCAAGGTCCCGGGGGAGCAGGCTCTGCGCCGCTACGACGAGACCGGCGGCCCGGAGCGTGTCGAGCAGGACGCGCGCCTCGTCCGGCGCGACCCGCGCGGTGGCCGCGTACGCGAGGACGGCACGTTCGCTCCGGGTGCCGTCCAGCAGGTCGAGCAGGCGGGCGGCGCGGGGGTTCGCCACCTCCAGCAGGACGGCCCGGCCGGGCTCGACCCCGAGCTGGAGGGTGTGCCGGTCCCGCCAGAGGCGGGCCAGCCCCGGCAGGAGGGTCGGGCGGGCGAGGGGCGTCGGATCGGCCATGCCACGAATCGTGACCGTGTCCGCGCGTTCCGTCGATCGTTGTCCACAGGTGCGCCGGGCTGTGGCCAGGGCTGTCCACAGAAAAAGCCGGCTTTTCCACAACCGGGCGGTAACCGGTGTCACGCAGCCGACAGTAGGGGCCGAACGGACGCGGGGAGGCGTGGCCGGCCGGCCACCCCTCCCCGCGTTGATCCGTACCGGTCAGACCTTGGCCTTGCCCAGGATGCGGTTCACTGTTGTGCCGCACACCGGGCACTTGCCCTTGGCCATGTTCATGCCGGTCTTGGAGACCTCGATACGCCCCTCGAAGTCCCGCTTCTCCTTGCACTTGACGCAGTAACCGTTGTAGGTCTGGGCCTGGTCGGCCACGGTAGCCCCTCCTCGTCTCGTCCGCCGGACACGCCGTCCCGGCGGGTTCCCCGGCGGCGGGCCACGCGGGGCACCGGCGCTGGGTCGTTCTCTGCGGCCACGCTCATGACCGCTGGTTGGCGGACCCTACCCAGGTCTGGGCGGTTCCATGTCAGCTCAGCATCGACACTGTGAGCTAGTCGACGTCGAGAGTGTGCATGCCGAGTCACGTCCGATAAGTCAGTTCCGCAGGGACACGCCGGGCGAATGCCCTCAGATCACCCTTGGGGCCGCCCCCGCGCGACGCCCGTCCGTAGATCACTTAACGTGTGCGGGGGCGGGCAGGTGACGGGCGTGGCCCGGCCCGGGTCGCCACGAAGGGTGACCGAGGACCCTTGTCGGGCTGCCGCAAAGATTTTTTTTGGGACTCCTGCCGACCAACCACCATTTTCCGGACGCGTGTCGTCGTGTTGACTCTTGCGGACCCCTGGTCAGTACGCATTAGCTTGCTGTCGTGACAGTCATCCGAGGCTGCGCGGACCGGTAATGGCCGGGACGCGGAAGCCCGTCGTCGAGGTACGGCGCAGTCAGCGCCGGCGACGTACGGTGTCCGCGTACCGGGACGGCGAACGGGTCGTGGTGCTCATCCCCGATCAGTTCTCCCGCGCCGAGGAGAGCGAGTGGGTCGACCGGATGCTGGCCCGGCTCGCCGCGCGCGAGGGCCGGCTCGCCCGCTCCGACGCCGAGCTGCTCGCCCGGGCCACCCGGCTGATCAACCTCTACCTGCCCGAGCACGGTGCCGCGGCGGCACCGGCCAGCGTCCGCTGGGTCACCAACCAGAACGGCCGCTGGGGCTCCTGCACCCCCGCCGACCGCACCATCCGGATCTCCCACCGGATCCAGGACATGCCCGACTGGGTGATCGACTACGTGCTGCTGCACGAGCTGGCGCACCTGATCGTGCCCAGTCACAACGCCGATTTCTGGGCCCTGGTGGGGCGGTACCCGAAGACCGAGCGGGCCCGGGGCTACCTGGAGGGCGTGGCCGCCACCGCCGGCGTCCCCCTCACCGACTGATTCCCGAGGTCGCCCCGGCGAGCGCACCCGCGGTCGGCCTCCCGCCCGGCGACCTGGAGTGCGGTGGCTCCGAGCCGCGGCCGGCGCGACCGCGCGGGCCGAAGCGCGCTCGTCGCGTCGTGACCCGCTCGACCGGGCGCTGGCCGGGCCCGCCGCGGCTCGGGCGGAGGGCTAGGGTCGGAGCGTGGCTCGACGTGTGGTGGTGGCGTTGCTCGCGCCGGTGGGCTGGACGCCGCCAGGGATCGACCCGACCCGCTGGCGTACGGCGCTCGCCGAGGACGTGGTGGACCTGCTCGCCACCCTCAACGAGGTGGAGACCGCGGTGGCTGTGACGCCCGCGGACCGGTGGCTGGCCGACGCCGTGGTGTGGCCCGGCACCGCCGTCCACGAGGTGCCGGAACCCACCGTCAACGCGGTGTTCGCCGCGCTGGCCGGCACCGACCGGCCCACCGCCGCCGATGCCGGGCGGGCCGGCGCCGGGTACGACCAGGCGGCCGTGGTGGCCGCCGACGCGCCCGACGTGCCCGGGCTCACCCTCGGCAAGCTGCTGCGGCCCCTCTCCAGCCGGCCGGTGGCCGTGGCCCCGGTGGAGGGGAGCGGCCCCGGCCTGCTCGGCGTGGCCGCCCGGCTGCCCGTACCGGCATGGCTGCCGGCGGTCGACCTGGCGACGGCCGCGCCGGCCGAGGTGCGCGCCGCCGCCCCGCGCCCGGGGGACGTGGCCGTCACCGCCGGCTGGCGCCGGCTGCGCGGCCCGGCCGACCTGGCCAGCCTCGACCCGGCCTTTGAGGGCTGGGAGGCCACCCGCGCCCTGCTCTCCGGCCAGCCCGGCTGACCCCCCGGACGAGCAAGATCCGCACAACTTCGGTGAAGTTGTGCGGATCTTGGCGGTGTGCGGTCAGGAGGACTTGTCGTCGCCCTCGGCAGGGGGCTGCTCCTCGGGAGCGCCAGGGGCGGTGAAGTCGAAGCTGGCCAACTCCTCGTCCAGGTCGCTGCTGGTCGCGGCGAACGCCTCCGGGTTGGCGAAGTCGTCGTCGGAGGGGAGCAGGTCGGGGTGACCCCAGACCGCGTCCCGGCCGGCGATGCCCCGCTGCTCGGTGAGCGCCGCCCAGAGCACGGTGGCCTCGCGCAGCCGGCGGGGGCGCAGCTCCAGGCCGACCAGGGCGGCGAAGGTCTGCTCGGCCGGCCCGCCCGCGGCCCGGCGCCGGCGGAACGCCTCGCCGAGGCGTACGACGTTGGGCAGCCGCTCGCCGGCGGCGGTGTCGACCACGTGGCACACCCAGCCCTCGACCAGGGCGAGCACGGTCTCCAGCCGGGCCAGGGACGCCTTCTGCGCCGGAGTGTCCTCCGGGGTGAAGATGCCCTCCAGGGCAATCGCCTGCATCGACTCCGGGTCGGTCGGGTCGACCCGACCCATCGCCTCCTCGATGGCCTCCCGGTTGACCCGGATGCCCGCGGCGTAGTTCTCCACCGCGGTGAGCACGTGCCCGCGCAGCCACGGCACGTGCTGGAAGAGCCGCTGGTGGGCGGCCTCGCGCAGGGCGACGTAGAGGCGTACCTCGTCCTCGGGCAGCTCCAGGCCCTCGCCGTACGCCCGGATGTTGGCCGGGATGAGCGCGGCGGTGCCGGCCGGGCCGAGCGGCAGGCCGATGTCGCCGGCGGAGAGCACCTCAGCGGCGAGCGAGCCGAGCGCCTGGCCGAGCTGGCCGCCGAAGAGCGCGCCACCCAGCGTGGCGACCATCGACTGCATCGGGCCCAGCTGGGCCCGCGCCTCCGGCGGCACCAGGTCACCCATCGCGCCGACCATCCGGCTGGCCACCGGGTCGCAGAGCTTGCGCCAGACGTCCAGGGTCTTGTAGATCCACTCGTTGCGGTTCCAGGCGACCGACGCCCGGATGCCGGAGGGCCACGAGGTGGCCGGCTCCAGCCAGAGGTCGGCGATGCGCAGCGCCTCCTCCACCGCGTTGCGTTCGAACGGCGAGACCGCCGGGTCGCCGGTGGCGGCGAGCTGGCTCGCGGCCACCTGCCGGGCGAGGTCCCAGTTGACCGGTCCGCTGCCCGGCGCCGACAGCAGGTGCTGCAACTGCGCCATGAACTGCTGCATCTGCGCGGGATCGTTGGGGTCTGGTGGTTGCCCACCCGGGAGCGCGAATCCGAACGGAATATCAGGCACGAGGTCTACGGTACGCGTGCCTTGCCGCAGGTCGCGCCCGCTGGCGTTGCGCTGAGGGCGAAGTCCGTTGGTCGCTGCGCCGGACGCCCGCGCCCGGATCGGTACGCTCTGCCGCATGAGACGTCGCGGCGTGACCGTACTCCTCGGTGCACTGCTCACCGCCCTGCTCAGCGTCGGGGTGCTGAGCGTGCCCATCCCGTACGTGGTGCTCGGTCCCGGCCCGACGGTCAACACCCTCGGCGCCGAGGACGGCAAGGAGATCATCCAGGTCACCGGGCGGCCGACGTCCACCTCCGCCGGGCAGTTGCGGCTCACCACGGTCGGGGTGCAGCCCACCGTCCGGCTCCGTTCGGCGTTGGCCGGCTGGTTCTCCAGGGACGAGGCGGTGGTGCCGCGCGAGCTGGTCTATCCGCCGGGCGAGTCGCAGCAGGAGATCGAGAAGCGCAACGTGGAGGACTTCCAGAACTCGCAGACCAGCGCCGAGACGGCGGCCCTGCGCAAGCTGGGCTACCCGATCGAGGTGCTGGTGAAGGGGGTCACGGCCGGTGGGCCGTCGGTCGGCGTGCTCCGGCCCGGCGACGTGCTCACCTCGGTCGACGGCCAGCAGGTGACCAGCGCGGCCAAGCTCACCGAGCTGATCCGGGCCAAGCCGGCCGGCAGCGCGCTGAAGATCGGGTACGTTCGCGACGGGGTGACCGCCACCGCCGCGGTGACCAGCCGGGAGCAGGACGGCCGGCCGCGGATCGGCATCGAGATCGACCAGCAGCAGCCGCACCCGTTCACCCTCAAGATCGACCTCGCGGACATCGGCGGCCCGAGCGCCGGGCTGATGTTCGCCCTGGGCATCGTGGACAAGCTGGAGCCGGCGGACCTGACCGGCGGGAAGATCATCGCCGGCACCGGCACCATCGACGACGAGGGCCGGGTCGGTCCGATCGGCGGCATCGCGCAGAAGCTGGTCGGCGCCAAGGAGGCCGGTGCGAAGGTCTTCCTGGTGCCCGCCGACAACTGCGCGGAGGCGGTCCGCAACCCGCAGCCCGACCTGCCGCTGCTCCGGGTGGCGTCGCTCGACGACGCGCTGAAGGCGCTGGAGACGCTCCGCGCTGGAGGGCAGCCGACCCGCTGCTGACCCGGCTCCGGCGGCCCGCGCGGGGATCGTGGCGTGACCTTGACCCGACGTATTCAGGAACACCCCGTACTCTGGGTGCCTGGTCGGAGCCGATCACATCGAGCGTGCGGAGCCAACAGTGGTCATGCGTAGCAGTCCCCTGCCGAGGATGAGCCGGCGCGGACGCGCCACCATCGGGGTCCTGATCGGGGTGTTCGTGCTCTTCACCCTGCTCGGGTGGGGAGTCAACGCCTGGACGGACTGGCTCTGGTTCGAGGAGGTCCGCTACACCCAGATCTTCACCGGGGTGCTCGGCACCCGGCTGCTGCTCTTCCTGGTGATCGGGCTCGGCATGGCGCTGATCGTCGCCGGCAACCTCTGGCTGGGATACCGGCTGCGGCCCCAGCTGCGCCCGCACTCCGCCGAGCAGGCCACCCTGGAGCGGTACCGGATGCTGCTGAGCCCCCGGCTCGGCACCTGGATCGCGCTGGTCTCCGCCGTCATCGGGCTCTTCGCCGGGCTGTCCGCGCAGAGCCGGTGGAGCCAGTGGCTGCTGTTCCGCAACGGCGGGAGCTTCGGCGTCAAGGACCCGGAGTTCGGCGTCGACATCGGCTTCTACGTCTTCCAGCTGCCGTTCTGGCGCTACCTGCTCGGCGTCGGCTTCACCGCGGTGGTGCTCGCCCTGCTCGGTGCCCTGGCCATGCACTACGTCTTCGGCGGGGTGCGGCTGCAGGGCATCGGCGACCGGATGACCAATGGCGCGCGCGCCCACCTGAGCACGCTGGTCGCGGTCTTCGTCCTGCTCAAGGCGGTCGCGTACGTGCTGGACCGGCGGGCGATGCTGCTGGAGTACAACGAGGGCGCCAAGCTCTACGGCGCCGGCTACGCCGACGTGAACGCGCTGCTCCCGGCGAAGGAGATCCTGGCCTACATCTCGGTCGTGGTGGCCATCGCGATCATCGTGTTCTCCAACGCGGTGATGCGGAACCTGGTCTGGCCCGGCATCTCGCTCGCCCTGCTCGGCGTCTCGGCGGTGGCGATCGGCGGCATCTACCCGTGGGCGGTGCAGACCTTCGAGGTGAAGCCGAGCGCCCGGGACAAGGAGGCGCCCTACATCGAGCGCAGCATCGAGGCGACCCGGGCCGCGTACGGGCTGACCGGGACCAAGTCCGCCGGGTACGCGGCGAGCAACCTCACCCCGCCACCCAGCCTGGCCACCGACACCTCGGTGGTGGGGAACGCCCGGCTGCTCGACCCGCAACTGGTCTCCGAGACGTACACCCAGCTGCAGCAGGTGCGTGGCTTCTACGACTTCGGCCCGAAGCTGGACATCGACCGGTACGCCGTGGACGGCAAGACCTCGGACTACGTGGTCGGCGTCCGAGAGATCAACTATGACGAGCTGACCCCGCAGCAGAGCAACTGGATCAACCGGCACACCGTCTACACCCACGGCTACGGACTGGTGGCCGCCCCGGCCAACCAGGTGGTCTGCGGCGGCCAGCCGTACTTCGTCTCCGGCTTCCTCGGTGACTCCGGCAAGGAGGCCCAGGGCTGTGCGTCCGCGACCGAGCAGATCCAGGCCAAGCAGCCGCGGATCTACTACGGCGAGCGGATGAAGGCGGACGACTACGCCATCGTCGGGCAGACCGGGGAGCGCAACGTCGAGTTCGACCGCCCGACCTCGAGCGGGGGCGAGCAGTACTACACCTACACCGGCGAGGGCGGCGTCAAGATCGGCTCGTTCACCCGCCGGCTGCTCTACGCGATCAAGGAGCAGGAGTCGAACTTCCTCCTCTCCGAGGCGGTGAACCAGGACTCCAAGCTGCTCTACGTCCGCAACCCGCGGGACCGGGTGGAGAAGGTCGCGCCGTTCCTCACCCTGGACGGCGACCCGTACCCGGCGGTGGTGAACGGCCGGGTCCTGTGGATCGTGGACGGCTACACCACGGCCGCGACCTACCCGTACGCGGAGCGGGTCAACCTGCAGGCCGAGACGGCGGACGAGCTGACCGGCCGGGGCACGTTCCAGCTCGCCCGGGAGAACGTCAACTACATCCGCAACTCGGTCAAGGCGACCGTCGACGCGTACGACGGCACGGTCAAGCTCTACGCGTTCGACGAGACCGACCCGGTGCTCAAGGCGTGGAACAAGGCGTTCGGCGGCGAGCTGGTGCTGCCGAAGGGCGACATCCCGGCGGAGTTGGCCGAGCACTTCCGCTACCCGGCGGACCTGTTCAAGGTGCAGCGGAACCTGCTCACCAAGTTCCACGTCACCGATCCGGGCGACTTCTATTCCGGGCAGGACTTCTGGCAGGTGCCGAACGTGCCGGACGCGCCGGACAGTGGGCAGAAGCAGCCGCCGTACTACCTGTTCACCCAGTTCCCGGGGCAGGAGGCGCCGCGGTTCCAGCTCACCTCCGCGGTCACCCCGAACGGCCGGCAGAACCTGGCCGCGCTGATCTCCGGGTCGTACGTCGACGGCCAGCCGAGGCTGGAGATGCTGGAGCTGCCGGACCAGACCCGGATCTCCGGGCCGGTCCAGGTGCACCAGCAGATGAGCAACAACGGCGACATCCGGCAGCAGCTCAACCTGCTCTCCTCCAACCAGGCGCAGGTGCAGTACGGCAACCTGCTCTCGCTGCCCTTCGCCGACGGCATGCTCTACGTCGAGCCGGTCTATGTGAAGAGCAGCAACCAGGACGCGTACCCGCTCCTGCAGAAGGTGCTGCTCTCGTACGGCGACGGCGGCTCGTACGTGGTGCTGGCGAACAACCTCACGGACGGCATCAAGCAGCTCGTCGAGCAGGGCAAACGGGCGCCCGGGGCCACGCCGCCCAGCACCGGCGGCAACCCGCCGACGGGTGGCGGCACCAGCCCGCCGGTGCTCACCGGCGCGCTGGCCGAGGCCGCCGGCAAGGTGCAGAGCGCCATCGCCGAGGTCAAGGCCGCCCAGGCGTCCGGCGACTTCGAGCGGTACGGGCGGGCCCTGAAGGCGCTGGACGAGGCGATGACGGCGTTCCAGGAGGCGCAGGTGGCGGCCAACCCGTCGCCCGCCCCGTCGGCCAGCGGCAGCCCGTCCGCGTCGCCGCCGGCCGCACCCTCGTCCTCACCGTCAGCGAACGGCTGACGCCGGCCCGACCAGCGAGCCCGTGGTCTGGAGATCCCTAGTGGTCTCCGGCCACGGGCTTTGTCGCATACCGGACGGAACGCTCGCAACCCGGCACCCGCTTCGCCCGTCATCAATGCAGGTGGACCGAGGGGAGGCGGGATCTCCAGATGAGGGACACGAACGGTTTCGACGACTTCTACCGGAGCACGTCGGCACGGGCGCTGCGGTACGGCTACGCCGTGGCGCACGATCCCGGCGAGGCCCAGGACCTCGTGCAGGAGGCGTACGCCCGGGCCTGGCGGCAGTGGACGACGCTGGCCGCCCATCCGGCCCCCGAGGCCTGGCTGCGGTTGGTGATCAGCCGGCTGGCCACCGACCGGTGGCGCCGCCTGCGCGGCTGGCGGCTGGCGGCCAGCCGGACCGGCCCGCCGGACGACGTCGGGCCTCCGGGGGAGGACAGCGTGCTGCTGGTCGGCGCACTCCGGCAGCTGCCGGTCCGGCACCGGCAGGCCCTCGCGCTGCACTACCTGTTCGACATGTCGGTGGCGGAGATCGCCGGGGAGGCGGGGGTCCCCGTCGGCACGGTGAAGTCCTGGCTGTCCCGCGGCCGGGCCCGCCTCGCCGAGCTGCTGCCCGGCCTCACCACCGCGGAGCTGGAGGTCGACGATGTCGCGTGAACTGACCCGCCTCTACCGGGCGCTGGCCGCCGACTCCGACCCGCGGGCGCTGCCGGACCCGGACCAGGTGCGCCGCCGGGCCGATCGCCGGGCGCGCTACCAGGCCACGCTGGGCGCGTTGGCCGTCGCCGTGCTGGTCGCCGGCACGGCCGTCGGCGCGCAGCTCGTGCTCGCCGCCGGGCCGGACACCCCGCCCGGGCCACCCGCCGCCACCCCCACCCCCGGGCCGTCGACGCCGGCCAGCTCCGGCCCGCCGTCGCCGAGTCAGAGCGCGCCCACCCCGTCCGGTACGCCCGCAGCCCCGACGACCAGTGCCCGACCTCCGGCCACCACCCCGACCAGCATCCCGGGCCGGGCCTTCTTCACCCTGCCGGCCGCCAACGACGCCGGCACGGGCAGTCAGTTCGTCCCCGGCCCGGTGCTGCCGGACCTCTGCGGCGCAACGCCCGGCGAGGCGCAGATCGCCACCCGCCGGGCGCGGACGCTGGCGTTCAAGCTCGCGGGGGCGCCGGCCGAAGCGGTGCCGGACGGCAGCTACCGGCAGAGCGTCACGGTCTACCGGGCCGGCCGGGCCGACGACGCGCTGCGCGAGCTGCGGCAGGCGGTCCGGGACTGCCCTGAGCAGCCGCTCCCGGACGCGCCGGGCGGGACCGTCACCCAGCGGCTGCTCGCCGGCACCGGGTACGGCGACGAGTCGGTGCTGTTCGAGACCCGTACGCCGTACCGGGACGTCAACGGCGACCCGACCGGCGGCGACGAGGTGCACCTGGTCCGGGCGGTACGGATCGGCGACGTGGTCACCGTGCTCTGGGAGCAGGGCTGGGAGGGCACGTCGACGGATCGGCCGCAGTTCGAGGCAGACAGCCGCCGGGCGACCGAGGCGGTCCGGAGGTGGCTGGGCTGACCCCGTTTTGCGCCTCCTGGGGTCGGTGCGCTACGGTTTACGGACCGACGCGGGGTGGAGCAGCTCGGTAGCTCGCTGGGCTCATAACCCAGAGGTCGCAGGTTCAAATCCTGTCCCCGCTACCACGCCAGAACGGCCCCGAGGATCCGATCCTCGGGGCCGTTCTCTTTCTGCCGCCCAACGGGCGAAACTTCTGCCGCCGGGCGAAACTTCTGCCGTCAACGGGCGAAACGCCGCGATCGGGGACCGGGCTGATCTCCACGGCGGGGATGCGATAGGCTGTACGAGCCGACGCGGGGTGGAGCAGCTCGGTAGCTCGCTGGGCTCATAACCCAGAGGTCGCAGGTTCAAATCCTGTCCCCGCTACTCGTCACGAAAGGCCCCGGAGTTCGCTCCGGGGCCTTTCGTCGTTCTCGGCCCCGCCGTCCTGCCCGGTTGCGCTGCTGGGCGAGGATGGGGGCATGTCTGCTTGGAACAGGTGGTGGGGCCGGCTGGGCGCGGTCCTCGGTGGGGTCGTGCTCGCGGTGTTCGTACCGGTCGCGGCCTGGGCGTCGACGGGTACCGGCGAGCTCGTGGTGGAGGCCGCCCGGCGGCGGTCCCGGGGCGGCTTCGGCTTTCTCGGGCTGCTCTGCTGCCTCGTGGTGGTCGGCGGGATCGTGCTGCTGGTGCTGTTGCTGACGCGCGGCCGGCGGAACCGCCCGCCGCGCTGACCGCCGGCCGCACGCCCCCGGCCCGCGTGCTCGGCCCGCCGTGCCTTGGGGGCGCGCGTCACGCGGCCCGGGCCGGGCGGTCACCCGGCCAGCGCCGCGTTCGCCTGCGCCATGAACCGGGAGGTCGCGGCCCGGGCCCCGGACCGCTTGCCGCGGATGCTCCCCGCCGCGGCGACGAGCAGGGTACGCACCCGCGCGTGACCCCGGGGTGGCGGCGCCGGCGCCGGTCCGGTGACGCTGTCCAGGTCGACGCCGAGGCTCGCCAACTGCTTCGCGGCCGGGTCGGTCAGTCCGTCCACGACCGACTGCCGGACCGGGACGCTCGGGTTCAGCCCGCGTTCGGTGCCGAGGATGCGGCCCGCCTCCGTGTCGGTGGTCAGGAAGTTGATCACGTCGGCCACCACCGCCGGGTGCCGGGTGCCCCGGAACGCGGCCCAGTACATCGACGCCCGGGGCCACTGCGCGGCCGGGCTGCCGGGGAAACTGGTGAGGCCCAGCTCGTCGCGGGTGCGGCTCTGGAGCTCCGGGAACTCGTGTGCCCAGGCGAAGGAGGCGGCCGCCTGCCCGGTCACCACGAGCTGCCGGTCGAGGTCGCCGGTGTCCGCCAGCTCGGTCAACGCGGTGCCCGCGGTGGCGCGGGAGTTGCGCGCCACCTCCCAGAACTCGAACCAGCGGAGCAGCTCGCCGGAGTCGAAGCCGAGCTGCCGTCCCTGGTAGAGCTCGCCGCCCCGGCCACGCAGCCAGAGCCAGAGGGCCCGGTAGTCGCCGGAGGGATCGGTGGTGCCCGCCACCCGGTTGCCCGAGGCGCGGGTGAGCCGGGCGGCCCACTGCACGTACTCCGGCCACGGCATGCCGAGACGCGGCTCGGGCAACCCCAGGCGGCGCAGCAGGTCGCGGTTGTAGACCAGCGCGGCGTAGGTCTGCGCGGCGGGGACGGCCGCGGTGTCGCCGTCCACCTGCCCGTACCGGGCCAGGTTCTCCGGCAGGCCGCGCAGGTCGAGCCGCCGCTCCGCGACGTACCCGCTGAGGTCGAGGACGATCTCCCGCCGGGCGTACTCGGTGAGCACGGTGTCGTCGATCTGGAACAGGTCGGGCACGTTTCCCCCGGTGGCCTGGGTGGCCAGCCGGTCGTAGTAGCCGGTGAGACCCTGCCAGGTGCCCCGGAACTGCACCTTCGGATGCCGGGCCGAGTAGAGCCGTAGCGCCCGCTCGGTGGCCTCGGTCCGCGCGGTCCCACCCCACCAGAAGACCGACAGCTCGACCGGCCCGTCGTCGACCGGGTGCTGCTCCTCCGGGCCGCAGCCGACCAGCCCGCCGGCGAGCAGCGGCACCCCCGCCAGCGCGCCGAGGAGCCGCCGCCGGTCGACGCCGCGGCGGGGTACGGACTGCGGAGCGCGCACGGGTTCTCCCTGGGGGACGGGCGGCTGCTGCGGACGGATCATTTACACAGGCCCCACGCGGGAGTGTCAACGCCGGGGCCGTACGCCGTACCGGCGGGGTGGCCGGTGGCCGCGCCGGGCGGGGAATCCGGCGCGTGGTGTACTAGGCGCCGTGGAACTTCTGCACTCGGGCAAGGTCCGGGATGTCTACGCCGACGGCGACGACCTGATCCTGGTCGCCTCCGACCGCATCTCGATCTACGACGTGCCGCTGCCGACCCCGATCCCGGACAAGGGTCGCCTGCTCACGGCCCTGTCGCTGTGGTGGTTCGAGCAGCTCGCCGATCTGGTGCCGAACCACGTGATCTCCGCCACCGACGTGCCCGAGGAGTTCGCCGGCCGGGCGATCCGCTGCCGCCGGCTGGACATGGTCCCGGTCGAGTGCGTGGCCCGCGGCTACCTCACCGGCGGGGGCTTCGCCGAGTATCAGCGCACCGGTGCGGTCTCCGGGGTGGAGCTGCCCCGGGGACTGGTGGAGGCGTCCATCCTGCCCGAGCCGATCTTCACCCCGTCGACCAAGGCCCCGAAGGGCGAGCACGACGAGCCGATCACGTACGCGCAGGTGGTCGACAAGGTCGGCGCGGAGACCGCCGAGCGGCTGCGGCAGATCACCATCGACGTCTACCGGCGTGGCGCGGAGATCGCCGCCGAGCAGGGCGTGCTGATCGCGGACACCAAGATCGAGCTGGGCTGGACGCCGGACGGCACCCTGCTCCTCGCCGACGAGGTGCTCACCTCCGACTCGTCCCGGTTCTGGCCGGCCGAGTCCTACCAGCCGGGCCGTGCCCAGTTCTCCTACGACAAGCAGTACGTCCGGGACTGGGCCACCGAGAGCGGCTGGGACCGGCAGCCGCCGGCGCCGGAGGTGCCGGCCGAGGTGGTCGAGGCGACCCGGGCCCGCTATGTCGAGGTGTACGAGCGGCTGACCGGCAACACCTGGAGCTGACCCGGAAGGTTGATGCGCTCGTCTGCCGGCTGCACCGCCGGCCCATCGGATCGCCGACCCTGAGCCGGCCAGCCCGTACGATCGGCAGTCGTGCGTGACATTGCCGTGTTCAGTGGGACCGCCCACCCCGAGCTCGCCGCCGAGATCTGCGCCCACCTGGGCGTCCCGCTGCATCCGGTGCGGGTGTCCCGATTCGCCAACGACTGCCTCGAGGTGCAGTTGCAGGCGAACTGCCGGGAACGGGACGTCTTCCTGATCCAGCCGCTGGTGCCGCCGGTGCAGGAGCACCTGGTCGAGTTGTTGCTCATGACCGATGCGGCCCGGGGCGCGTCGGCCGGCCGGATCACCGTGGTGCTGCCGCACTACGCGTACGCCCGGTCGGACAAGAAGGACGCCCCGCGCATCTCCATCGGCGGGCGGCTGGTCGCCGACCTGCTCACCTCGGCCGGCGCGGACCGGGTGCTGGCGATGACCCTGCACTCGCCGCAGGTGCACGGCTTCTTCAGCGTCCCGGTGGATCACCTGCACGCGCTGCGCGAACTGGCCGCCCACTTCCGGGGCCACGACCTGAGCAACGCCGTGGTGGTCTCGCCGGACCTGGGCAACGCCAAGGAGGCGGCGGCGTTCGCCCGGATGCTCGGCACCCCGGTCGCGGCCGGCGCGAAGCAGCGGTTCAGCGACGACCGGGTCAAGATCAGTACGGTGATCGGCGACGTGGCGGACCGGGACGTCATCGTGCTGGACGACGAGATCGCCAAGGGCAGCACGGTGATCGAGTTGATGGCCCATCTGCGCGAGCGGAACGTCCGCTCGATCCGGCTGGCCTGCACCCACGGTCTCTTCTCCAGCGGGGCGCTCGACCGGCTGAGCGAGCAGGACGGAGTGCTGGAGATCGTCTGCACCAACACCGTGCCGATCCCGGCGGAGAAGCGGGTGCCGAAGCTGGCGGTGCTCTCGGTGGCGCCGGCCCTGGCCGAGGCGATGCGGCGGATCCACAACGGCGAGTCGGTGAGCGCCCTGTTCGCCTGACCGCTGCGTCCGGGTGCGGGCCGTCGGGGCGGCCGCACGTTCCTCCCCGGTCGAGGCGGGCTCAGCCGACGGCGGCGGTGATCCGGACGACGGTGCCGGCCTCGCCGGTCTCGACCGCCATGGTGTCGCTCAGCTCCCGGGCCAGCCACAGACCCCAGCCGCCGGCGATGTCCGGGGCGGGCCGGTTCCGGTCGCTGAGCCGCTGGGAGCTGATCCCATGGCCGTGGTCGGCCACCTCGCAGACCAGCTCCCCGTCCTGGCACCACAGCCGCAGCCGGCCCTGGCCGCCGCCGTGCCGGACGGCGTTGGTGATCAGCTCGTTGACCGCCAGCACGAAGTCGTCCAGCCGCTGGCCGCTCAGTCCCGAGGCGTGCGCGCAGGAGGTGACCGAGTGCCGTAGCTGGGTCACCCGGGCCTGGTCGAAGACCTCGGCGATGAGGAGGGTGGGTTCGATGGGCACAACCGTACGCGGTGCGGGGGTTTCTGCGTTTGTCATGGCCCCGTCCCGGCGGTCGATCTCGGCGATTTTCGCGGCATTTCCACCGTACGTCAGGGTTTCCGGGACCGCACCCGTCACCCTGCCCGCGCCGGACTGTGGCATGGTGTCGCGCATGCCGTCGTCCCCGGGTGGCCTGGAGGTCCCGCTCTGGCGGTCCATCGCGGTGTTCCGGTTCGCCTCGCTGGCGTACGTCGGGTTGCTGGTGCTCCGCGATGCCCACCGGTATGCCCACCCGATCGCCGCGGGTGGCGTACTCCTCGGGATGCTGGCCTGGACCGGGGTGACCGCGGCTGGCTACGCGCGTCCGGCCGGGCGGCGCTGGCCGCTGCTCCTGGCCGACCTCGGGGTGGTGCTGGCGCTCATGCTGGCCACCCCGTGGGTGGTGGGCCGGGCGGCGCTCGCCGCCGGCGTGCCCACCCTGACCGTCGCCTGGCTGGCTGGGCCGGTCCTGGCCTGGGCGGTCTCCGGCGGCCGGCGACGCGGCGCGATAGCCGCGCTGGCGCTCGGCGGGGTCGACCTGGCCACCCGGACCCGGATCAGCCAGTCCTCGCTGACCGGGGTGATCCTGTTGCTGCTCGCCGGGGTGGTGGTCGGGCACGTGGCCCGCCTGGCCGTCACCGCCGAGGAGCGGCTGCAACGGGCGGTGGAGCTGGAGGCCGCCACCCGGGAGCGGGAGCGGCTGGCCCGGGACATCCACGACTCGGTGCTCCAGGTGCTGGCGCTGGTGCAGCGGCGCGGCGCGCACCTGGACGGCGAGGCGGGCGAACTGGCCCGGCTCGCCGGTGAGCAGGAGGCCGCCCTGCGCGCCCTGATCGGCCGCGCCGGGACCCCGCCGGCCGACGAGGGGGACACCCGCGACCTGCGCGATCTGCTCAACGGGTACGCCTCGGCGACGGTCGAGGTCGCCGCGCCGGCCACCCCGGTGCCGCTGCCCGCCAGGATGGCCGCCGAACTGGCCGCCGCGGTCGGGGCGGCACTGGACAACGTGGCCCGGCACGCCGGCGGGCGGGCCTGGTTGCTGATCGAGGACGAAGGGGAGACGGTGACCGTCTCGGTACGTGACGGGGGGCCGGGGATCCCGGAGGGGCGGCTCGCCGAGGCCGCGGCGCAGGGCCGGCTCGGGGTGGCGCAGTCCATCCGCGGCCGGGTGGCCGACCTGGGCGGCGAGGTACGCATCGTGTCCGCCCCCGGGACCGGCACGGAGATCGAGTTGAGCGTGCCGAGGAGCGGCCGATGAGCACCGGCGTACGGGTCATGGTGGTGGACGACCACCCGATGTGGCGGGAGGGGGTGGCCCGCGACCTCACCGAGGCCGGGCACCTGGTGGTGGCGACCAGCGGGGAGGGGCGGCAGGCGGTCCGGGTGGCTGCGGCGGTCCGCCCCGACGTGGTGGTGCTCGACCTGCAACTGCCGGACGTCTCCGGCGTCGAGGTGATCCGCGGGCTGCGCGCCGTGCTGCCGGAGGTACGGGTGCTGATGCTGTCGGCCAGCGGCGAGCCGCAGAGCGTGCTGGACGCGGTCAAGGCGGGTGCCACCGGTTACCTGGTCAAGTCGGCCGCGCCGGCCGAGTTCCTGGACGCGGTGCGCCGCACGGCGGCCGGCGAGCCGGTCTTCACGCCGGGCCTGGCCGGGCTGGTGCTGGGGGAGTACCGGCGGCTGGCCGCCGCCCCGCACGACCCGGCACCCCGGCTCACCGAGCGGGAGACCGAGGTGTTGCGGCTGGTGGCCAAGGGCCTGTCGTACAAGCAGATCGCCGAGCGGCTCGGGCTGTCCCACCGGACGGTGCAGAACCACGTGCAGAACACGCTCGGCAAGCTCCAGCTGCACAACCGGGTCGAGCTGACCCGCTACGCCATCGAGCGGGGCCTGGACGCCTGAGCGGTCGGCCCGGTCACGGGGTCGCCTCGGGCGGGCGCGTCTCGTGCACGGCCAGCTCCTCGGCGGTCGCCCCGCCACCGGCCGCGCCCGCGTCGTACCCGATGTTGTCGGTCTCCTGGTCGGTGTGCGCGCCCTCGTCCGGTTCGACCAGCCGGCCCACCTGGTGGTCGGCGACCGCGCCGAGCTGGCCGTGGTCGTAGATCGAGACCGCCGAGTGCGGGTCGGAGGTCGGGCCCGGGTCGATCACGTCGGCGTCGAACTGGGCCTGCGCGGCCGCCTCGTCGCTGTCCGCCTCCGCGGCGATGTCCGGGTCGACCGGGCCGGCGAGTGGGTCGTCGGCGGGCCGCTCGTACACCTCCCGCTGGAGCTTGTAATCCAGCGACTCGCCGTCGAGCTGTTCCTCGGCGGTGGTCCCGTACCGGTCCACGGCCACCGGGTCGCGGTCGCCCGGGAGCTGGGCGGGCTCGGGGCCGTCCGCCTCCCGCCCGGTCAGCACGTCGTCCTTGGCCGTCGAGTCGTCGTCGGCGGTGTCGGGCAGACCCTCCGCCTCCGGGTCGGACACGGGGGTGGGGTACTCGTCGTCGCGCATGACCGGTCACTACCCGCCGAGCTGACCGCACTAACCGGGTCCGGCGGCGTGGATCGGGAGGAACGGGGAGAAAAGGGCCGACGGCCGGGGTGTCCGGCCCGATCGCCGGTCAACCGCGGAAGGCGGCCTCGTCCTCGGCGCGCAGGACGCACCAGACGACCTTGCCGTCCGGCAGCGGTGTGCTGCCCCAGCGCCGGGCGACCGTGTCGATGAGCAGCAACCCGCGGCCACCGGTCGAGGTGAGCGGGGCCAGCCCGGCGTACGCGGGCAACCGGGCCGAATGGTCGCGGACCGCCAGGTGCAGGGCGCTGACTTGCGGGGCCAACCGGACGGTCATCGGCGTCCCGGCGTGGGCGACCACGTTGTTCACCAGCTCGGTGACCGCGATGCACCCGGGCTCGGCCAGCTCCGGCACACCCCACCGGGCACAGCCGTCGGTGAGCAGCGCCCGGACCTCGCGGGCCGCCCCCACCGCCGGGGGCAGGTCCGTGGCCAGCACGGCCGCGAGCGGCGCGCCGGCCAGCGCCGCCCGCGCCTCGTCCAGGGACGGATAGACCGGGGCGGCCTCACCGGCGCGGCCCGCCGGGTCGAGCACCAGCACGTCGGCGGCCGGCCAGTCGGCCACCGTGCGGTGCACGTCGTCGATGGCGGCGCGGGCCCCAGGGTGGGCGATCCGGACCTCGGACAGGTCGACGATCACCGGCCCCGGCCGCTGCCAGAGCCGGGCGAGCAGCGCCTCCCGGACGGCGTCGACGCCGGCCAGGTCGAGCACGCCGCTCAGCCTGACGACTGCGGAGGATTCGTCCGTCTCCACCAGGCAGCGCACGTCCATCGGCATGATCGTCCCATTGTGCATGCCCGGCCCGGCCCACGCATCCGACCGGTCGGCGCGGTCCATCAGCGGTCCGCCCGTCCGCGCCGGGTCAGGGCGGCCAGGGTGCCCACGGCGGTGCCCGCCGCGGCCAGCCCGAAAGCCGCGGTGATCCGGACCAGCTGCCGGCGCCGGCCGTGCCAGCCGCCGGTCCGCTCGGCCTCCGCGTGCGGGTTGAACAGGTTGCCGGTGCTGTTCAGGCGGAGGCCGGGGCCGAACTGGGTGCGCGCGGTGTACCAGCCGAGCGCGCGCTCGGCCAGCGCCGGCGCGAGCCGCCACTGCAGCCCGACGAGCCTTGCGGCGCCCCCGGCGTACGCCTCGCGGCGCGGCCGGCGCAGCAGTCGCACGATCGTCTCGGCGACCATCTCCGGCGGGTAGACCGGCGGTGGCGGGGTCAGCTCGTGCCGGCTGTGGTTGGCGGCGTGCCGGAAGATCGGGGTGTCGATGCTGGCGGGCAGCACGGTGCAGATGGAGATGTTGGCCCGGCCGGTGACCCGCAGCTCCTGCCGGACCGTGTCGGCCAGCCCGCGGATGCCGTGCTTCGTCGCGTTGTAGGCCGACTGGTAGGGCATCGCCACCTCGGCCAGCACCGACGCGTTGTTGACCAGGACCCCGCCGCCCGCCGCCTCCAGCCAGGGCAGCGCCGCCTTCGTCCCGTACACCGTGCCGAGGAGGTTCACCGCCACCACCCGGCGGAACTCCTCCACCGGGATCTCGTCGAACAGCCCCGCCACGCCCACCGCCGCGTTGTTGATCCAGGCGTCGATCCGGCCGAACTCCGCCGCCGCCCGCGCGGCGAGCCGCTCCACGGCCACCGGATCGGTGACGTCGGTGGGCACGACCAGCGCCTGTCCGCCCAGTCCGCGGCAACGGTCGGCGACCCGGCGCAACGCCTCCTCGGTCCGGGCCGCCAGCACCACGTCGGCGCCCCGCCGGGCCAGCTCGTACGCGGTGGCCGCGCCGATGCCGCTGGACGCGCCGGTGATCACCACCGTGGCGTCGCCGAGGTCGCGGGTGAGCGGCATTCCTCGCCGGTACCCCCGGTCGGGGGCGATCATGCCGCCGGGATCGCCCGGATCACGGGCCGGCCCACCTCGCGCCGGTCCGTCGGTCCGCTCCCGATCTGCCAGGTTTCGGCGCACCAGGGCCGGGTTAATGGGACCCTCTGACCGGAGGACCCACCGTAGAACGCATGGAGGTGCACCATGCGCGTCGGCCTTGTGTGTGCGCACGCCGGCCCGTCCGTCGACGGTCCCACCGTCGGCACCCACCAGCACATCGCGCGGGTGGCGGCCGAGCTCGCCGCACGGGGTCACGACGTCCGGGTCTACGAGCGCCGCGACGAGTCCGGGCAGCCCGAGTGCGTCGAGGTGGACGGCTACCGGCTGGAGCGGGTGCCGGTCGGTCCGCCCAGCCCGCTGCCCACCGTCGAGCTGGTGCCGCACGTGTCCGACTTCGGTCGCTGGCTGGCGCAGCGGTGGCACGGTGACTGGACGCCCGAGGTGGTGCACGGTCACTACTGGGTCGGTGGCCTGGCCGCCGCGCACGCCGTACGGGAGACCGACATACCGGTCGTGCAGACCTTCCATTCGCTCGGCGTCGAGCAGCTGCGCCATCTCGGCCGGCGGTACGACGGGCCGGGGGAGCGGATCCCGCTGGAACGGGCGCTGACCCGGGCGGTGGACATCGCGGTCGCGCAGTGCAACGACGAGGTCGACGAGTTGACCCGGATGGGGCTGCAGCGCACCTCCGTGGCGATGGTGCCGACCGGGGTGGACACCGAGCAGTTCCACCCGGACGGCGAGGCGGCGCCCCGGGACCAGCGCTCCCGCATCCTCTCCGTCGGTGGGCTCTCGCCGGCGCACGGCCACGAGGACCTGATCCGGGCGATGCGGCTGGTCGGCGACGCCGAGCTGGTGATCGCCGGCGGCCCGCCCGCCGAGCGGCTCACCGACCACGCGGAGGCGCGCCGGCTGCGCGAGCTGGCCGAGCAGACCGGGGTGGCCGAGCAGGTGAAGCTGGTGGGCGCGGTACCGCACGACCAGATGGCCACCTGGTACCGCTCCGCCGACGTGGTCGCCTGCACCCCGCACTACTCGTCCGCCGGGCGGGTGTCGCTGGAGGCGATGGCCTGCGGGGTGCCGGTGGTCGGTTACGCGATGGGCGGCATCGCCGACGCGGTGGTCGACGAGGTGACCGGACGGCTCGTCCCGCCCGGCGACGTCCGCGTCCTCGGGGTCACCCTGCGCCGGCTGCTCGCCGACAACGCCGGGCGGTTCGCGTACGGGCACGCCGCCGTGGACCGGGTCCGGTGCAGCTACACCTGGGAGCGGACGGCCGGCGCGCTGGAGCGGCTCTACGAACGGGTGGTGGGCCGGCGCAAGCCGGTGGAGGCGGCCTAGCGGCCTGACTCGGCGGCGGCGCCGGCGCCGATCATCGGGCGCTCCCGGTCGCGGGCGACCGCGTGGTGGTGCTGCGGCTCGGCGTACCGGGTCAGGCCGACCACCGACACCAGCGTGGCCAGGAAGCCGATCCCGGCCAGCCACTCCCGCCCGGGCCAGATCCGGTCGTTGAGCAGCAGCAGGCCGATGATCGCCGCGGGCACCGCCCCGGCGGCGTCCATCGCGGCCACCGCGGCGGTGGTGGAGCCGCGCTGCATCGCCAGGCCGAGCAGCAGCTGCCCGACCACCGAGTGGGCGACCAGCAGATACAGCAGCGGGTCGCGGACGAACGCCTCCGCGGTGTCGGCCGAGGCGAGCGGCCGGGCGGCCACCGCTGCGGCGGAGAACGCCATCCCGGCCAGCGAGCCGAGCGCCACCGAGCCGGGTGCGCCGTGCAGCCGGGCGGCGAAGAAGCCGAGCACGCCGATCAGCCCGAGCGCCCCGGCCAGGCCGATCAGCCCGGCGGTGCCGAGCTGCCGCGACGGCGCCGGCTGGGCGGCCAGCACCAGCGCGGTGATCCCGCCGAAGAGCAGCCCGAGCAGCGCGATCTCGGCGGCCGGCAGGCGCCACTTGAGCACCAGCACGCCGAGCAGGGCGGTCACCCCGAGCCCGGCCGCCACGCTGGCCTGGACCAGGAACAGCGGCAGGTCGCGGCGGGCCAGGAAGGCGAACACGAAGCCGGTGACCTGGCACAGCAGGCCGACCAGGTAGGTGCGGTGGCTGGCCAGCCGGAGCAGCAGCCCGGGGTCGAAGGTGTGGTGCACGGTGGTCCGCGCCGCGGCCACCGACTGGAGCAGGTTGGCGAAGCCGTACGCGACGATCATGGCCGCGAGGAAGCACCAACCGGAGGACACCACCTGGCGAGGATAGAGGCTACCGGCGGGTCAGCGCGCGGCCGGCCGTCCGAGCCGGGCCAGGATGTCGTCGTGCAGCGCGCCGTTCGTCGCGATCGCGCTGTTCTCGCCGCCCGCCGGCGCCGGCCGCCCGGACAGGTCGGTGAACGTCCCGCCCGCCTCGGTGACGATCGGGACCAGCGCCGCGATGTCCCAGAGCGACAGCTCCGGCTCCACCATCACGTCCAGCGCCCCCTCGGCCAGCAGCATGTAGCCGTAGAAGTCGCCGTACGCCCGGCTGCGCCAGACGTCCCGCATGAGCTGGAGCATGGCGTTCAGCCGGTCCGCCTCCTCCCAGCCGGTCAGCGACGAGTAGCAGAAGCTGGCGTCGGCGAGCTCACCGACGGCGGAGACCCGGATCGGCGTGCCGGCGGCCAGGTCGGGGCCGGCGTACGCGCCCGCCCCGAGCGCGGCCCACCAGCGCCGGCCCAGCGCCGGGGCAGAGACCAGGCCGAGGACCGGGCGGTCCCCCTCCAGCAGGGCGATTAGGGTGCCCCAGACCGGTACGCCCCGGACGAAGTTCTTGGTGCCATCGATCGGGTCGATCACCCAGCGTCGCCCGTCCGGGCCGGTGGCGGGCTGCTCGCCGTACTCCTCGCCGAGCAGGCCGTCGCCCGGCCGGTGCTCGGCCAGCAGGGCCCGGATGCTCCGCTCCACGGCGGTGTCCGCGTCGGAGACCGGGGTGAGGTCGGGCTTCGCCTCGACCCGCAGGTCGAGGGCGCGGAACCGGGCCGTGGAGACCGCGTCGGCGGCGTCCGCGAGCAGGTGGGCGAGGGTGAGGTCGTCGGCGTACCCGGTCATGCCGGACACGCTATCGGTCGCCGGACCGGCAGCCATAATTTGCCCGGCTCACTCCTCGGCGGGGCCCCGCCGGTTCGGCTCCCGGGGGTCGACCTCGCCGCTGCGGGAGGCCAGCAGGCGGCGGTACGAGGCCAGCCGGCGCGGGTCGGCCTTGCCGGCGGCCACCCAGGCGTCCAGCGCGCAGTCCGCCTCGTCGGCGGTGTGTGGGCAGTTCGCCGGGCAGTCGACAGTCGCCTCCACCAGGTCGGGGAAGCCGTGCAGCAGGCTCTCCGCGGAGACGTGCGCCAGCCCGAAGCTGCGTACCCCGGGGGTGTCGATGATCCAGCCCTCGGCGGCATCCGGCAGCCGCAACGCCACGGCGCTGGTCGAGGTGTGCCGGCCCCGGCCGATCGCGCTGACCGTGCCGACCGCCCGGTCGGCCTCCGGCACCAGGCGGTTGACCAGCGTCGACTTGCCCACCCCGGAGTGCCCGACCAGCACCGAGACCCGCCCGGCGAGCAGCGCGCGCAGCGCGTCCAGCGGGGAGTCCGGCCGGATCAGTACGTACGGCAGTTCCAGCTCGGTGTAGTAGTCGAGGACCGCCTCGGGTCCGGCCAGGTCGGCCTTGGTGAGGCAGAGCAGCGGCTCGATGTCGGCGTCGTACGCGGCCACCAGGCAGCGGTCGATGAACCCGGTACGCGGTGGCGGGTCGGCCAGCGCGCTGACGATCACGAGCTGGTCGGCGTTGGCCACCACGACCCGCTCCAGCCGCCCCTCGGCGGTGGTCGCGTCGTCCTCGGCGGTACGCCGCAGCACGGAGGTGCGCTCGGCGATCCGGACGATCCGGGCCAGCGCGCCGGGCGCGCCCGAGGTGTCGCCGACCAGCCCGACCCGGTCACCCACCACCACCGACTTGCGGCCCAGCTCGCGGGCGCGCATCGCGGTGACGGTCGGGGCGTCCGGCTCGGCGTCGGGGAGCACGCAGGTGTACCGCCCCCGGTCGACGGCGATCACGAACCCGTCGACCGCGTTCTCGTGCCGGGGCCGGGTCCGGGTACGCGGGCGCGAGGACTTCCCGGGCCGGACCCGGACGTCGTCCTCGTCGTACTCCCGTCGCCTGCTCGCCAGGACATCCCCCCGTCGGGTCAGCTCTTGCCGGTCACCATCCCTGACCATAGTGCCGGGAACTCGGGCATGGTCTTCGAGGTGCACGTCACGTCGTCCACCTCGATGCCGGGGACGGCCAGCCCGGCGACCGCCGCGGCGTGCGCCATCCGGTGGTCGGCGTACGTCCGGAAGGTCCCGCCACGCAGCGGGCGGGGCCGGATCTCCAGCCCGTCTACGGACTCGGTGATGTCCGCGCCCAGCGAGGCGAACTCCTTGGCCAAGGCGGCGATCCGGTCGGTCTCGTGCCCCCGGATGTGCCCGATCCCGGTCAGCCGGGACGGCGAGTCGGCGAGCATCGCCAGCGCGGTCAGCGCCGGGGTCAGCTCGCTGACGTCGGAGAGGTCGGCGTCCAGGCCGTGCACGCTGCCGGTGCCCCGGACGGTCAGCCCGGCGGTGGTCAACGTCACCTCGCCGCCCATCCGGGTCAGCAGCGTGCGGAGCTGCTCGACCGGCTGCATGCTGCTGCGCGGCCAGCCCTGGAGGGTCACCTCGCCACCGGTGACCAGCGCGGCGGCGAAGAACGGCACGGCACCGGACAGGTCCGGCTCGATCTCCCAGCCGCGCCCGGTCAGCGGGCCGGGCTCGACCACCCAGACGTCCGGGACGGCGTCGTCGACCGCGGCCCCGGCGGCCCGGAGCATCTGCACGGTCATCCGCAGGTGTGGCGCGGAGGGGACCGGCGGCCCCTCGTGCCGGACCACCACGCCCCGGTCGAAGCGGGGCGCGGCCAGCAGCAGCCCGGAGACGAGCTGGCTGGAGGCGGAGGCGTCGATGACCACCTCGCCACCGGCGACCCGGCCGGCGCCGAGGACCGCCAGCGGCAGGCTGCCCGCCGCCGGCGCGTCGATGCGTACGCCGAGCGTGCGCAGCGCCCCGATCAGCGGGCCGAGCGGGCGGACCCGGGCCTGCGGGTCGCCGTCGAAGGTGACCCGGCCCTCGGCGAGCCCGGCCACCGGGGGCAGGAAGCGCATCACCGTGCCGGCCAGGCCGACGTCGACGTGGGCCGGGCCGACCAGCCGGTGCGGCCGGACCAGCCAGCTCTCGTCGTCGGAGGTCGACACGTGCGCGCCCAGCTCGCGCAGCGCGCCGGCCATCAGCTCGGTGTCCCGGGCGCGTAGCGGCCGGTCGAGCGTCGACGGGCCGCTGGCCAGCGCGCTGAGCACCAGCGCCCGAG
Organism: Micromonospora sp. NPDC047740; assembly: GCF_043204735.1. NCBI lineage: Bacteria > Bacillati > Actinomycetota > Actinomycetes > Micromonosporales > Micromonosporaceae > Micromonospora > Micromonospora sp. NPDC047740. The sequence goes on from NZ_JBIDCT010000005.1 coordinate 73,788, forward strand.
CGGTCATGGACTTGGAGCCCGGCAGGCGCAGCGTGGCGCCGACCGGGTCGGTGGCGGTCGGTGCGGTCCACGGCTGCGGCGGCCGGGTCGCGGTCAGGTTCCCCACGCTCACATTCTGCCAAGTCCCGGGACCGGTGGAGCCGCCCGTTCTGCCTGCTCCCGGTTGGCGGGACAGCCGGAACCCGGGCGGCGGGTTAGCGTGTGCGCCATGTGCGGGAGGTACGCGACGAGCCGGAGCGCGGGCGACCTGAGCGCGCTGTTCGAGTCGTCCGACGAGACCGGTGCCGGGGTCGGCCCGGACTTCAACGTCGCCCCCACCGACCCGGTGCCGCTGGTCCGGCTGACGCCGGAGGGGCACCGGGTGCTCTCCGTCGGCCGCTGGGGGCTGATCCCGCACTGGTCCCGCACCGCCGCCGGCGCCGCCCGCATGATCAACGCACGGGCGGAGACCGTCGCCACCAGCCGGGCGTACGCTCCGTCCTTCGCCCGCCGGCGCTGCCTGGTCCCGGCCGACGGCTGGTACGAGTGGGTGCGCGAGCCGGGTGGCCGCCGGCAGCCGTACTACATGACCCCGACCGACGGCTCGGTACTGGCCTTCGCCGGCATCTGGTCGGTCTGGGAGTCGGCGGGGCACGACCTGCTCACCTTCAGCGTGCTGACCACCGCGGCGGTCGGCGAGCTGGCCGAGGTGCACGACCGGATGCCGTTGCTGCTGGCCCGGGAGCGCTGGGCGTCCTGGCTCGCTCCGGGCGGCGAGACCGGGGCGCTGCTCGCCCCGCCCGCCCCGGAGTGGCTCGCCGGGCTGGAGGTCCGCCCGGTCTCGCCGGCGGTCGGCGACGTGCGCAACGACGGTCCCGAACTCACTGCCCGGGTGCCGCTGCGCCGAGAGGAGATCGGCTCGGAAATGACCTTGTTCTGATGATCGTCAGCACATTGTCGTGTGCTGATTTGCCGGGGTTGCGCCTGAAACGTCGCCCGGTTGTTTAGCCGTGTTTACGGCAGAGTCTTGTCCCCGTGTCCGAAAGTGCGATAAAACACAGCGCCGGTGTTGGGCGTCTGTTCGCACGGGGCGGATGACACCCATCGATCCACCATGATCATTTGCCGGTCCCACGGGGGAGGTGGGTGTATTGACACGGGCGCGTATGCCCCGCCCGCACGAAGTCGCCGCCGCACGACGAGATCCGCGACTGCTGCGGGCTCTGCACGAGCGGCGACAGGACGACGCGTGGCGGACCAGAGGAACCTGCCAGAGTGTGGACCCGGAAACCTTCTTTCCGGCACCCAACGAACCGGCCGACGCGGCCGTTGCGCTCTGCCGCAGTTGTGACGTCCAGGGGTCCTGCCTGGCCTGGGCGCTGGAGGTGGGCGACTGCCACGGCGTCTGGGGTGGCACGACCCCGCGCGAGCGGCGGGCGATGCTCGTCGCCTGGCGCAGCGAGGTGCAGCCGGATCCGGACGCGGCCGACGAGGCCGGCCCGCCGGTCCGGGATCAACTGCTCACCCTGGTGCCGTCCCGCTGACGCCGTGCACCGCCGCCCGCGCTCCCCGCATCGGGGCGCGGGCGGCGGCGTGAGCCGTGGCCCACGGCCACGGACCCGCCGGGCAGGGTGCTGCCGACCCGCTACACCCTCGACGGTGGTGACTGCCGGCGCGCGCGGGTAGAACGTGCCCGCGGTGCGGCGAAACCCGCTGCGGCGAACCGCCGCGGGTCGGACCGGACCGGCGAAGAACGCGCCGGGTGGGGCGGGCGGCGTCGGCCGCGCGGAGAATGGGCGGGTGCGGCACAGCGACGAGATCGAGACGCCCCGTGGGCCGGCCCGCGCCGACACCGACGTGCCGGCCGGCCCGGTGGACACCCTGCTGGTGCTCGGGCACGGCGCGGGCGGTGACGTCGACGCCCCCGACCTGGTGGCGGTCCGCGACGCGGTGACCGAGGCCGGGGTGGGCGTCATCCGGGTGACCCAGCCGTACCGGGTCGCCGGGCGGCGTGCTCCGGCCCCGGCCGGCCACCTCGACGAGGCGTGGACGGTCGTGCTGGCCGCCCTCCGGGCCCGGCATCCCGATGTGGCCCGCTGGGTGGTGGGTGGCCGTTCCAGCGGCGCCCGGGTCGCTTGCCGGACGGCCGGTGCCGTCGGGGCGGCCGGGATCGTCGCGCTGGCGTTTCCGCTGCACCCGCCGGGGCGCCCGGAGCGCTCGCGCGCCGACGAGCTGCGTACCGGTCTGCCCACCCTGGTGGTCAACGGCGACCGGGACCCGTTCGGCGTGCCCACCCCGGCGCGCGGCGTCGACGTGGTGGTCCGCCCAGGGGAGCGGCACGACCTGCGGGTCGATCCGGCGGGCACCGCCGCGGTGGTCCGCGACTGGCTGCGCGCCCGAGGCTGGACGCCCGCCTGACGTCGCCCGCCACCCGGATCCGGCCCGAGCATGGCCTCCCCGTCCGATTGGGGGACTACTTCCCGGATTGGCGGGGTCTGCGGGGGCGTGACCGTCGGTGGCAGCGGGTCGTTGCATCGGATGGTGTCGGACGCCCGCGGTTCGGGCGTCGGAGGCCATCCTCCCAGGCCCTTCCTGGTCCCAGCGTCGGTCGCGGTCGACGCCGGGGCCAGGAACGGCGGGTGGCGGAATGTGGCGACCCACGGCGCGCGTTACTACCCTCGGACGCCATTTCCAGCCGAGGGGGGTGACCGGTGCCGACCGAGACGCGGAGCCGGGAGCGGGACGAACGGGACGCGCGGCAGCTCAGGCAGCTGCTCGACGCGCCGGAGTGGCCCGCGGAAGTGCCGGCGGTGGTGAGTGCCAGCACACCGGCCGGAAGTGAATCTGTGGGCAGGCGGGTACGCGTATCCTCGGCGGGGAAGCATCCGACGCGAGGGGACGTGCGGTTGACCACCGAGAAGACGGACGAGCGCAGGGCCCGCTTCGAGCGGGACGCGATGCCCTTCGTCGATCAGCTCTACGCTGCCGGGCTGCGGATGACGCGGAACCCGGCGGATGCCGAAGATCTGGTTCAGGAGACGTACCTGAAGGCGTACGCCGCCTTCCACCAGTTCGAGCAGGGCACCAACCTGAAGGCCTGGCTCTACCGGATCCTGACCAACACCTACATCAACTCCTATCGGAAGCGGCAGCGCCAGCCCGTCCAGGCGCCCACCGACGAGATCACCGACTGGCAGCTCGCCGAGGCCGAGTCGCACACCTCCAGCGGGCTGCGCTCGGCGGAGACCGAGGCGCTCGACCGGCTGCCGGACAGCGACGTCAAGGAGGCCCTCCAGCAGCTGCCGGAGGAGTTCCGCCTGGCGGTCTACCTGACCGACGTCGAGGGCTTCTCCTACAAGGAGGTCGCCGACATCATGGGCACCCCGATCGGCACCGTGATGTCGCGGCTGCACCGCGGCCGTCGTAATCTGCGCAAGCTGCTCGAGCAGTACGCGGCGGAGCGTGGGTTCAGCGCAGCGCCGAAGGGTTCGACCGCCGCCGCCAGCCGGGAGGTGTGACCGTGAGCTGTGGAAATCCGCACGAGACGGACTGCCGGGAAGTGCTTGCGGAGGTCTACCTCTACCTGGACCTGGAGTGCGCCGAGGAGCGGCGCCTGCTGATCCGGCACCACCTGGACGAGTGCGGGCCGTGCCTGCGCGAGTACGGCATCGAGCAGGAGGTGAAGGCGCTGGTCGCCCGCTGCTGCGGCAACGAGACCGCGCCTGAGCAGTTGCGCGAGCGACTGCGGGTCCGCCTGACCGAGCTGGTGGTCTTCGAGACCACCGAGTCCCGCGAACTCGCCGACTGAGCGATCGCGACCAGCTGAAGACACCGGTGGCCCGGGTCCGATCGGACCCGGGCCTTCGGTCTGTCCGGCCACCGGCCGGCACGGTCGCTGATCCGGCGTACGCCGACGATCAGGAGTTGGGGCGCTTGCCGTGGTTCGCGCCGCTCTTCTTGCGGGCCTTCTTCTTGCGGGCCTTCTTCGCCATGCTCTGCCTCCTTGTGCTGGTCACGGTCCGGCCGCGGGGAGCGCGGCGGAGGTCGCGTACCGGTGCTCCGGGCGCCGGAGACCGACCCGCTGATGCTAGTGCCGGTGGCGGTCGCCAGGGTCCGGTGGGGGCGGAACCGACGGGTCGCCCCGCTCTCGGGCCCGGTCATGATTGGATACCGTTCGCAGAAGCCGGTGGAGAGGGAGGGCCTGGAGATGGCCGAGGAGATCCGCGCCGAGATGGTGGCGAACGTCTGGAAGGTCGTCGCGTCGGCCGGGGACACCGTGTCCGAAGGGGACACGCTGGTGATCCTGGAGTCGATGAAGATGGAGATCCCGGTGGTCGCCGAGTCCGACGGCGTCGTGCAGCAGATCGCGGTCAACGAGGGTGACGTGGTGCAGGACGGCGACCTGATCGCGGTGATCGGTTGAGCGGCCTCTTGGTCCGCCGGGCGGAGCCGGCCGACCATCCGGCGGTGGCGCGCCTGACGGTCGCCGCCTACGAGGCGGACGGCCAGCTCAAGGGCGAGAACGGCTACGGCGTGGTGCTCGCCGACGTGGCCACCCGGGCGGAGACCGGCGAGGTGCTGGTCGCCGTCGACGAGGCCACTGGTGAGGTGCTCGGCTCGGTGACGTTCGTGCTGCCCGGCTCCCCGTACGCGGAGCTCTCCGGGCCCGGTGAGGCCGAGTTCCGGATGCTCGCGGTCGATCCGGCCGCGCAGGGGCGCGGGGCCGGGGCGGCCCTGGTCCGGGCCTGCGTGGCGCGGGCCACCGAGCTTGGCTGCACGGCCGTGGTGATCTGCGTACGCAGCGGCATGGCCGCCACCGCACACCGGCTCTACGAGCGGCTGGGCTTCGTCCGGGTGCCGGAGAAGGACTGGTCGCCGCTGCCCGGCGTGCAGCTGCTGGGCCTGCGGCTGGACCTCACCGCACGCGACTGACCGGGGTCGCAGCCGGTCAGTCGCCGTCGGCGATCCGCGCCAGCAGTTCGTCGGCCACCTCGAGGGAGATCTTCCGGCGTTCGGCGTCGGTGATGCACGGCGTGCGTACCGCGAACCAGCTGCTGTGCACCGCGAACAGGGTCAGCGCGGCCCGGAGCTGGGCGGCCGGCGATTCGTCGCCCCGGCACAGCTCGTTGGCCAGCCGCATCATCCGCTCCCGCATCTGTTGGCCGGCGGCGAGGCTCTTCAGCACGGTCTGGTTCTGCTCGAAGAAGCGCATGACCGCCGGTAGTTCGCCGGCGAACATGGTGTCCGCGTAGCGGGCGATCAGGACGCGGCGGGTGGCCAGGGTGGCGGGCTGGCTCTGCGCCCACTCGATCAGCTCGTCCATCCGGCGTAGCCGGTCCTCGACGAAGCTGTTGACGATCTCGTCCTTGCTCTTGAAGTGGTAGTAGAGGGCAGCCTTCGTCACCCCGAGCCGCTCGGCGATCTCCCGCAGCGAGGTCTTCTCGTACCCTTGCTCGGTGAAGAGCTCCAGCGCGACGGCCTGGATGCGTTCCCGCGTGCCGCCTGTGCTCTCCCTCACCCTGACCACCTATCTCGCTTGACGACTTTCCGACACCAACTTACCGTGCGGCTAGTAAGGTAACTAGCCGGGCGGCAAGTAAGTCGGTCACAAATCTTCGGGGGAGCTTACCCATGAGTCAATCAGCCGAGGCGATAGCGCGACCCAATGTGCGGGTCGTGCTGTTCGGCCTGATGATCGCGATGATGCTCGCGATGCTCGACAACATGATCGTCAGCACCGCGCTGCCGCGGATCGTCTTCGAGTTCGGCGGGGCCGACCACTTCACCTGGGTGGTCACCGCGTACGTGCTCGGCACCACGGTCTCCACCCCGATCTGGGGCAAGCTCGGCGACCTCTACGGCCGCAAGGCCGTCTTCCTGACCTCCGTGGTCATCTTCCTGATCGGCTCGGCGCTGTGCGGCATGTCCGGCTCGAGCATCCTCGGCGGCGTCGACGACGGCATGATCGAGCTGATCGCGTTCCGGGCCGTCCAGGGTCTCGGCGCCGGTGGCCTGATGGTCGGCGTGATGGCGATCATCGGTGACCTGGTGCCGCCCCGGGAGCGGGGCCGCTACCAGGGCATGATCGCCGGCATCATGGCCATCGCCATGGTGGCCGGCCCGCTGGTCGGCGGCTTCATCACCGACCACCTCTCCTGGCGCTGGGCGTTCTACGTCAACCTGCCGCTCGGCGGCGTGGCGTTGCTGCTGCTGGCCACCACGATGCACCTGCCGAAGTACCGCACCGAGCACAAGATCGACTGGCTGGGCGCGGCGCTGCTCTCCGTCGGCATCACCGCGATCGTCCTCGTCACCACCTGGGGCGGCAACGAGTACGACTGGACCTCCCCGCAGATCCTCGGCCTCGCCGCGCTGGCCGCGGTGACCCTGGCGATCTTCGGCCTCGTCGAGCGGCGGGCGCCCGAGCCGATCCTGCCGCTGGGGCTCTTCGCCAACCGGAACTTCGCCGTCATCTCGGTGATCGGCTTCCTGCTCGGCTTCGCGATGTTCGGCTCGATGAACTTCCTGCCGCTCTACCAGCAGACCGTGCAGGGCGCCTCGGCCACCAACAGCGGCCTGCTGCTGCTCCCGCTGATGTTCGGCATGCTCGTGGTCTCGCTGGTGGTCGGCCGGGTCATCACCAAGACCGGTCGCTACCGCGCCTTCCCGATCATCGGTGGCGTGGTGATGGCCGCCGGCATGGGCCTGCTGACCCTGCTGGACGTCGGCACCAGCAAGGTCGAGTCCTCGCTCTACATGATCGTGCTCGGCGTCGGCATGGGCTTCCTCATGCAGACGACGATGCTGATCGCGCAGAACAGCGTGGAGCAGAAGGACCTGGGTGCGGCGAGCGGCGCGGCGACCTTCTTCCGCTCGATCGGCGGCTCGTTCGGCGTCGCGCTGTTCGGCGCGATCTTCGCGAACCGGCTCGCCGACTCGGCCGCCGGTCCCGCGTTCGCCGGCGGACAGGGTGGCGAGGGCGGCGCCATGGACCTGGAGAAGCTCAAGCAGCTCACCGGGCCGATGCGGGAGCTCGTCCTCGGCGGGCTCTCCGACGCCATCTCGCACGTCTTCGTCTGGGCGGTGTTCCTCACCGTCGCGGTGCCGGTGCTCGCCTGGTTCATCAAGGAGGTCCCGCTCCGCTCGACGAACGACGTCCGGCCGGCGGACGGCACCCCCGAGGACCAGGCCGAGGCCGCCCTCGGCAAGGCCCCCGTCGCCTGACGCACGCGCCGCGGCCACGCCGGCCCCTTCCCGGGGTACGGCGTGGCCGCGCCGCGTACCGGCCCCTTGATCGACTCCGGGTCGCCGAGGTGGGGGTGTCGTGGGCGAGTTGATCGTGCCGGGCCGGCGAGGTGGTGGATCTTGCCGGCGGACGGGCGGGCGAGTCGAGCGGGCGAGCCAGGTGGCGGGTCAGGCGCGGCCGAAGAGGGTGGCGAGGAGGCGGCGGAGACGCGCAAAAACACCTGGCCGGGATGGGGCGTCGGCGGGGCCGCGGATCAGCTCGCGGGCCAGGTCGCGGGTCGCCGGGTCGAGGTCCGGGGTGGCCAGCGCCAGGTGGGCCAGCGAGGTGGCGATCGGCACCCGGCGTTCGCGGGCCACGGCCGCCACGTCGGCGATCCGCTCGGCCACCACCGCGGCCACGTCGGAGCGTACGGCGGGGTCGACCCAGGCGGCGGTGACCAGGGCGAACAGTGCCGCCTCGGTGATCCAGTCCTCCACCCCCCAGACCAGCTCCACCAGCACCCGGCGGCGGGTCGACTCCGCCCACGGTTCGTCGGTGCGGTGGTGCAGCAGCCCGAGGCAGGTCCAGACCTGCACACAGCGCACCCAGAGCGACGGGTCCTGACCGGCGAGCACCCGGCCCAGCGCGGTGACCGGCGGCTCGGGTGGATGCACCAGCAGGCCGAGCAGGTCGGCCAGCTCCAGGGTGGCCAGCCCGACCGCGCCGTCGTACGCGGCCGGCGGGTGGGGCCAGGCCGGGTGGGCGAGTTGCCGGATCCGTTCCGCCGCCTCCGGCGACGGGCTGGGCAGGGTGGGCGCGGCGATCGTGCCCTCGTACCGCCACAGCTGGCAGGTGGTGGCCCGGCGGGGTTCCCGCGGGTCCGGGTCGGCGACGGCGAGCACCTCCACGTCCAGCCCCGGCACGGCCGCCGTTGCGGTACGCATGGCGCTCGGCGGTTCCAGCGCGTCGAGGCGTACGGCGACCCGGGCGGCGCCCTCGGCGGCGAGGGCCTGCCGCAGCGCGTCCAGCACCGGCCCGCCGGCCGGGGTCACCTGCCCGAGCCAGGGGCGGCTGCGGCAGCACTCGGCCAGGTCGCCGTGCTCGTGGGTGTCGTCGGGGTGGTCGCGGACGAAGTCGGCGAGGGCGACCAGGTGGGCGACGTCCCCGTCGCGCTGGAAGCGCAGCCGGTGCGCGGTGTGCACCGCGCAGTCGAACGTGGGGTCCTTGGCGAGTGCCCGGTCGATCCAGTCCAGCGCCTCGTCGAGCCGGCCGTGGTCCGCCAGGGTGCCGGCGATGTCGGCGTACACCGCGAGGTCGTCGGGGTCGAGTGCGACCGCCCGGCCGAGCGCGGCGAGCGCGTCCCGGGTCCGGCCGGCGCTGCGGTACGCGTACCCGAGCCACACCTCGCCGAGTTTGGTCGGCTGCGCGCGTACCCCGCGGGCCGCCCAGGTGACGGCGAGGGCGACCTCGCCGAGGCGCCGGGCCAGCGCGGACGCCGCGCCCAGCAGCAGCGCGTGCCCGGGGTGCGCGGTGACCGCGTTGCGGGCCAGCACGAGGTACGGCCGCAGCGGGTCGCGGAGGCGGCGGGGGACCGGGTCGGGCACCGCCGCGCAGATCTGCATGAGGATCCGGGCGGTGCGTTCGGGGTCGAGCCGTTCGGGCAGGTCAGGTGCGGTCACCCAGGGCACCCCGGCCCAGTCGGCACCGGGCGCGTAGCCGGTCGCGGCGGCCAGCAGGTCGAGCCCCTCGGCGGGGTGCCCGGCGGCGGCGAGCAGGTGGGCGCGGGCCACCACCGCGCCGACGAAGGCGTGGTGCCCGAGCGGGAAGAGCTCCAGGTCACCGCCGCTGGCCGCGGCCACCCGGGCGAGTGTCTCGTGCACCTCGGGCAGCGTCGGGGCCCGGACGAGAGCGGCGGCGACGTGGTCCGCGGCGTGCGGGAGGTTTCCGTCGGCCAGCGCCAGCCGGGCCAGCGTCAGCTCCTCCTGCGCGGCGAGCGCGGGGTCGTCCTCGGGCACGTCGTCCTCTCGGTGGTCGGTCCGCCAGCCGGGCAAGCCTAGGCGATCACTGGTCCGAGTGGTGATCTACTGCGCACTACTGCGCGTTCCATTGCTCGTCACGGCCGAAAGGTGCAAGACTGAGCACGGATCGCGCGGCAATCGCGCAGAAGGGGGCCTTCCGTGACGCGTCCAGGGGCCGGTATGGCCGCCGACATCGAGGAGCAGCCGGCCGGCTACGACCGCCTGCTCTCCGCCGAGCACGCCGCGGCGATCGCCCGGGTCGCGGCGGTGATCGCCGAGCGCCGGCCCCGTCACGTGGTCTTCACCGCCCGGGGCACCTCCGACCACGCGGCGCTGTACGCCGCGTACCTGAGCGAGATCCGGCTCGGTCTGCCCGCCGGTCTCGCCTCACCGAGCGCGATCACCGTCTTCGGCGCCCGGCCGGACCTGTCCGACGCCCTCGTGGTCGGCGTGAGCCAGAGCGGCGGCTCGCCGGACCTGGCCGAGGTGCTGCGGGTGGCCCGCGCCTCGGGCGCGCTCACCCTCGCCGTCACCAACAACCCCGACTCGCCGCTGGCCGGCACGGCCGAGCTGAGCGTGGACATCGCCGCCGGGCACGAGCGGGCGGTCGCGGCGACCAAGACGTACACGGCCGAGCTGCTCGCGCTGCTCATGCTGATCGAGGGGGTACGCGCCGGCGACGGGGTGCTCCCCGCCGAGGAGCGGGCCGCCCTCGCCCGCCTGCCCGAGCTGGCCGAACGCACCCTGTCCGACGCCACCCCGGTGCAGCTCGCCCCGCGCTACCGGTTCGCCGCCCAGCTCGTCACCACCGGCCGGGGGTACGCGTACCCGACGGCCCGGGAGGCGGCGCTCAAGCTGATGGAGACGTCGTACCTGCCGGCGCTCGCCTTCTCCGGCGCGGACCTGCTGCACGGACCGCTCGCCATGACCGACCCGGACGTGCCGGTGCTCGCCGTGGTCGGTTCCGGCCCCGGCGGCGAGTCGATGCGCGAGGTGCTGCCCCGGCTCGGGGAGCGCCGCGCCGACGTGGTGGTGGTCGGCTCCGCCGATGTCGAGGTGACCGCCCGGATGGCCGTGCCCGAGGTCGACGAGCGGTACGCCCCGCTGCTGGACATCCTGCCGCTGCAGCGGCTGGCGCTGGCGCTGGCCCTGGCCCGGGGCGAGGACCCGGACGCTCCGCGCGGGTTGAAAAAGGTCACCGCGACGATGTGACGCCCGGCGTGGCACGCTGGTCAGCGTGTCCACCCTGCGCGACCTTGCCGAGGAGCACACCCAGCTCCGGCCGAGCGACATCGACCACCTGCACCGGATCGCCGGCGACTGGCAGCTGCTGTCCGACCTGTCCTTCGCCGACCTGCTGCTCTGGGTGCCGGTGGACGGCGACGGCACGTTTCTCTGCGTGGCCCAGGTCCGGCCCACGACCGCGCCGACCGCGTACCTCGACGACCAGGTCGGGCGGATCGTCGGCGGGCCGGAGGTGGCGCACCTGGACGTGGCCCACGGGCAGGGCCGGATCTGGCGGGAGGGCGACCCGGTCTGGTACGGCGACGTGCCCGCCCGGCACGAGGCGATCCCGGTGCGGCTGCGGACCGCCGACGGGGAGGCCGGCGAGGTCATCGCCGTGGTCGGCCGGGACACCAACCTGTCCACCGCGCGTACGCCCAGCCAGCTCGAACTGAACTACCTGACTACGGCCGACGACCTGGCCCAGATGATCGCCGACGGCACCTTCCCGCCGCCCCGGCACCCGGGCGAGACCACCTCGGCGCCCCGGGTCGGCGACGGGCTGGTCCGGCTCGACGCCAACGGCAAGGTCACCTACGCCAGCCCGAACGCGCAGTCCGCGTACCGCCGGCTGGGCTACGCCTCCCATCTGGTGGGGGAGGACCTGGCCAAGCTGCACCGCCGGCTGGCCGGCGACCCCCTCGAAGGCACCGACGCGGGCAACGCGGTGCTGGCCGCGCTGCGCGGTGAGGCCCCGCCCCGGCGGGAGATCGACGCCCGCGGCGCCACCATGCTCACCCGCGCCCTGCCCCTGATGCCGGCCGGCGTGCCGATCGGCGCGCTGGTGCTGGTCCGCGACATCACCGAGGTACGCCGCCGGGACCGCGCCCTGATCACCAAGGACGCCACCATCCGGGAGATCCACCACCGGGTGAAGAACAATCTGCAGACCGTCGCCGCGCTGCTCCGCCTCCAGGCCCGCCGGGTCGCCATGCCCGAGGCCCGGGTCGCCCTGGAGGAGTCGGTACGCCGGGTCGCCTCGATCGCCCTGGTCCACGAGACCCTCTCCATGTCCAGCGACGAGGCGGTCGAGTTCGACGGGATCGTGGACCGGGTGGCCAGCGCGGCCACCGAGGTCGCCGCCACCGAGTTGACCGTCGGCATGCGCCGGCAGGGCAGCTTCGGCGTGCTGCCGGCCGAGATCGCCACCTCGCTGGTGATGATCCTCAACGAGCTGCTGCTCAACGCCGTCGAGCACGGCTTCCCGGCCGGCGAGGAGGGGGCCGCCGGCCCGCGGGACGGGGCGGAGCCCGCGGTGGTGGTCTCCGCGCACCGGTTCCGCAAGCAGCTGCACGTCTCCGTCACCGACAACGGGCGCGGCCTGCCCGAGCAGTTCGACGCCGAGCGCGGCGGCAACCTCGGCCTGCAGATCGTCCGGGCCCTGGTCACCGGCGAGTTGCGCGGCACCATCGAACTGCGCAACGGCGCCACCGGCGGCACCGAGGCCGTGCTGGTCGTCCCGCTCGCCCGCGGCACCACCGACCGCCTCACCACCTGACGTCCCGCCGCTTCTCGCCCCCGCGCGTCTCGCCCCCGCCTCGTCTCGCCCCTGCTCGCTTCGCGCAAGGTCCGCACTAGTTCTCGGAAAGAGTGCCTCCTGGCGCGTCGAGGGCACCCTTTCGGGGAAGTTGTGAGGATCTTCGCGAGGACGAGGGCTTCAGCGGGTGAGGAGGGCGACGGTGATGCCGGGGCGGGGCCAGACCTGTTGCACGGTGAAACCGTCGCGCAGCGCCCCTCCCTTGGGGCCCGGCACTGCGGCCACCGGATCGGTCCGCCGCCCGGACACCACCAGCCAGAGCCGCTCCACCCCGGCCAGGCATTCCGCCGGCCGGTCGCACTCGCTGGCCCAGAGGTCCGCGCGCTGCCGCTGGTCGCTGACCACCAGCACGTCGCGGGGCCGCCGTGCCCCCAGGTGGTACGCCATGCCCAGGTCGAGGAAGAGCCAACTCTCCCGGGGCGAGTAGGCGATCGCGTCGCCCGGCTGCTGGTGCTCGGCGATGATCCGGGCCGCGCCCCGGTAGTCGACGGGTGCGGTGCGCGGCCATTCGTGCGTACGGCGCAGCGCCGCCTGGTCGGGCAGGCCGAGCACCCCGGCCAGGGCCACCACGGCGAGCGCCGGCGGCAGCCGTATTCCGGCCAACGCCGCACCGGCCAGCAGACAGGCGAACGGCACGGTGAAGACGAGGTACCGGGTCACCCAGAGCGGCACGAGCGTCCCGGCGGCGAAGAGCAGCAGTACGGGCAGTAGGACGGCGGCGCCGGGGAGCAGCGCCCGGCGGCCGAGCCGCCCCGCGCCGAGCGCGGCGAGGCCGACCAGCAGCCCGCCCACCACCCCGGTCTGCGCCAACCCGCCGGGCAGCGCTGTCAGGTCGGCGGGGCGGGCCAGGTGCACCCAGTCGAGCTGTCGGGACCGCTGCCCGCCGGCGATCAGCACCAGCGGGGTGACCAGCAGTGCCGTCGGCAGCAACGCGACCACCCACCACCCCAGCGGCTCACGCCACCTGCCCGCCGGTGCGTCGCTGACCGGCTGTTCGCCCGCCGCCCGCTCCCCGTTCGTCCGGCCGCCCTCACCGCAGCGCTGGTCTCGACTGGGATCGCCGCCACCGGCGCCGCCACCGGCGCCGCCGCCGGCGCGGTTGCCGGTTGTGCCCCGGGCGGCGCCGCGATCGCCCGCCAGGTCGCGGGTCGCGCGGTTGCTCCCCCGGTCGCCGGCCCCGCGGTTGGTCGCCCGGTTGCTGGCTCCGCGGTTGCTTGCCAGGTCGCGGGTCGCGCGGTCGCTCCCCCGGTCGCCGGCCCCGCGGTTGGTCGCCCGGTTGCTGGCTCTGCGGTTGCCTGCCCGGTCGCGGGTCGCGCCGCTGCCGGCCGCATCGGAGGTCGGCGCGCCGGGGCCGGCTGCCGCCGGGCCGCGCCAGGCGGCGAGCAGCACCACGAGCCCGTGCGCGGCGAGCAGGGTGAGGGCGATCAGATGGGTCAGGCCGAGGGCGGCGACGGCCAGGGCGTACCCGGTCCAGCGTCGCCCCGCCGGCCGGCGCAGCGCGCCGACCAGCAGCAGCGTGGCGAGCACGGCGAGGAAGGTGGCGAGGGCGTACGGGCGGGCCTCCTGGCCGTACCGGGCGGTGCTCGGAAGGGCGGCGAAGAGCAGCCCGGCGATCAACCCGACCCGGGCGGTGACCAGCCGTTCGCCGAGCCGGGCGGTGAGCGCGGCGGCCCCGGCCATGGCGAGCGCGGACGGCAGCCGCAGCGCGGTCGGCGAGGTCCCGGCCAGCGTCGTCCAGCCATGCATGGCCAGGTAGTACGGCCCGGTCGCGGCGTCGATGGTGCCGGCCAGCCGGATCAGATCGCCCACCGGGCGGGTGGCGGCGCTCCAGGTGGCCAGTTCGTCCCGCCACGGCTGCGCGTGCCCGATCCCGGCGAGGGTGACCACCAGCGTGAGCAGCGCCGGCGCCGCCGCGACCCACCACCTCGGGCGGTCGTCCATCGCCCCGGCCGGTGTGGGCGACGCAGGAGTGCTCACCTGTCGCAGCGTCACACAGGTCCGGCGCGCGGGTCGGCCGATTCGCGGCGCCGGCCACAACGTGAGCGGCGCGGTGCTCGGCCGTAGTGGATCATCGTCAATGCCCGTGATGTGGGATCACACACTCGGCCGTTGGCCGGCCACCGTGGGTTGTGGGAGCATATGGCGCATGACCGCCGCTGTCGTCCGCCGCTTCGTGGCCCGCCGCCACGTCGACTACGGCCGCGTGCGCAGCGCGATCTGTCCGGCCCACTGACGACGCCCGACCCATCCGTCTCGGGCGCGCTACCGCGCCGGCCGTCATCGACATCGCCGTCCACGGCCCTTGGCAGGGCCGGCCGCCGCGTTTGCGTACCCAGGCACAGCAGACAACGGAGGACGCCGCGATGGCGGTCAGCAGCACCCCCACCCGCGCCGACAACCAGCCCGCCGCGCGGGCGCCCCGCCGCGCCCGTGGCGAGGGGCAGTGGGCCGTCGGGCACCGCGAGCCGCTCAACGCGAACGAGCGGATCAAGAAGGACGACGACCCGCTGAACGTGCGGGCCCGGATCGAGAACATCTACGCCCACCGGGGCTTCGCCGCCATCGACCCGCAGGACCTGCGCGGCCGGTTCCGCTGGTGGGGGCTCTACACCCAGCGCAAGGCGGGCATCGACGGCGGGCGTACGGCCGTGCTGGAGCCGCACGAGCTGGAGGACGAGTTCTTCATGCTCCGGGTCCGGGTGGACGGCGGCGAGCTCAACCTGGCGCAGCTGCGGGTCATCGCCGACATCTCCCGGGAGTTCGCCCGGGACACGGCCGACATCACCGACCGGCAGAACATCCAGTTCCACTGGATCCGGGTGGAGGACGTGCCGGAGATCTGGCGCCGCCTGGAGGAGGTGGGCCTGCAGACCACCGAGGCGTGCGGCGACTGCCCCCGTGTCGTGCTGGGCAGCCCGGTCGCCGGGGTGGCTCGGGACGAGGTGGTCGACCCGACGCCGGCGCTCGACGAGATCGTCCGCCGGTACGTCGGCGACAAGCAGTTCTCCAACCTGCCCCGCAAGTTCAAGACCTCGATCTCCTGGTTGGTCGACACGCCGTACGAGGCGAACGACATCGCCTTCCTCGGCGTGCAGCACCCGGAGCATGGTCCCGGCTTCGACCTCTGGGTCGGCGGTGGCCTCTCCACCAACCCGATGCTGGCCAAGCGCCTGGGCGTCTGGGTGCCGCTGGCCGAGGTGCCGGACGTCTGGGCCGGCGTGGTCGGCATCTTCCGCGACTACGGCTACCGCCGGCTGCGTAGCCGGGCCCGGCTGAAGTTCCTGGTCGCCGACTGGGGTGTGGAGAAGTTCCGCGAGGTGCTGGAGAAGGAGTACCTGGGCCGGACGCTGCTCGACGGCCCGGCCGCGGAGCTGCCGGACAAGCCGATCGACCACATCGGCGTGCACCCGCAGCGCGACGGCCGCCACTACGTCGGCGCGGCCCCGATGGTGGGTCGCGTCTCCGGGCCGCAGCTGGCCCGGCTCGCCGACGTGGTCGAGGCGCACGGCAGCGACCGGGTGCGGCTCACCCCGTACCAGAAGCTGCTGGTGCTGGACGTGGCGCCGGAGCGGACCGACTCGCTGGTGGCGGAGCTGCGCCGGATCGGCCTGGAGCCCCGGCCGTCCGCCTGGCGGCGCGGCACCATGGCCTGCACCGGCATCGAGTTCTGCAAGCTCGCCATCGTCGAGACCAAGCGGCGCGGCGAGGAGCTGGTGGCCCGGCTGGAGGAGCGGCTGCGCGACTTCGACGCCGACATCTCGATCCACCTCAACGGCTGCCCGAACGCCTGCGCCCGCACGCAGGTCGCCGACATCGGGCTCAAGGGCCAGTTGGTGGTCGGCCCGGACGGCCGGCAGGTGGAGGGCTTCCAGGTGCACCTCGGCGGCGGCCTCGGCATGGCGCAGGGGCAGACCGCCGGCTTCGGCCGCAAGCTGCGCGGCCTGAAGACCACCGCCGAGGAACTTCCGGAGTACGTGGAACGGCTGGCCCGCCGCTACCTGGCTGGCCGGGCGGCGGGCGAGACCTTCGCCAACTGGGTGATCAGGGTCGACGAGGAGGAACTCCGATGAGCGAGCGTAGCGAGCGAATCAAGCACCTCGGTGCAACTCATCGTGGCGCCGGGCGAAGCGAGGTGGCGCGATGAGCGATGCTCGATCTGCGCCTCTCTACTGCCCCTACTGCGGGGAGGAGGACCTGCGGCCGAGCGAGGCCGGGCACGGCGCCTGGGAGTGCCACGCGTGTGCGCGGGTCTTCACCGTGAAGTTCACCGGCCTGCTCACTCGGGCGGTGACCCGGTGAGCGGGCTGCGCTCTGCCGCCGGCATGGGCCTGGTCGGGATCGGCGGGCCGGTCCCGGCCGATCCGCTCCGGCGCGACCCCGAGGAGCTGCGCGCGCTGGCCGAGGCGGCCGGCCGGGAGCTGGCGGATGCCCCCGCGCTGGAGATCGCCCGCTGGGCCGCCGAGACGTTCGGCGACCGGTTCTGCGTGACCAGCTCGATGGCCGACGGGGTGCTGGCCCACCTGGTCTCCCGGGTCGCCCCCGGCGTCGACGTGGTCTTCCTGGACACCGGTCTGCACTTCCCGGAGACGCTCCGGGTCCGCGACGAGGTGGCCCGGCGGCTGCCGGTGAACGTCCGGTCGATCCGGCCGCGGATGACCGTCGGGCAGCAGGACGGCCAGTACGGGCCACGGTTGTTCAATCGGTCCCCGGACGACTGCTGCCAGCTGCGCAAGGTCGAGCCCCTGGAGCGGGCGCTGACCGGGTATGACGCCTGGGCCGCCGGGCTGCGCCGGGACGAGTCGCCGACCCGGGCCAACACCCCGGTGGTGGCCTTCGACGCCCGGCGCGGCAAGGTCAAGGTGAACCCGATCGCCGCCTGGACGCAGCGCGACGTGGACGCCTACATCGCCCGGTACGACATCCCGGTCAACGAGCTGTTCGGTCGCGGCTACGGCTCGATCGGCTGCTGGCCCTGCACCCGCCGGACGACGGCGGGGGAGGATCCGCGGGCGGGTCGGTGGGCCATGTTCGAGAAGACCGAGTGCGGCCTGCACACCTGACGCCCGACCCGCCGGTGGTGCTGGTCGCGCACGGCAGTCGTGACCCGCGGGCGGCCGAGGCGACCCGGGCACTGGCCCGGGCCGTGGCGGCCGCCCGCCCCGGCGTCACGGTGCTGCCGAGCTGGCTGGACCACACCGAGCCCGGGCCGGCCGCCGTGCTGCGGGAGCTCGCCGCCGCCGGTCACTCCCGCGCGGTGCTGGTGCCGTTGCTGCTGACCGCCGCGTACCACCAGAAGGTCGACATCCCGGCGGCCGTCGCCGCCGCGCGCGCGGACGGGCCACCGATCGAGGTACGGGTCGCCGACGTGCTGGGGCCGGCCGACGGGCGGGTGGACGCCGGGCTGCTGGCCGGGCTGTGCCGCCGGCTGGCCGAGGCGGAGCCGGGCGGGTACGACGCCCTGGTGCTGGCCGCGGCTGGCACCCGGGATCCCCGCGCGCGCGGCTCGGTGGGCCGGGTCGCCGCGGCGCTCGGTGCCGAGCTGGGTGTCCCGTGTCGCGTGTCGTACGCCTCGGCGGCGCCTCCGGCGGCCGGCGCCGCGGTGGCGAAGCTGCGGGCGGGCGGGGCCCGCCGGGTCGCGGTGGCGGCCTACTTCCTGGCACCGGGCCTGTTCCACGACGCCGTGCGCGGTGCCGCCCGGGACGCCGGCGCGGCAGCGGTCGCCGCGCCGCTCACCGATGTCCCCGACCTGGCCGACCTGGTCCTCCGCCGCGCCGCCGCCCAGCTCGGCTGACGCCGCCCCGGCTTGCCGGACGCCGCCCAGCTCAGGTGATCATGAGGTTGCCGGCGCTCGGCGCGGTCCGGGCCGCGGTCAACCTCATGATCGCCGGGGACGGAGCCGGGGGCTGGACAGCAAGACGCCCCGGCGGGTGGACCCGGCCGGGGCGTGCTGTGCGGTGCGATCAGGCGGAGTGAGCGCGCAGCACCCGGAGACCGCCGCGGCGCTTCACCGCGCGGCGCTCCTCCTCGCTCATCCCGCCCCAGACGCCGGCGTCCTGACCGGACTCCAGCGCCCACTGCAGGCACTGGTCGGTCACCGGGCAGCGCCGGCAGACGGCCTTGGCCTGCTCCACCTGCAGGAGGGCCGGACCGGACGTCCCGATCGGGAAGAACAGCTCCGGGTCCTCGTCGCGGCAGACGGCATCGTGGCGCCAGTCCATGGCGGCAACACTCCTCATTCTTAAGTGGGGGCCAGATAACGCTTCGTTGCTTTTCCTATATGCATCCGCATTGCCGATTGGTGACGGTCAGCATCCATCAATTCGGCGCTGCGTGAGCAGGCTGCGGGCCCGGGGACCTGCTGGAACGGCTCAACCTGCCGAGCATATCCAGGCAATGTCCCGGTAACACGACTTCGCTTGTGAATACTTTCACGAACTGCTGCGATGTCAAGGGTGCCGCTCGGAAAAACTCCGAACAGTGAGCGGGCTCACCACCCTTTTGTCCGGGTTTCAGAGCGCTCTGGTCACCCGGTGTGCCACAGTCGAGGATCAATATAGTACAGTCTGCGTGACATTGCTGACATTTCCGGCACCCTTTCGTCGGCGTGGCTCCGACAAACTCCAGTTCGGCTTCGGCGCGTCTGACCGCCGCGCCGCGACCTGAAGCCGTCGCCCACCGCGGGGGGAGCGGTGGGTCACCGTGTCAACGGACGGGAGTACCCGAGGCCTAGCAGATTACTCTCAGTGCGGCCGGAATGGATGCGAATCTAACTTTCTCCCGCTCGCCCAGGTAGTCCCCGTCGAGCTGGAAGGCCAGCGGACGGGCCGAGAGCAGGGTGAACTCCGACACGTCGTGCAGCCGGAGCGCCTGCCGGCCGTGCGGGTCGGGCTGCTGGGTGAAGAACTGCGTCACGGTACGTGCCGTGCTGGCGACTCGCAGCTGCCGCATCGCCAGCACGTCCAGCCCGAGGTCGAAGGACGCCCCCGGGTTCGGGTTGATCTCCCGCTCGCCCAGATACGTCCAGGGCGCGGTGTTCTGCACGATGACGGTGGCCAGCTCGGCCTCCGCGGTCTCGCCCGGCCGCTCCAGCGTGATGCTGGGGTGGCGCCGGTCGGACGCCAGGAAGTACTGGCTGACCGTCGACCGGAGGTAGAGCGCCGGCGTGGAGACCCGGCCCTGCCGGCGGGCCCGCTCCACCCGGTGGATCACCGCCGCGTCGATGCCGAAGCCGGCGCAGAAGGTGAAGTAGCGGTCGTCCGCCCGGCCCAGGCCGATCGTCCGGGACCGGCCCAGGCGCAGCCCCTCCAGGATCATGCTGGTCCCGTCGGGCCACTCCCGGGGCAGGCCGAGCGCGCGGGCGAAGACGTTGGTCGAACCGCCGGGCACGGTGGCCAGCGCCGGCAGCCGCTCCGCCGACGTGTCCCCGGTACGGAAGGTCGGCGGCTCGGCGCTCATCAGGCCGTTCACCACCTCGTTGACCGTGCCGTCGCCACCCAGCGTGACCACCAGGTCGACGCCCTCCTCGGCGGCCTCCCGGGCCAGGTCCACGGCGTGCCCCCGCCGGCGGGTGTACCGCACCGACAGGTCGACTTCGCTGCGCAGCGCCCGGACCAGGACGTCACGGCTGCGTTCGCTGGTGGTGGTGGCCTTCGGATTGACCACCAGGACGGCCCGCATGGGCGGCACTGTACCGCGCCTACCCACGGGTATCGTGGCGCCGTGACGATCGACTCCGACCCGGTCCCCGCCCCGCTCCGCTGGGCGGTGCACCTGCTACGGGCTGAGGCGGTGGCGCTCGGCCTGGTCGCCGCCTGGCTGGTCTGGTCCGACCTGACCGCGCCCACCACCGACCTGACCTCGGCGCTGCTGGTGACGGTGTTCGCGATCGGTGGAGCCGCGGCGCTCTGGGCCCTCGGCGGCGC
This sequence comes from Micromonospora sp. NPDC047740, assembly GCF_043204735.1. NCBI lineage: Bacteria > Bacillati > Actinomycetota > Actinomycetes > Micromonosporales > Micromonosporaceae > Micromonospora > Micromonospora sp. NPDC047740. The sequence goes on from NZ_JBIDCT010000005.1 coordinate 93,753, forward strand.
CCTGGTACGTCGGAAGGCCGGTGCCCGGGCACCCGCCATCGTGCTCCAGCTCATGCTGCTACCGGTCGGCTGGTACATGATCCAGGGCGGGCTGGGCTGGCTGGGGCTGCCGCTGATGGCGCTGGGTGTCGGGGTCACCGGGCTGCTGGTCAGCTCGCCGACCAACCGGGCCCTCGGCGTCGGCTGACGCCGGAGTCCGCCCCCTGAACGCAGTCCCGCGCGAGCGGCGCGGTCAGTAGCCGGAGGCGCGGCGGGTGAGCAGGGAGATGGTGGCCCGGCCGTCGCCGGCCTGGGCGGACGCCGCGGTGGTCAGCGCGGTGAGCACCTTCCAGGCGAAGGACGACTCGGCGGGCAGCGTCGCGCCCCGGACCGTCGGCACGGTCACCTCGACGGTGAGCGCGTCCTCGGTCACCGCGAACCGGCACTCCAGCTCGGCGTTGCGGGTGGCGATGGCGAGCAGCATGGCGCAGGCCTCGTCGACCGCGATGCGCAGGTCCTCGATCTCGTCGAGGGCGAACTGGAGCCGGGCCGCGAGCCCGGCCGTGGCCGTGCGGAGCACGCCGAGATACCCGCCGTCGGCGGGCACGGTGAGGTGCACGACGTCGTCGCTCGTCGGCTGGCCGGTCAGTTGAGTCACCCTCATCCCCCTGGTGCGGGACTCTACCCGGTCAGGCGTCGGGGGATGTGACGGCCGTCGCCTGCGCGGCGAGTTGGTGCAACGCCGTGCCGGCGAGGCGGTAGGGGACCCACTCGTCCATCGGGCTCGCCCCGATGGACGCGTAGAACCGGGCCGCCGGGTTCCAGTTGATCATCCACCACTCCAGCCGCCGGTAGCCGCGCTCGACACAGATCGCGGCCAGGGTGGCGAGCAGTTGGCGACCCGCGCCGGTGCCCCGGGCGGCCGGCCGGACGTACAGGTCCTCCAGGTAGATGCCGTGCACGCCCGCCCAGGTGGAGAAGTTGAGGAACCAGAGGGCGAAGCCGATGGGCTGGTCGGCCCGATCCACCGCGACGTGGCCGAAGAGCGCGGGCGCGGGGGCGAAAAGAGCGGCGGTGAGCTGCTTTTCGGTGAGGTGGCACTGCTCGGGCGCCCGCTCGTAGTCGGCGAGTTCGTGCACCATCGCGACGACGGCCGGCACGTCCTCGGGACGCGCCGGCCGGATCGTCGGTGCCGGAGGCGGCGGGGTCACGCCTGCTTGGTCTCCCAGAAGATCTTCGAGATCTCGTCGATCTTCGACAGCAGCTCGTCGGCCTTGGCCGGGTCGGTGGCGCCCTTGGCGCCGGCGGCGCCCGCCATCTTGGTGGCCTCGTTGAAGAGCTGGTGCAGGTGCGGGTACTTCTCGAAGTGCGCCGGCTTGAAGTAGTCGGTCCAGAGCACCCACAGGTGGTGCTTGACCAGCTCGGCCCGCTGCTCCTTGATGATGATCGCCCGAGTGCGGAACTCCGGGTCGGTGTTGGCCTGGTACTTCTCGCAGATCATTTTGACCGACTCGGCCTCGATCCGGGCCTGCGCCGGGTCGTAAACGCCGCAGGGCAGGTCGCAGTGGGCGCTGGCGGTCACCCGGGGCGTGAGGATGCGGGGAAGGCGCATCAGGGTCCTCCATGGGATGTTTGCGATGATCCGAGACGACATTACTCCTGGACATGCTCCCCGGCGGGCGGGAGGTGAAACCCGATGCGAGCGGTGAACGGATCCCACCCGACCGTGCTGCGCGGCCCACTGGCGGCGGTGCTGGTCACCGGCCCGTCCATGGCCCCGACCCTGCGGCACGGCGACGCGGTGCTGGTGCGTACCGGCGGCCGGCCGGTCCGCCCCGGCGATGTGGTGGTCGCGGTCTTCCGGAGCCGCCCCGACCTGCTCGTGGTCAAGCGCGCGGTCCGCCCGCAGGACGGCGGATGGTGGCTACGCGGCGACAACGACCTGGTCACCGACGACTCCCGGGCGTACGGGGTGGCGGACGTCCGGGGTCGGGTGGTGGTCCGTTACTGGCCGCATCCCGGGCTGGTCAAAGGTCGGCAGGAATGGATATGACCCCGCTCACACCCCGGTGACGGGTGCGCCACTATGCTCGGAAAGTGCCCGGGTGACCCCCGCACCGCCGCCCCGCTGGCCGCTGACCACCGCGCGCCGAGCCGGCCGGTCCGTCTGCTCGACAGATCCAGGAGTCACCATGTCTTCCGCCCCTCCGGACCCCGCCGATCCCGTCTTCCGGCTGCACGCCGGCGGCAAGATGGCCGTCACCTCGACCGTCCCGCTCACCAGCCGGGAGGATCTCTCCCTGGCGTACACCCCGGGGGTGGCCCGGGTGTGCGAGGCGATCGCCGCCGACCCCGAACTGGTCGACGACTACACCTGGGTGTCGCACACCGTCGCCGTGGTCACCGACGGCTCCGCCGTACTGGGTCTGGGCAACATCGGCCCGCGCGCGGCGCTGCCGGTGATGGAGGGCAAGGCGGTGCTGTTCAAGCAGTTCGGGGGCGTGGACGCGGTGCCGATCTGCCTGGACACCCAGGACGTCGACGAGATCGTGGCGACGGTCCGGGCGCTCGCCCCGTCGTTCGGCGGGATCAACCTGGAGGACATCAGCGCCCCACGCTGCTTCGAGGTGGAACGCCGGCTGGACGAGGCGCTACCGATCCCGGTCTTCCACGACGACCAGCACGGCACCGCGATCGTGGTGCTGGCCGCGCTGCGCAACGCGGCCACCCTGCTCAACCGCAAGCTCGGCGACCTGCGGGTGGCGGTCAGCGGGGCCGGTGCGGCTGGCGTCGCGGTGACCAGGATGCTGATCGCCGGCGGAGTGAACCCGGACCAGGTGGTGGTCTGCGACTCCAAGGGCATCCTCGGCCGGCACCGCGAGCTGACCGGGACCAAGGCCGAGCTGGCCGAGACCACCAACGCGGACGGCCGGCAGGGCGACATTACCGAGGCGCTGCGCGACGCGGACGTGCTGATCGGCGTCTCGGGCGGGCAGATCCCCGAGGCGGCGGTGGCCGGGATGGCCCCGGGCGGCATCGTCTTCGCGCTGGCCAACCCCACGCCCGAGGTGCACCCCGAGGTGGCGGCCCGGCACGTCGCGGTGGTCGCCACGGGGCGCAGCGACTACCCCAACCAGATCAACAACGTGCTCGCCTTCCCGGGGGTGTTCCGGGGCGCGTTGGACGCCGGGGCCACCCGGATCACCGACGGGATGAAGGTGGCCGCCGCCGACGCCATCGCCGGGGTGGTCGCCGAGTCGCTGACTCCGGAGGCGATCGTGCCGTCTCCGCTGGACCCGCGGGTCGCCCCGGCGGTCGCCGAGGCCGTCGCCGAGGCGGCCCGCCGGGACGGGGTGGCCCGCCGCTGAGTCCACGGAAGGGCCCTTCTTATTGCATTTCGCACAGGAAGGGCCCCTTCTTAACGGGCGCTCAGCTTGTTACCGTGCCGATCATGCGTGCCGCCTATGCCTCGGCCTTCGACGCCGACAGCCCGCTCGCCGCGCTCACCGTCGGCGACCGTCCCGAGCCGACCCGACCCGAGCCGGACTGGGTCACCGTGCAGGTACGGGCCAGCTCGCTCAACCATCACGACCTCTGGTCCCTGCGCGGGGTGGGCCTCAGCGGTGACCAGCTCCCGATGATCCTGGGCTGCGACGCGGTCGGCACCGACCCGGACGGCAACGAGGTGGTCATCTACCCGGTGGTGCCCACCCCGGGTGACCCGCGCGGGGTCTCCATCCTCTCCGAGCACTTCCCCGGCACGTTCGCCGAGCGGGTGGCCGTACCCCGGATGAACCTGCTGGCGCTGCCGGTGGGCCTGTCGGCGACCGACGCGGCCTGCCTGCCCACGGCCTGGCTCACCGCGTGGCGGATGCTCACCACCAAGGGGCGGGTCGACGAGGGCGAGTCGGTGCTGGTCCAGGGGGCCGGCGGCGGGGTGGCCAGCGCGGCCGTCGCACTCGGCGTCGCGCTCGGCAAGCGGGTGTACGCGACCAGCCGCGACGCCGCCAAGCGGGAACGGATCACCGAGCTGGGGGCGACCGCGCTGGAGCCCGGCGCCCGGCTGCCCGAGCGGGTCGACGTGGTGATCGAGACGGTCGGCGCGGCCACCTTCGACCACTCGCTGAAGTCCGCCGCGCCGATGGCCCGGATCGTGGTCTCCGGCGCCACCGCCGGGCACGAGCCCAAGGTCAACCTGCGCCGGGTCTTCGCCATGCAGTTGGAGATCCTCGGCACCTCGATGGGCACCCCGGACGAGCTCACCGAACTGCTGTCGTTCTGCGCCGAGCACGAGGTGCGACCGGTGGTCGACTGCGTGGTGCCGTTCAGCCGGATCGAGGACGGCTTCGCCCGTCTCGCCTCCGGCGACGTCTTCGGCAAGGTGGTCATCGACCACACCGCCTGACGGGGCGCGGCGCGGATGCGTCAGAGGTGGTCGTCGAGGGTGGCGAGGCCGCCGCGGGTGGCGTCGGCGGGGAGGCGCTGCTTCGCCGCCGCGTCGCCGTAGAGCGTCCAGCGCAGGAACTCGACGGTGGTGTCGGCGACCACCCGCAGCGCCGCGCCGTCGGTGAGCAGAGCTCGGCCATGGTCGCCTTTCGGCAGGCTGAGCAGCGCCTTCGGCCAGGGCACCGCGTCGTAGGCGGCCTTGCCGGAGGCGTAGCTCACCACCTCGTCGGCCTCGCCGTGCACGAACAGCTGCGGGGCGGCCGCACCGGCGAAGGCGGTGCCGACGCCGAGCGCCGTACCGGCGAAGACGATGCCCGCGTCGAGCCGGTCGTCCCGGCCCGCCGTGAACAGCCCGATCGTGGTCACCCCGCCCGCGCTGTGCCCCGCCGCGGCCACCCGTTCGGTGTCCAGCCGGCCGTGCAGCGGGTCGTCCGCCTTCGCGTCGAGGGCGAGCACCTGGGTCAGCGCGTACGACACGTCGGCCGGCTGGTTGAGCACGTCGAGCACGTTGCCGTCGCCGCCCGCCCCGGTGTGCGGGAACCGCGGCGCGGCCACCACGAACCCGGCCGCCGCCCAGCGGCCAAGCAGCAGCTGGTAGTCCTCCGGCCGGGCACCCAGCCCGTGGCTGAACATCACCACCGGAAACCGCCCGGCCGCCGCCGCGGCCGAGCGCTCGGGCGCGCCGCCGGCCGCGCCCCGGGCCGGGTACCAGACGGTCACCGGCAGGGCGCGGTCGCCGTCGCGGTTCAGCTTGAGCTGGCGTACGCCGACGGCGAAGCTCTCGGTGGGGGCGTGCCCGGTGGGTGCCCGCGGCGCCGGCGTGGTCGCCGTGGGCGACGGGGCCGGTGCGGCTCGCTCGGGCAGTACGGTCCCGCCGGAGCAGCCGGCCAGACCCGCGCTGAGCACGGCGGCGGCGACCAGGGCGGCACGGCGACGGAGCATGAAGACGATTCTGCCTCGCGATCCGGCCCGATCGGCCGGCATCTGGTCGAGCTGGCCGTCACCCGCCGCCGTCGGATCGGCTGCTCCGGAGGCGGGCCAGGTCGGCGGCGTCCTTGGCGCGGCGGGGCCGGGCGGGCATCCAGACCGGGAACATCTCCTTGAACTCGATCTGCGCGGCGGCACTGATGATCGGCGCGGCCAGCGGGCCGATGCGGCCCGGCCGGGCGTCCAGCATCCCTTCGGGCAGCGGGGTGCCGGCCCACGGCCCGGCGCCGACCACCACCTGGCCCTCGGCGTCCCGGTCCAGGTACGCGAAGCTCAGCTCGACGTCGTCCCGGCCCACGTCGAGCTGGGTGGTGGCCGGCATCCGCGGGTCGGGTCGCCAGCCCGCCCCGGCGAGCAGGGCCGACAGTGCGTCGGCGTCGTGCCGCCAGCAGTACCAGTCGACGTCCACGTGCGGCCGGGTCACCACGCCGAGGTGGAAGTCCATCGCCCAGCCGCCGCGTAGCCACACCGCGATGCCGGCCCGTCCGGCCAGCGCCGTCACCTCGCGGATCGCGTCGAGTTGCCGTCCCGCCAGCCCGTCCCCGTCCACGCGGTGACGCTACCGCCCAGCGGCGGACCGCGCCCGCTCAGCCCGCGCCCGCTCAGCCCGCGCCCGCTCGGCCTGGTCATGCTCGACGTCAGGTCGGCGATGTGGCGGGGGCCGGGGCCGGTCGACACCACGATGTCGCCGAGCCGGCGTGGGCCGAGGGCCTTACCCACCCGGCGAGCGGCCCAGTCAGCCGGGGAGGCGGCTGGTCAGGGTGGTGACGCCAGGGAGGCGGGCATCGGTGGGGAGGCGGCGTAGGGCGGCCCGGTCGTCGTAGAGGGTCCACCGGAGGAAGTCGATGGTGGTGGCGAGGACCTGCGGGAAGCCGGGGTTTCCCGGGATCAGGTACTCGCCGTGGCCCTGACCGCGAAGGCTCAGGAAGGCGGCCGGCCCGACCGCGCGGGCATACGCGGCCCGGCCGACCGACTCGGGCACGATCGGGTCGGCGGCCCCGTGCACGAACAGCAGCGGCGCCACCGGACCGGCGAAGCTGCCGGCCAGCCCGCCGCCGGCGAGCACGATCCCGGAGCGCAGCCGGGCCGGATGCCCCGAGGTGAACATGCCGGCCGTGGTGAAGCCGCCCGCCGAGTGTCCGGCCGCGGCGATCCGGTTGACGGCGAGGTGCCCGGCGAGCGGGTCGCCGCGGCGGGCGTCGAGGCGTACCAGGTGGCGGATCAGCCGCCAGCCGTCGGCGGGCTGGTTGCGGACGTCCGCCCGGGTGAAGTCCCGCGCCCGCAGGTTGGTACGCGGGAAGGTCGGCGCCGCGACCACGAAGCCGGCGGCGGCCCAGCGGGTGGTCAGCGGGGCGTGCAGCTCGGGAAGGCTGCGCAGCCCGTGGCTGTAGATCACCACCGGGAACCGTCCGGCGGCCACCGGCGCCCCGGCCCGTACGCTCGGCCCGGTCTCCGCCCCCGGGGCGCTAGGCGCGGCGGTGCGGGTCGACGGGGGGATGGTCGAGGTCGGCGGCAGGGCGGTGGGGGTCGACAGCGGGCCGGTCGATGCCGGGTACCAGACGGTGACCGGCAGCGGCCGGGGACCGCCCGCGTCGACGACGAACTGCCGCACGCCGACCGGGTAGGTCGGCTCGGGGGCGGCTGGGATGGCGGGTGCGGCCGCACCGCGGGTCGTCGCGGTGGCCGGACCACATCCCGCGAGCAGCGCCGTCACCAGCGCGGCGACCAGCCGCTGCACCCTCACCACTTCACGGTAGGCGGCCGGGTGGCCGGTGCGGCCCGGACGTCCGGACCGAGCACAGTCACCACCTGGCCGACGCGCCTCCACCGGCCGGACCGTGTTGTGGTCGCCAGCCCGGCGGAACAGCCTCCGGCTGGACGAGCTTCGCTAGGGTCACGCGCATGGCTGAGAACTACACCGACCCGAGCGGCAACACCGCGCAGTTCCGTGCCTTCGTCGAGTCGCCCGACACGGCAGCGGCGGCGGAGGCGCCGTCCCGGCTGCCGCTGATCGCTGGCATCGGCGTCGCCGTGGTGGTGGTCGCCGTGGTGGCCTGGCTCGCGCTCAGCTGAGCCCTCGCCGGCGATCGTGGCAGCAGCCGTCCGACATTCCGCGCCCGACGAGACGGCCGGGATCCCCGCATCGATCGCGCCCTGGCCAGCGAAAAGACGGGCAGCCAGCCGGCCGCCTCAGCCGCGCGAGCCGAGCACGTCCCGGGTCTCCCGGGCGATCTCCCGCTCCTCGTCCGTCCGGATCACGCAGACGGTGACCTCGGCCCCGTCGGGGGAGATCACCCGGTCGCCGGTGCCGTCGTTGCGGGCCGGCTCGACGGCGATCCCCAGCCGGTCCAGCCCGGCCAGCGCGGCGGCGCGGACCGGCGAGGCGTGCTCGCCGACCCCCGCGGTGAAGGTGACCGCGTCCACCCGTCCGAGCAGCGCGTAGTACGCGCCGACGTACCCGGTGATCCGGCGGCAGTAGACGTCGAAGGCGAGGGCGGCGGCGGGATCCCCGGCGTCTCGGCGGGCCAGCACCTCGCGCATGTCGTTGGCCCCGGCCAGGCCGAGCAGGCCGCTGCGGTGGTTGAGCAGGTCGTCGATCTCGTCCACACCCATCCCCGCTTCGCGGCGCAGGTGGAAGATGACCGTCGGGTCGAGGTCCCCGCTGCGGGTACCCATGACCAGGCCCTCCAGCGGTGACAGGCCCATCGAGGTGGCCACGCTCCGCCCGCCCCGGACGGCGCAGGCGCTCGCCCCGTTGCCCAGGTGCAGGGTGATCGTGTTCAGCTCCGCGTAGGGCCGGTCCAGCAGTTCGGCGGTGCGCCGGGAGACGTACGAGTGCGAGGTGCCGTGGAAGCCGTACCGGCGGACGCCGTACCGCTCGGCGGTGTCCCGGTCGATCGCGTAGGTGGCGGCGGCGTCCGGCAGCGTGTGGTGGAACGCGGTGTCGAAGACGGCGACCTGCGGGGTGTCCGGCAGCACCTCCCGGGCCACCCGGATGCCGGCCAGGTTGACCGGGTTGTGCAGCGGGGCGAGCGGCACCAGGTCCTCGATGGCGGCGAGGACCGGGTCGTCGATCAGCGTCGGCTCGCTGAACCGCCGGCCGCCGTGCACCACCCGGTGCCCGACCGCGGCCAGCCCGTCGAGGTCGAGCCGGTCGATGATCTCCCGTACCGCGCTCGCGTGGTCGGGCGGCCCGCCGCCCGGCTCACCCACCCGCTCGATCTTGCCCTTGTCCCGGACCTCCTCGCCGTCGTACAGCCGGTACTTGACCGACGAGGACCCACAGTTGAGCACCAGCACCCGATCGGTCACGCGACCCCCTCCGACGACGCGGCGGCCTGGATGGCGGTGATGGCCACGGTGTTGACGATGTCCGGCACGGTGGCACCCCGGGACAGGTCGTTCACCGGCCGCCGCAGGCCCTGCATGACCGGGCCGACCGCCACCGCTCCGGCCGAGCGCTGCACCGCCTTGTACGTGTTGTTGCCGGTGTTCAGGTCCGGGAAGACGAACACGGTCGCCCGGCCCGCCACCGGGCTGTCCGGCAGCTTGGTGGCCGCGACCTGCGGGTCGATGGCCGCGTCGTACTGGATCGGGCCCGCGACCAGCAGCTCCGGCCGGCGCTCCCGGACCAGCTTGGTGGCCGCCGCGACCTTCTCCACGTCCGCCCCGAAGCCGGAGTCGCCGGTCGAGTACGACAGCATCGCCACCCGGGGCTCGATGCCGAACCGGGCCGCCGTGTCGGCCGAGGAGATGGCGATGTCGGCGAGCTGGATGGCGTCCGGATCCGGGTTGACCGCGCAGTCGCCGTACACCAGCACCCGGTCGGCCAGCAGCATGAAGAAGACGCTGGAGGCGACGGAGACGCCCGGCACGGTCCGGATGATCTCGAAGACCGGCCGGATGGTCGCCGCGGTGGTGTGGGTGGCGCCGGAGACCATGCCGTCGGCACGCCCGGAGTGCACCATCATCGTGCCGAAGTAGTTGGGCTGCGCCACGATGTCCTGGGCCAGCTCGGGCGTGACGCCCCGGTGCGTGCGGAGCCGCGCGTACTCGGCGGCGAACTCGTCCCGCCACTCGCTGGCGACCGGGTCGACCACCTGCGCGCCGCCGATGTCGACGCCCAGCTCGCGGGTGCGCCGGGCGACCTCCGCCGGCCGGCCGAGCAGGGTCAGGTCGGCGACGCCCCGGTGCAGCAGGATCTCCGCCGCGCGCAGGATGCGCTCCTCGGTGCCCTCCGGCAGCACCAGCCGCCGGCGTTGCCCCCGGGCCCGGTCGATCAGGTCGTTCTCGAACATCAGCGGGGTGACCCGCGTGGAGCGGCTGACCCGGAGCCGTCGGGCCAGGTCGACCGTGTCCACGCAGCGTTCGAAGGCGCCGAGCGCCGCCTCCACCTTGCGGGGGTTGGCCACGCTGGGCCGGCCCTCGATCCGGCTGGACGCCTCGACCGTGGCGTAGCTGTCGCTGGGCACCGACAGCACGGCCAGCCCGGTGTTCAGCCGCTCGACCAGCCGCATCGCCCGCGGGTCGGGCTGCTCGCCGAGGGTGAGCACCAGCCCGGCCAGCGAGACCTGCCCGGCCACGTGCGCGGCGCCCGCCGCCACCAGCAGGTCGGCCCGGTCGCCGGGGGTGATCACCAGCGCGCCGTCGGTCAGGTGGTCCAGCAGGATGGGCACGTGCGCCGCGCCCACCACGTAGTCGAGCACGTCGCGGTCCAGCGCGGCGTCGTCCCCGGCGAGCAGGGTGGCGCCGAGCGCCGCCGCCACCTCGGCCACCGTCGGCGCCGACACGGCCGGCACCTCCGGGATCGCGTACGCGGGGACGGGCAGGTCGGGCAGGGTCATCGGCCCGGGCACCCGGTTGGCGACCACCGCCAGCACGGTCGCCCCCAGGTCCACCAGGTCGTGGTACGCCCCGCGTACCGCCGCCGCGACCGCCTCGGGCGGCTGGCCGAACCCGTCGACCACGGGCACCACGACGCTGCCGAACTCGGTGGCCAGCCGGGCGTTGAACGCCAGCTCGCGCGGGCCGGCGCCGTCCCCGTCGGCGAAGTCGCTGCCCACCACGACGACTGCGGGGCAGCGCCGCTCCACCGCACGGTAGCGGGCGACGATCCGGGAGATCAGCTCCTCCCGCCGGCCGTCCGCGACCAGCGCGGTGGCCTCGGCGTACGTCGAGCCGTGCAGCGCGTCGATCGGCAGCTCCACCCGGTAGCGCTCGGTGAGCAGGGCCAGGATCTGGTCGGGGCTCTGGCCCGCGACCAGCGGCCGGAACGCGCCGATCCGCTCGACCTGCCGGGACAGCAGCTCCGCCAGCCCGAGCGCGACGGTCGACTTGCCCCCGCCCGAGCCCACGCTGGTCAGGTACACGCTGCGTGCCACGACCTCACGCTACAAGATCGTGGTGGCCCCCGCCCGGGTCCTTGTGCCCGGGGCCGACGGCCCCTTCCCGCTCAGGACGAGGTTGGCGCGGCCGGCTGGGGGTCCTGGCGGACGTCGCTCTCGTCGATGGACTCCGCGGCCCGGAACAGCGCGTCGCTCTTCGCCACCCAGGCGGCCCCGAAGGCGAACACGGCGACCGTCTCGCACCACAGCACCGGCTTGAGCGTGTGCCGCAGGTCCGCGGGCAGTCGGGTGCTCGCCAGCGCGAACGTGATCGCCAGCAGGATGAGCCCGCCGCAGAGGCGGTGGAACCGGACGGCCGACCGGGACGGCGGGACCCCGACCCGGTCCGGGCGGGTGAACAGGAAGAGACAGAAGACCGCGAGGAGCAGAAAGAGCCCGGCGGCGGCGATCTGGTGCACCACGCCGACCGTTCGATCGCTGTGGCTGGTGGTGCCGGCCGGCGCACCCACGGTGGTGGGAAAGAGCGCCACCGCGATCGCCAGGACCCCGGCGACGCTGCCCAGCGCGTCGTCCGGCCGGCGGTACCGGTAGGCGATCAGGAACACCCCGACGGCGCACAACGAGCCGACGAAGACGTCGCGCATCTCGGTGTGGTAGTAGGCGCTGAGCGAGTCGAGCAGGGTGAGCCGGCGGGCCACGACCAGGTGACCGACCACCAGCACGACTGGCAGTGCGATGCCGACGGATCCGATGCCGAGACGCAGGTGGCGTACGGTCACCGCGTCCTGCGGCGGTTTGCGGAGTTCGGGATCCATCTCCGCCTCCCTGGCGTCGGGCGGGGCGTGGGTCCTCGGCGGACCCTGCGCGCTGCTCTCCAGTGGACGCCAGGGAACGGCCCACCGTCAATGCGTCACGGTCAGTCCTCGTCCTCGTCGTCCAGCCGGGCCAGCCAGGTGGCGAAGCGCTCGATCGGGGTCTCGAACTCCGGGTTCAGGTCGACGAAGTCGCGCAGCCGTTCGCCCAGCCACTCCATGCTGACCTGCTCGTCGCCCCGGCGCTCGACCAGTTCCTCGATGCCGCGGTCGGTGAAGTACATGATCCGTCCTCTCACAAGAAAAGGGTCGCCACGCGACCGGGGCAGCGGCCGTCGTACGGTCGCTGCCCCGGTGCTGGCGGTGCGGTCAGGTCACGGGCGGGGGAGGGCCGCCTCGATCAGCGCGCCCTGCTCCACCTCGTGCATCTTCGCCGAGCCGACCGCCGGGGCGGCGGCGGCCGGGCGGGAGATGCGGCGCAGCCGGACGCCGTCCAGGTGCTCCAGCAGGTTGAGCGCGACGAACGACCAGGCACCCTGGTTGGCCGGCTCCTCCTGGACCCAGGCGAAGTCCTCGGCGTTCGGGTACTGCGCCAGCGCGGCCCGGATCTCCTCGACCGGCAGCGGGTAGAGCTGCTCCATCCGGATGATCGCGGTGTCCGTGACGCCCCGCTCCTGCCGGGCCTGGAACAGGTCGTAGTAGACCTTGCCCGAGCAGAGCAGCACCCGCTTCACCTGCTCGGGCGCCGGGGCGGCGGTGTCCCGCAGGACCGGCTGGAAGGTGCCCGTGGTGAAGTCCTCCACCGGCGACACGCAGAGCTTGTGCCGCAGCAGCGACTTCGGCGTGAACACCACGAGCGGCTTCCGCTTCGGCGAGAGGGCCTGGCGGCGCAGCAGGTGGAAGTAGCTCGCCGGGGTGCTCGGGATGGCCACCCGCATGTTGTCCTCGGCGCACAGCTGGAGGAACCGCTCCGGGCGGCCGGAGGTGTGGTCCGGGCCCTGGCCCTCGTGGCCGTGCGGCAGCAGCAGGGTCACTGCGGAGCGCTGGCCCCACTTCACCTCGCCGGAGGAGACGAACTCGTCGATCACCGACTGGGCGCCGTTGACGAAGTCACCGAACTGGGCCTCCCAGCAGACCAGCGCGTTGACGTTCTCCACCGAGTAGCCGTACTCGAAGCCCATCGCGGCGTACTCGGACAGCAGCGAGTCGTGCACGAAGAAGCGGGACCGCTCGCCGTCGCCGGTGAGCGACTTCAGCGGCAGGTAGTCGTCGCCGGTCTTCGAGTCGACGATCGAGGCGTGCCGCTGGACGAAGGTGCCGCGGCGCGAGTCCTGCCCGGCGAGCCGGACGGTGACCCCGTCGTGCAGCAGCGAGCCGAACGCGATGATCTCGCCGAAGCCCCAGTCGATGCCACCCTCGACCGCCATCCGGGCCCGCCGGTCCAGCAGCTGCTGGATCCGCTTGTGCGGGGTGAAGCCCTCCGGCAGGTTGACGTGCGCCTCGCCGATCGCCTTGACGACGGCCGCGCCGGTCGCGGTCTCGACCTGCGGCTCCGGCTCCACCAGCCGGGGCGGCCGACTGAGCTGCCGCGGCGTGGTGGCGGCGTCGCGGGTGGCCTTGAAGACCCGCTCCAGCTGCGCCTGGTAGTCGCGCAGCAGTTCCTCCGCGTCCTCCACGGTGATGTCACCCCGCCCGATGAGCTCCTCGGTGTAGAGCTTCCGGACCGACCGCTTCGAGTCGATGATCTGGTACATCTGCGGGTTGGACATCGACGGGTCGTCGCCCTCGTTGTGCCCGCGCCGGCGGTAGCAGACCATGTCGATCACGACGTCCTTGTTGAACGCCTGGCGGTATTCGAAGGCGAGCCGGGCCACCCGGACGACGGCCTCGGGGTCGTCGCCGTTGACGTGGAAGATCGGCGCCTGGATCATCCGGGCCACGTCGGTGCTGTAGAGGCTGGACCGGCTGTATTCCGGGGCGGTGGTGAAGCCGACCTGGTTGTTCACCACCACGTGCACGGTGCCGCCGGTGCGGTAGCCGCGCAGCTGGGACAGGTTCAGCGTCTCGGCGACGACGCCCTGACCGGCGAACGCGGCGTCACCGTGCACCGCCAGCGGCAGCACGGTGTAGCCCTCCAGCTTGAGGTCTATCCGGTCCTGCTTGGCCCGGACGATGCCCTCCAGCACCGGGTCCACGGCCTCCAGGTGCGACGGGTTCGCCACCACCGAGACCTTGACCGCGTGCCCGCCGTCCGGGGTGGTGAACTTGCCGTTCTGGCCGAGGTGGTACTTCACGTCGCCCGAGCCCTGCGTGGAGCGCGGGTCGAGGTGCCCCTCGAACTCGGAGAAGATCTTCTCGTACGGCTTGCCGACGATGTTGGCCAGCACGTTGAGCCGGCCGCGGTGGGCCATGCCGATGACGACCTCGTCCAGCCCGGCCTCGGCGGAGCACTCCAGCACCTCGCCGAGGAGCGGGATCAGCGACTCGCCGCCCTCCAGCGAGAAGCGCTTCTGGCCGACGTACTTGGTCTGCAGGAAGGTCTCGAACGCCTCGGCCGCGTTGAGCCGGTTGAGCACGTGCTTCTGCTCGTCCGGGGTCGGCTTCTCGTACTTGCGCTCGACCCGCTCCTGGAGCCAGCGCCGCTCCTCCGGGTCCTGGATGTGCATGTACTCGATGCCGAGCCGGCGGCAGTACGAGTCGCGCAGCACGCCGAGGATCGAGCGCAGCTTCATCCGCTGCTTGCCGGCGAACCCGTTGACCGGGAACACCCGGTCGAGGTCCCACAGGGTCAGCCCGTGCTGGAGGACGTCCAGGTCCGGGTGCTTGCGGATCTTGAACTCCAGCGGGTCGGTGTCGGCCATCAGGTGGCCGCGCACCCGGTACGCGTGGATCAGCTCGTGCACCCGCGCGGTCTTGTTGATCTGGCCCTCGCTGTCGACGGCCACGTCCCGCACCCAGCGCACCGGCTCGTACGGGATGCGCAGCGAGGTGAAGATCTCGTCGTAGAAGCCGAGCTCGCCGAGCAGCAGCTCGTGCATCACCTTGAGGAACTCGCCGGACTGGGCGCCCTGGATGATCCGGTGGTCATAGGTGCTGGTCAGCGTGATGATCTTGCTGACCGCCAGCTCGGCCAGGGTCGCCTCGCTCATGCCCTGGTAGGGCGCCGGGTATTCCATGGCGCCGACGCCGATGATGGCGCTCTGCCCCTGCATCAGGCGCGGGATCGAGTGGACCGTGCCGATGCCGCCCGGGTTGGTCAGCGAGATGGTCGTGCCGGCGTAGTCCTCCATGGTCAGCTCGTTGCGGCGGGCGCGCCGGACCACGTCCTCGTACGCCTGCCAGAACTGACGGAAGTCCATCTGCTCGCAGGCCTTGATGGAGGGCACCACCAGGTTGCGGGAGCCGTCCGGCTTGGCCAGGTCGATGGCGATGCCGAGGTTGACGTGCTCCGGTCGGACCATCGCCGGCTTGCCGTCGACCTCGGCGTAGGAGTTGTTCATCTCCGGGTGCTCGATCAGCGCCCGGACCAGCGCGTACCCGATCAGGTGGGTGAAGCTCACCTTGCCGCCGCGGCCGCGGGCCAGGTGGTTGTTGATCACGATGCGGTTGTCGACCAGCAGCTTCGCCGGGACCGCGCGCACGCTGGTGGCGGTCGGCACGGCCAGCGAGGCGTCCATGTTCTGCACGATCTTGGCGGCCACCCCGCGCAGCGGGGTGGTGCCGGCGGCGCTCACGGTCGGGGCCTTGGCGGCCGGCTTGGCCGGGGCGGCCTTGGCGGCCGGCGCGGGCTTGGCGGCGGCAGGCTTGGCGGGGGCCGGGGCGGCCTTGGCCGCGGCGGCCGGCTTCGCGGCGGGCCGCTCGGCGGCCGGCCGCTGGGTCACCGTGGCCACCGCCTCCTGCTGCTCGGCGGGTTCCGGCGTCGCGGCCGGCTTGGCCTGGCCGTCGGGGCGCGCAGTGGCGG
The DNA here is from genome assembly GCF_043204735.1 of Micromonospora sp. NPDC047740. NCBI lineage: Bacteria > Bacillati > Actinomycetota > Actinomycetes > Micromonosporales > Micromonosporaceae > Micromonospora > Micromonospora sp. NPDC047740. The sequence goes on from NZ_JBIDCT010000005.1 coordinate 109,283, forward strand.
CGCCGGGGGCCGGCTTGTAGTCGGCGAAGAAGTCGTGCCAGGCCGAGTCCACGCTCGAGGGGTCGGAGAGGTAGCGCTGGTACATCTCCTCGACGATCCACTCATTCGGGCCGAAACCCGCCAGTGGGTTCTCCTGCGAAGTCTGCTGGGTCGACACGGCCGCTGATCGCCTCTTTCACGCGGGTTCGTAAGGTCACGCGGTGTCATCCCGGGCCCGAATCCGGGCACGGAAGACGGCTCCCAGGCTACGCCGTACGAATGGCGTAGGCATTCTCGCCTCCGGCTGGTGTTCCGTTTCACAGAAGATGCCAGAAGTTTGGCAAACGCTGCGTATCCCACCGACTCCTGATATGCGACGAACGGCCCCGGTCGGTGACGCCTGGTCACCCACCGGGGCCGTTCCCCGGATCCGGCTCAGGCGATGTCCCGCCGCCGGGTGATCAGGACGCCGCTGACCCCGCTGACCAGGGCGTAGCCGACCAGCACCAGGGCACCCACCCACCATGCGGGAGTGAACTGGCTGGGTTGCCCGCTGATCATCACCTGGGAGGCGACGGCCGGCCAGACGACCTGCCACTTGATCACGGCCTCGTTGTCGAGCCAGTTGGAGACCAGGAAGAAGAGCAGCTGCACGATCTGGGTGCCGACCAGGTAGAGCACCGCTGCGGTGATCACCGCGCCGAGCTGGTTGGGGATCAGCGTCCCGATGCCCACCCCGAGGCTGGTCCAGATCGCGTACGCCAGCAGGTTGAGCAGCAGAGCGCGCTGCACCTCCCACTCGCCGAGCTGGGTGCCGTGGCCGTCCAGGGACAGGAAGGTCGCCCCGGCGAGCAGGTCGAGCACCGTGGTGGCCAGCCAGAAGCCGAAGCCGAGCAGCGACGCCGCGCCGAGCTTGGCGAGGATCACCGAGGTGCGGCGTGGCGTGGTGAGGAACGTGGTGGTCGCCGTCTGGTGGAAGAACTCGTTGGTGACCATCAGGATGCCGATGAGCATCACGAAGAGCAGTCCGAGGTACTGGCCGGAGGTGTAGACGTTTGCCGCCTGCGCCGCTGCGGTCGCCTGTTCGCCGGTGACCCCGATCTCCTCGCCCCGGCCGCTCAGCGTGGTGTGCGCGAGCCAGGCGTTCACCGCGAAGGCCACCGCGGTGGCGAGAAACGCCCCGATCCCCAGCAACCACCAGGTGCTGGTCGTACGGATCTTGAGCAGCTCGGATCGGACCAGGTTCATCGGATCTCCGCCTTTCCGGCCGTCAGTTCGAGGAAGACCCCCTCCAGGTCGGGGCGCTCGGTGGTCAGCTCGTGCAGCTCCACCTTGGCGGCCAGGGCCACCCGGCCCACGGTCGGCGCGTCCACCCCGGTGACCAGCAGTCCGCCCTGGCCGTCGGCGTCCACCGTGGCCGACTGCTCGCGCAGCGCCGCGGTCAGCTCCTCGGCCTGCGGGGTGCGTACCCGCACCCGCGCGCCGTGGGTCATCGAGCCGATCACCTGATCCACCGGCCCCTGTCGGATGAGCCGGCCGGCCGCGATGATCACCACGTCGTCGGCGAGCAGCTGCATCTCGGAGAGCAGGTGGCTGGAGACCAGCACGGTCCGGCCCTCGGCGGCCAGCCCCTTAAGGAAGCCGCGCATCCAGCGGATCCCCTCCGGGTCGAGGCCGTTGGCTGGCTCGTCGAGGATCAGCACCTGTGGGTTGCCGAGCATCGCGGCGGCGATCCCGAGTCGCTGCTTCATGCCCAGCGAGTAGCCCTTGAACTTGCGTTTCGCCGCCGGGGTGAGTCCGACCAGCGCGAGCGCCTCGTCGGCCCGGTGCCGGGGCAGGCCGGCCGCGGCGCAGATCACCCGCAGGTGGTTGATCCCGGTGCGGCCCTTGTGCGCGCTGGACGCTTCCAGCACCGCGCCCACCGAGCGCAGCGGGTCGGCCAGGTTGGCGTACCGCTGGCCGCCGATGGTGGCCTCGCCGGCGGTCGGCGTGACCAGGTTGAGCAGCATGCGCAGGGTGGTCGTCTTGCCGGCGCCGTTCGGGCCGAGGAAGCCGGTCACCCGCCCCGGCTCGACGGTGAAGGACAGATTGTCGACCGCCCGGACGTTCTTGTACTGCTTCGTCAGTCCGGACACCACGATCTGGCCGGTCCCGGTGCTGGGGCTCCACTGCCCGTCGGACATCGTTCTCCTCTCCTGGCACGGCGCGCGGGCGCGCCGGTGGGGACGCCGTTGCGGGGGCGCCGTGGCACAGCCTGGCAACCCCGTGCAAGCCGGTCAATCAGGCGCGATGCGTACGGCCTCCTCCCTCGGGGGCAGGAGGCGATCATCCCCAGGGATGAGTCAGGCCGGTGGCAGGGCGATCCAGGTGGCGCGGGCGTACCCGAGCAGGGCGCCGTCCGGGCCGTAGAGGCTGGAGTGGACTTCGGCCTTGCGGCCCTCCCCGCCGACCATCGCCCCGGTCACCACGCATTCGTCGCCGGGACGCGGCAGCGCCGCGACCACCGCCGCGATCCGCCCCAGGACGTACGGGCGGCCCGGCGCGATCACCGCCCAGCCGCCGGGGCAGTCCAGCGCTGCCCAGACCGTCGCGGGCACCACCTCGGCCGGGGCCCGGAACGGCGCCGCGGTCCGGCCGTCCGGCAACCGGCCGGGGAAGATCCGGAGCCCGTCCTGGTTCTCCGGGCCGCAGACGTAGCAGCCGGGGAAGGGGTGCTCCACCAACCCCGGGTACGCCTTCGCGGCGGCCGCCGCGGTGGGCCGGTCCACCGGCGGGACCACGGCGGTGAACTCCTCGACCCGGCGTACCTGCGCGATCACCTGGCCGTCCGGGGCGCGTACCTCGCCGTCCACCGCGGCCAGCGGGGTCTCCAGCGGAGGTGGCTTGCGCAGGGTGACCTCCACCGGCCCCCGGTCGTCGACCGCCGCCGCGAAGACCCCGGCACTCCAGCCGCCGTTGCCCGAACCGGCCGGCCCGTGGAAGCGGGACTCAATGATCATCCAATTCCTCCAACCCTGCCCCAGCCCCCGCCCGCAGGCCCCTGGCCCACCCCGCCCCGGCCAGCCTCCCACGCCGCCCCACCCGCCCCACCGCCACATCCCGTCGATCATGAGGTTGGCGGTCACGAACCGGACGAAACGTGCGGCCAACGCCATGATCGGTGCGGCTGGTGGCAGGCGGTGGGCTGGCGTTCACCGGATCGACACCCTTCGTCCCCGGGGGTGGCAACCCGGGCCCCTTACACAGGTAGCCATGGCTGTTCTGCACGCCGCTGGCGCACCCCTCACGACCAGCGGATACACCCTGCTGATCGCCGACGACCCGGCGCTGGTCGCGGCCGCCCAACGCCTCCGTCACGAGGTGTTCGCCACCGAACTCGGCGCGACCCTGCAGCCGGGGGCCGCCGGACTCGACACCGACGAGTACGACGCCCACTGCGACCACCTGGTCGTGCTGCGGGAGGGCACCGACGAGGTGATCGGCACGTACCGCCTGCTGCCGCCCGGCCGCACGGACCGCCGGTACGCCGAGGGCGAGTTCGACCTGACCGCGCTCGCCCCGCTCCGGGACGACCTGGTCGAGGCGGGCCGCTCCTGCGTACACCCGGACCACCGCTCCGGCGCCGTGATCAACCTGATGTGGGCCGGCATCGCCCGCTACCTGCACCTGCGCGGGTCGCGCTGGCTCGGCGGCTGCGCCTCGGTGCCGGTGGCCGACGGCGGTACGGCGGTCGCCGAGGTCTGGGCCCAGGCCACCGCCCGCCACCTCGCCCCGCCGCCGCTGCGGGTCGCGCCCCGCCGTCCGTGGTTCGCCGAGGCGCCGGCCGCCGTCGACCCGGCCACCCTGACGGCCGAGGGCTCCAGGTCGCAGCGCGGCGACAGGCGCGCCGAGCTGGAGTTGTCGCCGGCCGAGCGCCACGCGCTGGTCCCGCCGCTGCTCCGCGGATACCTGCGGCTCGGCGCCTGGATCTGCGGCGAGCCGGCGTACGACCCGGACTTCGACTGCGCCGACTTCTACGTACTGCTCTCGCTGGACCGGATGAACCCCCGCTACCTGCGCCACTTCCTGGGCGGGGGGATCTCGTGACCGCCGCGGAGCTGTGGCGGCCGACCTCGGGCTGCGGGTCGTGGTGCCTGCCCGCCGCCACCGGGTCCACCGTGTCGCGCCCGCGCCGGGTGGCCCGGCTGTTCGGCGTGGTCGGGATGCTCCTGGCCGGGGTCGGGCTGGCCGTGCTGCTGCCGGTGCTGCCCGCCCGGGATCGCCAGGCCGCGCTGCGCGGCTGGGCCCGGGGGACGCTGCGCGCCCTCGGCGTGCGGCTGGTGGTCCGCGGCCGGGCGCCGCGCCGGCCGGCTCTGCTGGTCGCCAACCACGTCTCCTGGCTGGACATCCTCGCGGTGCTCGCGGTGGCCCCGGCCCGGATGCTCGCCAAGCGGGAGGTCCGGGACTGGCCGGTGGTGGGCCCGCTGGCCGCCGCGGCCGGCGCGGTCTTCGTGGACCGGTCGCGACCGCGCGACCTGCCCGCCACCGTCGGCCGGGTGGCCGCCGCGCTGCGCGCCGGGACTCCGGTGGCGGTCTTCCCCGAGGGCACGACCTGGTGCGGCGAGGCCGCCGACTGCCGGCCGCGGGGCGGGTTCCGGCCGGCCATGTTCCAGGCCGCCGTGGACGCCGACGCGCCGATCGTCCCGCTCCGCATCGACTACCGGTACGCCGGCGACCCGACCACCCTGGCCGCGTTCCTCGGCGAGGAGACGCTCTGGGCCTCGGTGTGCCGGGTGCTCGCCGCCCGGGACCTGACCGTGTCGGTGGTGGTGGCCGCCGCGTTGCACCCAGCCCAGGACGCGGACCGGCGGCTGCTGGCCCGCGCCGCCGAGTCGGTGGTCCACCTGACGCCGGCCCGGCCGGTGGCCCTCGGCCGGCCCGCCCCGTTGGGTGGCCTCCTGCCGGCGCCCGTCGGAGCGGCGGCGCTGCCCGGCCGCGGTCTCGCGGTGCCGGCCGGACCCGGTCTCGCCGCCCGGGCCGGGGCGGCCGTGGTGGCGGCCGGCGCGGGGCTCGACGCCCGGGAGGTGGCGCTGGACCGGGCTGCCTGACACAGTCGCGACACTATCTTGTTCAGTCGCGATGTATCGCGTTATGCTCCTCCTGTCGCTCGACGTGCCGCGGGTCGGCACGTCACCGAGGGGAGGACACCATGGCCAGCTGGACGGTCGACAGCCCGCAGCGGCTCACCCTGGACGGGCCGGTCACCCGGCTCGACGTACGGCTGGTCACCGGCCGGCTCAACGTGGTCGCCACCGACGGTCCGGCCCGGATCGACGTCACCCGGGTCAGCCGCCGGCCGGTCATCGTGGAGCACCGCGACGGTCGGCTGTTCGTCGGGCACGAGCGACACCCGCGTTGGCCCGGGTTCCTCTGGTGGCTCGGCCAGCTCGGCCGCCGGTTCCGGGCCGAGGTCTCCGTCGCCGTACCGGCCGACGTGCTGGCCGACCTGCGGCTGGTGGACGGCTCGCTGGTCGCCTCCGGCCTGCGCCGGGACACCCAGGTCGACGTCACCTCCGGCCAGATCACCCTGATGGGGCTGCGTGGCCGGACCACCGCCAAGGTCACCTCCGGCCCGGTGGAGGCGCTCGGCGTCGCCGGCGACCTCTCCCTGGAGACGGTCTCCGGCGAGGTGATCCTCGCCGAGAGCGCACCCGGCCGGGTGCACGCGCACACCGTCTCCGGCTCGATCACCTGCGACCTGGACAACCCCCGGGGCAGCGAGATCCGGCTCAGCGCGATCTCCGGCAGCATCACCGTCCGGGTCCGCGAGGACAGCGACCTCACCGTCGACCTGCACACCGTCTCCGGCCGGATCACCAGTGGCTTCCCGCAGGTGCGCGGCCGCGGCGGGCTCGGCGCGATGAAGGACAGCCACGGGGTGCTGGGCACGGGCGGCGGTAAGCTCTGGGCGTCCGCGACCTCCGGCAGCATCGCCCTGCTCGCCCGGCCCGTCGAGGACGCCGACGACCTGGAGGAGCTGCCGTGACCGCCGTGTTCAGTCACGGGCGGCTCCGGCTCTACCTGCTCAAGCTCCTCGACGACGGCCCGAAGCACGGCTACGAGCTGATCCGCCTGCTGGAGGACCGCTTCCTCGGCCTCTACGCGCCCAGCGCCGGCACCATCTACCCCCGCCTGCAACGGCTGGAGGTCGAAGGGCTGGTCACCCACACCGCCGCGGGCGGCCGGAAGGTGTACGAGATCACCGAGGCGGGTCGCGCCGAGCTGCGGCAGCGCGCCGACGAGCTGGCCGCCCTGGAATCGGACATCAGCGCCTCCGTCGAGGACCTCTCCGCCCTGGCCGGCGAGATCCGCACCGAGGTGCGCGGCTCGGTGCGCGACCTCAAGCGGGAGCTGCGCGAGGCGACCCGGCAGACCCGGCGCACGCACTGGGAGCCGCCGCCCACCCGGCCCGCCGCCGACGGTGGCCCGCGCGCGCCCGGCGAGTCGCCGCTGCTCGCCGAGTTCGACCAGCGGCTGGCGGAGTTCACCGTCGAGGTCGGCGCGCTGGTCCGCGCCGGGCGGCTCACCGACACCCAGCTGCGGACGGCGATCCGGCTGCTCGACGGTGCACTGGACGGGCTGCGCCGGCTGCTCCGCTGAGCCGTCACCGGGGCGGGTCGGCTCACAGGTTGTTTCCAGCATCCACCCAGCACCGCCGCAGGCAGAGCGCGGATGATGGGGGCATGGTGGCTACCCAGACCGAGGCCCGACTGCTGGTCGTCGAGGATGATCCCAACATCCTCGAACTGCTCTCCGCGAGCCTGCGCTTCGCGGGCTTCGACGTCGCCACCGCGACCAGCGGCAGCGCTGCGCTGAACGCCGCCAAGGACCACCGGCCCGACCTGGTCGTGCTCGACGTGATGCTGCCCGACCTGGACGGCTTCGAGGTGATCCGGATGCTCCGCGAGGGCGGCACGCGTACCCCGGTGGTCTTCCTGACCGCCCGGGACGCGACCGACGACAAGATCCGGGGGCTGACTCTGGGCGGCGACGACTACGTCACCAAGCCGTTCAGCCTGGAGGAGCTGACCGCCCGGATCCGGGCCGTGCTGCGGCGTACCGCCACGGGCGAGCACGCCCCCTCCCGGCTCACCTTCGCCGACCTGGAGTTGGACGAGGAGACCCACGAGGTGCACCGGGCCGGCCAGCGGGTGCAGCTCTCGCCGACCGAGTTCAAGCTGCTGCGCTACCTGATGCTCAACGCCAACCGGGTGCTCTCCAAGGCGCAGATCCTCGACCACGTCTGGAACTACGACTTCCGGGGCGACGACAACATCGTCGAGTCCTACATCTCCTACCTGCGGCGCAAGGTCGACAACACCGAGCCCCGGCTCATCCACACCCTGCGCGGGGTCGGCTACGTGCTGCGTAAGCCGGCGGCGTGAACCTCGTCCACGACGCGAAGGGCCAGCTTCGGGCCGTCCCGTTGCGGGTCAAGCTGGTCGCCGCGGTCCTGGCCCTGGTCGCCGCCGCGCTTCTCGTGATCAGCTCGCTCACCGCCTACTTCCTCCGCGACTACCTCATCGGGCAGGTGGACGACCAGCTCAGCGGCGGCGCGGCCGGCGTGGCCCAGGCGCTGGAACGGGCCGGCGGGAACCCGGTGAAAGTCGGCATCCCCTCGGATTATGTGGCTTCCAGGGCCATTCCCGGGGAAGTTCTGGCCGAACCCGTGCGCTATGACGGGCTTAGCCCGGAGGAGCTGCCGTCCTTCCCCACGGACTACGCCGGCTTTCAGGCCAAGGTAGGTGACCCGTTCACCGTCCGCTCGATCGATGGCCGGACGCGCTGGCGGATGCTCTACACGGATGTCGGCGACGGTCAGGTCATTGCCTTCGGGCAGCACCTCACGGCCGTCGACCGGGCCGTCAAGCAGCTGATCTGGATCGACCTGCTGGTCGGTGGATCGGTGCTGATCATTCTGGCGTCGGTGGGTGCGGGGATCGTGCGTACCAGTCTCAAGCCGCTCGTGGAGATCGAGCGGACCGCGGCGGCCATCGCCGGCGGTGACCTGACCCGACGGGTGCCGGACCCGGAGGAGGGCCGGGCCGTGCCGACCTCGGAGCTGGGCCGGCTGTCCCGGGCGCTGAACGCGATGCTCGCCCAGATCGAGGCCGCCTTCACGGCCCGGGCCGCGTCCGAGGCGGCGGCGCGCAGTGCCGAGGTGAGCGCCCGGGACGCCGCCGCGGCGGCGCAGGCGTCCGAGGCGCGGGCCCGCCGCTCCGAGGAGCGGATGCGGCAGTTCATCGCGGACGCCTCGCACGAGCTGCGTACCCCGCTGACCACCATCCGGGGCTTCGCCGAGCTGTACCGGCAGGGCGCGGCCCGCCAGCCCGAGGAGACGGCCGGCCTGCTGCGCCGGATCGAGGACGAGGCGGCCCGGATGGGGCTGCTGGTGGAGGACCTGCTGCTGCTCGCCCGGATGGACCGGGAGCGGCCGATCGCCCTCGCCCCGGTCGAGCTGCCGGTGCTGGCCTCCGACGCGGTGCAGGCGGCCCGGGCGGTGGACCCGGAGCGCCGGATCGAGCTGGAGATCGAGCCCGGTGCCGGCCCGCTCGTGGTGCTGGGCGACGACGCCCGGCTGCGGCAGGTGATCGGCAACCTGATGACCAACGCGCTCACCCACACCCCGACGGACGCCTCGGTGACGCTGCGGCTGCGCGTCGAGCCGGGCAACCTGGCCGTGGCGGAGGTGGCGGACACCGGTCCGGGGCTCACCCCGGAGCAGGCCGAGCGGGTGTTCGAGCGGTTCTACCGGGTGGACGCGGCGCGGACCCGCCGGGCCGGCGGGCCGATCAGCACCGGGCTCGGGCTGGCCATCGTCGCCGCGCTGGTGGCGGCGCACCACGGCACGGTCGAGGTGGCCGAGACGCCGGGCGGCGGGGCCACCTTCCGGGTGAAGCTGCCGCTGCTGCCGCAGTCACCCGAGTCCGGCGAGTGACTTTCAGAGAACATTCAGGCACGTTCCAGGCTGGTCGCAGTGCCAGGGGGGAAGGTGGATCCATGACCGACCACGAGACCGATCCGCAGCGGTCGCCGGCTCCCGCCGACGCCGAGCCGTCGCACCCCACCGCCGAGCTGCCCCGTGCCGAGAGCGGGCACCCGGACTCCACCGTCACCCCGGCCGCCGCGCCGGTTCCGGCCGACTCCCCGGCCGCCGGAACCCTGGCCGCCGCCGACGCCGGTCGCTCCGACGCGCCGGCCGCCGACGCCGGTCGCTCTGACGGGCCGACCGTCGACGCCGGTCGTCTCGGCGCACCGGCTGCCGACGCTGGTCGTTTTGACGCGTCGGCCGCCGACGCCGGTCGCTTCGAGGCGCCGGCCGCCCCCGCCAGCCCGTACGCGCCGTCGTACCCCACCTCCGGGCAGCCGCAGCAGCCCAGCCCGTGGGCCGGGGGGCAGCAGCAGGTCGGCTGGTCCGCCGGGGCGCACCAGGGCGGCCCGGCCTACCCGCCGCACATGACCGGGCCGGTTCCCCCATATCAGCAGCACCAGCCGTACCCGGGTGCGCAGCCGCACCAGGCCGGCCAGCCGGGCCTGCCGTGGGGCGCGCCCCAGCCGGCGCCGCGACCGAGCCGGGCCGGGAAGTTCATCGGTGCCGCCGCCCTGGGCCTGGCGCTGATGCTCGGCTCCGGGGTGGCCGGCGGGGCGCTCGCGCTCGCCCTGAATGACGGGAACACGATCACCCGTACCTACTCGGCCGCGCCCGTGATCAACAGCGCCGACCTGCCGAAGATCGCGGCCTCCGTCCAGGACAGTATCGTCACGATCATGACGGGCAGCGGTGAGGGCTCCGGGGTGATCCTCAGCGCCGACGGGTACGTGCTGACCAACAACCACGTGGTCGCCTCCGCCAGTGGCGACACGGTGAAGGTGGTCTTCGCCGACGGCAAGAACGCACAGGCGAAGATCGTCGGCACCGACCCGAAGACCGACCTCGCGGTGGTCAAGGCCAGCGGAGTCAGCGACCTGAAGGCGGCCAAGTTCGGCGACAGCGACGCCATGCAGGTCGGTGACCAGGTGCTCGCCCTGGGCAGCCCCCTCGGCCTCCAGGGTTCGGTGACCGCCGGCATCCTGAGCGCCCGCGACCGCACCATCCAGGCCGGCGAGGGCGGCCAGCAGATGGACCCGCGGCAGGGCGCCAGCTCGATCTCCGGCCTGCTGCAGACCGACGCCCCGATCAACCCGGGCAACTCCGGCGGCGCGCTGGTCAACACCCGGGGCGAGGTGATCGGCATCAACACCGCCATCGCCACCGCCGGGCAGGGCAGCAACGGCAACATCGGTGTCGGCTTCGCCATCCCGAGCAACAAGGCCAAGGATGTCGCCGAGAAGCTCCAGCGCGGCGAGAAGGTCAGCCACCCGTCGCTCGGCGTCAGCGTGAACGCCGCCGAGGCCGGTGGCGCGATGGTCGCCTCGGTCACCCCGGGCAGCGCGGCCGAGAAGGCCGGGATCCAGCGGGGTGACGTGATCACCAAGTTCGGCGACAAGGTGATCAACGACTCGAACGACCTGGTCGGCGCCGTCCAGGCGGGCAAGGTCGGCGACCGCGTCCAGGTGGAGTTCAAGCGCAACGGTTCGACGCAGAACGCAACCGTGACGCTCGCCGAGTCGTCCTAACCAACAGACCTGCCTCCTCCGCGGGCGGCGGGTGCCGGAGTCAAGGGGGTTGGCTCCGTCACCCGCCGCCCATTTTCCTGCGCTCACCCGCCCCGGGTGAGCCGGGCTCACCCCGTCCGGCGGCACCCTCGACGCACCGGGAACCGCACGGGAGGGGACGTCATGACGACCACCACCGCCGTCCGTACCGACCAGGAGATCCAGCGGGACGTGCTCGCGGAGCTGGACTGGGACGCGCAGACCCAGCCGACCGAGATCGGCGTGACCGTCGCTGACGGGGTGGTGACGCTCACCGGTCACGTGGACAGCTACGCCCGGCGCTGGGCGGCGGAGCGCTGCGCGCACCGGGTACGCGGGGTCCGGGCGGTCGCCAGCGACCTCGAGGTACGGCTGCCCGCCGCGGAGGAGCGTACCGACGCCGACATCGCCATCGCGGCCAGCCGGGCGCTGGAGTGGGACAGCTTCGTCCCCGCCGACCGGCTGGACGTGACCGTCGCCAACGGCTGGGTCATGCTCCGTGGCGAGGTGGAGTACGGCTTCCAGCGGCGCACCGCCGAGCGGGAACTGCGCCGGCTGCGTGGCGTACGCGGGGTCACCAACCTGATCGAGGTCCGTCCGCCGGCCCCGTCCAGCGACGAGCAGAACCGGCGGGACCTGCAACGGGTGCTGCTCCGACGGACCGGCACGGAACGGATCAGGGTCGGGGTCACCGGGGACACCGTGGTGCTCGACGGGGTGGTCCGCTCCTGGTGGCAGCGGGAGGAGGCGGAACGCGCGGCGTGGACCATGCCCGGCGTACGCGAGGTGCACGACCGGATCGTGGTGGCCGCCTGAGCCCGTTTGCCGCCGATCGGGGTGGGAAAGCGACGCCGATCACGGATGCCAGGGACCATCGGGAGGACTCGTGGCCGTGAATCATCAGCCGGACCTGGCCCGGGGGCGGCCGTTGCGGATCGCGATGGTGGTGCCGCCGTGGCTGTCGCTGCCGCCACCCGGCTACGGCGGCGTGGAGCAGGTGGTGACCGGGCTGGTGAACGGCCTGGTCGACCAGGGGCACCGGGTCACCGTCTTCGGCGCCGGCCGGGACCACGGCACCGCCGCCGAGTTCGTCTCCACCTGCGAGGACCTCCAGTACGACCGGCTGGGCGAGTCGCTGCCCGAACTTGCCCACCTCGCTCAGGTCAACCGCCTGGTGGACCCGGCGGACTTCGACGTCGTCCACGACCACACCACGATCGGCCCGCTGGTCGCCGGCCGGCGGTCGGTGCCCACTGTGGCCACCGTGCACGGCAACCCGGTGGGGGAGTTCGGCACCATGCTCGGCATCGTCGACGAGGGGGTGGGCCTGGTGGCGATCTCGCACGCGCAGCGCCGGGCGAACCCGGGACTGCCCTGGGTGGGCACGGTGCACAACGCGATGCCGCTGCGGGACTTCCCGCGCAAGCGGACCCCGGGCGAGGGGCCGGTGCTGTGGCTGGCCCGGTTCAGCCCGGACAAGGGGCCCGACGTGGCGATTCGCGCCTGCCGGACGGCCGGGCTGCCGCTCACCCTGGCCGGCAAGTGCAACGAGCCGGCCGAACGCCGCTACTTCGAGCAGGTGGTGGAGCCGCTGCTGGACGACGACATCAGTCTGGTGCTGAACGCCGACCGGGAGGCCACCCTGCAACTGCTGCTGGACGCCCGCTGCCTGGTCATGCCGATCCAGTGGGAGGAGCCGTTCGGCATGGCCATGCTGGAGGCGATGGCGACCGGTACGCCGGTGGTGGCGCTGCGCCGGGGCGCGGTGCCGGAACTGGTCCGGCCCGGGCTGACCGGGCTGCTCTGCGAACACCCCGACGAGCTGCCGGCGGCGCTGCGCGACTCGATCCGGCTGGACCCGACCGACTGTGTGGCGCACGTCGCGGAGAACTTCTCGGCGGAGCGGATGGCGCTCGGCTACGAGTCGGTGTACCGCCGGTTCATCGCCGCCGCCGGGCGGACCGGCCAGCCGGAGGCCGCTCGGGTCGCCGCGGGATGACCGGTCGGTCGGCGGCGAGCGGCCCCGCACCCGCCCCGGCCGGCGGGCTCGCCGTCAGGTGCGGGCCGCGACCAGCTCCGCCGCGGCGGCGTCGAGCTGGCGGGCGTACCCCGGGCTGATGCTGCCCTCGCGCTGACGCTCGCCGATCTTCGCGCGGAGCCGGTCCACCGCGGCGGTCAACGCGCCCTCGCCGCTGGCGGCGGTGGCGTTGCGCAGCAGGTTCCGCAGGTCGACGCCGACGTCGTCGCGGATCTGCCCGGCCACCAGCCCGGCCTCGATCAGCCCGTCCACCCGGCCCGCGACGTCGACCAGGCCGCCGACCGGTGGCAGCACGGGCACGGTGCTGGTCGCGGGGGCTGGCCTTGTCGGGCTCGGGGGTGCTGGAGTTTCCGCCGTGCCGCGGGTCGACGGCGCCGCGGGCACCACCGGCCCGGCGCTCGGCAGTACCCGGGGCATGGGTTCCCGGTCCGGGACCAGGGCGGGCGCCAGCAGCGCGGCACCGCCGAGGACCACCCCGCCAGCCGCCAGGAGCCTTCTCGACCGGCGACGGTCGACCGCCCGGCGGGGCGCGGCCGGGTCGCTGGCGTTCGCGTCCCCGGCGGGGCCCGGGTCGGGCCGCGGCTGCGCCGGGGTGGGGAGCGCCATGGTCGGGGCCAGCACGGCGGCGGCCTGCGGGCCGGGGGGCCGGAGCTGGTCCCGCAGCGCGGCCGCCACCTGGTGCGCGGTGGGCCGCCGGCGCGGGTCGTGGGCCAGGCACCGCAGGCAGATCTCCGCGACCGGGGACGGCAGACCGGGTACGTCCAGCGCCGGCGGGCCGTCCTCGGCCAGCGCCGCGCCGAGCTGCTCCCAGGTGTCCGCCGGGTACGGCACCTGGCCGCTCAGCGTCTCGAAGAGCAGCACGCCCAGCGAGTAGACGTCGGTGGCCGGTTGGGCCGGGGCGCCGTCCAGCCGCTCCGGTGCCACGTACGCGGGGGTGCCGAAGGTGCCGCCGTCCTCGTCCTCGTCCGGCGCGCCGATCCGGGTGGCGATGCCGAAGTCGAGCACCTTCGCGCCGACCTGGGTCAGCATCACGTTCGCCGGGGTGATGTCCCGGTGGACGATGCCGAGCCGGTGCGCCGCCGCCAGCGCCTCGGCCACCTGGGCGCCGACCTCCACCGCCGCGGTCCAGGGCAGCGGGCCTGCGGTGAGCCGGTGCTCCAGCCCCTCGCCGCCGAGCAGCTCCATCACCACGAACGAGGTGATGGCACCGTCGGGTGCCACCGTCTCGCCGTAGTCGTGCACGGCGGTGACGTGCGGGTGCACGAGCTGGGCGGCGGACCGGGCCTCCTCGCGGACCAGGCCCCGGAACCGGGCGTCGGCGGCGAGCGCCGGGGCGAGCACCTTCACCGCGACGATCCGGTCGAGCACCTCGTCCCGGGCCCGCCAGATCACCGACATGCCACCGGCCCCGATCTGGTCGATGAGCCGATACCTGCGGGCCAGCATCGTGCCGGCGTGCAGTGACGCCTTCACCTCGCACCTGCCTGGGCTTGGGAGCGCTATCAGGTTGCGGGAATGTGTCCGGCGTGTCAACGGCTGTCCGGTCCCGGGTCGCGCGGCGCGCGGCCCTTCTGACGCCGGGTGACCGCGCGGGTCACGCGGGGCGGCTCCGGCCGGCCGCCTTTCCGCCTCGTGCCAGGATGAACGCCATGGCAGGGGGTCCGGTGGCGTTCGTGCTCGGCGGTGGCGGAGTGCTCGGCGCGGTCGAGGTCGGCATGCTGCGCGCGCTGTTCCGTGCCCGGATCCGGCCCGACCTGGTGCTCGGCACCTCGATCGGCGCGGTCAACGGCGCCCTGGTCGCCGCCGACCCGAGCGAGGCCGTCACCGACCGGCTGGTCCGGCTCTGGGCCTCGCCCGAGGCCAGCGAGGTGTACGGGGACTCGGTCGCCCGGCAACTGCGCCGCTTCGCCGCCCGTCGGCACCTGCACTCACCCCGGCCGTTGCGCCGGCTGCTGGAGAGCGAACTCGGCGAGGACACCACCTTCGCCGACCTCAAGGTCCCCTTCCGCTGCTGCGCGGCGAACATCGAGCGGGCCGCCGAGCACTGGTTCCACAGCGGGCCGGTGGTGCCGGCGGTGCTCGCCTCCGCCTCGGTGCCCGGGCTGCTGCCGCCGAAGGAGATCGACGGCCAGCACTACATCGACGGCGGGGTGGTGAACTCCATCCCGGTCGGGGAGGCGGTCGCCCTCGGCGCGAAGCAGATCTTCGTGCTCCAGGTGGGCCGGATCGAGCGGGCGCTCAGCCCGCCCCGACGGCCCTGGGAGATCGCTCAGGTGGCCTTCGAGATCGCCCGCCGGCACCGGTTCGCCCGGGAGATGGCGGCGCTGCCCGAAGGGGTGGAGGTGCACGTGCTGCCCACCGGCGGGCTGGAGCCGCGCGACGACACCCCGTGGGCGTACCGGGACATGGCGGCGGTGGGGCGGCGGATCAGCCGCGCGTACACCGCCTCCCGTCGCTACCTGGACACCCGACTGGAGCGCTGATGCCGCTGCCCCCGCGGTGGGTACGCCGGTTGCTGCTGGCCCCCGGCGTGGTGCTGCTCGCGGTCACGGTGCTGACCACGCTGCCGGCCTGGGCGTTGCTGGCGCTGGCCGCCTCGCCGCTGGTGCCGGGGCGGCTGCGACCGCTGCGGCTGCTCTGGATCGTCACCGTCTACCTGGTCTGGGACGCGGCCGCGCTGCTCGCCCTGTTCGTGCTCTGGGTGGCCGCCGGCTTCGGGGCGCGCAAGCGCTCGCCGGCCTTCCAGCGGGCGCACTACCTGCTCGCCGGCCACTTCCTGCGGGTGCTGTTCTGGCAGGCCCGCTGGGCGCTGCGGCTGCGCATCGACGTGGTCGGCGCCGACCCGGACACCGCCCTGCCCGGCCGCCCCGAGCTGGTGCTCTGCCGGCACGCCGGGCCCGGCGACTCGTTCATCCTGATCCACGCGCTGGTGAACTGGTTCCACCGGGAGCCCCGGATCGTGCTCAAGGCGACCCTCCAGTGGGACCCGGCGATCGACGTCCTGCTCAACCGGCTGCCCAACCGGTTCATCGCGCCCGGGGCGGACGGCCGGGAGACGATGCTCGAGCAGATCGGCCACCTCGCCGCCGACCTGGACGACGACGACGCGTTCGTGATCTTCCCGGAGGGCGGCAACTTCACCCCGAGCCGGCGGCTGCGGGCCATCTCCCGGCTGCGGGCGCTCGGACTGGACCGGATGGCGTCGCGCGCCGAACGGATGCAGCACGTGCTCGCCCCGCAGCCGGGCGGGCTGCTCGCCGCCCTGGACGCCGCCCCGGACGCCGGGGTCGTCTTCGTCGCGCACACCGGGCTGGACCGGATGCTCACGGTGACCGACGTGTGGCGGGAACTGCCGATGGACAAGCGGATCGTGATGCGGTTCTGGTCGGTGCCGCCGGAGGACATCCCGGTGGGGCGGCAGGAACGTATCGACTGGCTCTTCGACTGGTGGTCGCGGATCGACCGGTGGATCGCGGCCAACCGGGACGGGGTGGCGGGCGCACCAGACCCTCGATGACGCGGGCGGCACGTATGGTGCGCTCGTGGAGCAGATCTGCGTGGTGACGACGGTGGTGGACGCGCGGGCGGTCGCGGACGTCCTGGCGGCCGCGGCCGTCGCCGGACGCCTGGCGGCGTGCGCCCAGGTGAGCGGACAGGTGGACAGCACCTACTGGTGGCAGTCCGCGATCCAGACCACCGCCGAGTGGTCGGTGCAGCTCAAGACCGCCCCGGACCGGGTGGACGCGCTGATCGACCAGCTCCGCGCCAACCACCCGTACGAGGTGCCGGAGATCCTGGTGACCCGGGTGGAGAGCGGCAACCCGGACTACACGGCCTGGGTGCACCAACACACCCGTCCCTGAGTACGCCTACTCTGTCCGGCCGGCCCGCCGGTCATGATGCTGGCCGGGTGGAGAACACCGGCTACCCCTGCCCCGGCTGCGGCGCCCCCGCCGATCTCGTCTCCGGCTGCCCCGGCTGCGGTCGTCCGCCGTACCCGCCGGCCGCCGAGGTGGTGCGGCTGGACCGGGAGATCGCCGCGCTGACGCCGCAGGTGGAGCGGGCCCGGGTCGCGTACCAGGAGCTGGCGGCCCGGCTCGGCGCCGCCCGGCAGCACCGGGCGGAGCTGGCCGCCCGGATCCGTCGGGAGATCCCGCCACCGCGCCCGGTCGGGCCGGTGCCACCGGTGCCCGCGCCGCCGGCCGTCCCGGTACGACCCGGTGGGGCGGAGACCTCCACCCGGACCGTGCAGGGCCTGCTGTTCGTCCTCGGTGGACTGCTGCTCGGCACCGCGGCGGTGGTGTTCACGGCGGTCGCCTGGGCCGCGTTCGGGGTCGCCGGGCGGGCGGTGATCCTCCTCGGCTGCACCGCGCTCGCCCTCGCTGCCCCGCTGGTGGCCCGGTGGCGCGGGTTGCGCGGCACCGCCGAGACGTTCGCCGCGGTGGGGCTGCTGCTGGTGCTCCTCGACGGGTACGCCGCCTGGTCGGTGGACCTGTTCGGGGTGGCGGGCTGGCCCGGAAGCCGCTACGCGGCGCTGGTCGGGGGGATCGGCGCGGCGGTCGCGGCCGGGTACGCGCGGCTCAGTCGGCTCACCGTGCCGTGGTTCGCGGCGCTGCTGACCGCGCAGCCCGTGCTGCCGCTGGCCGCGGTGGCCGCCGAGCCGTCCGCCGCCGGCTGGGCGCTGGTGTTCACCGGGGTGGCGTTGGGCGATCTCGTGGTGGTGATCGCCCTGCGGAACCGGGTCCCGCGGGCCCACGTCGCGCTGCCGTCAGGGGTGGACGGCGTGACGTCGGCCAGTGGCGGTGACCCGGGGCGGGGCGGGGTGGCCGGCGGGGGGCCGGTCCACTTCGGCCCGCACGGGGAAGCGGCGGCCGGCGGGGGGCCGGCCGCCGCGCCCACCGGCGTCGTCGCCCCGGGAGCCGTTCCGCCCGGCCCGGCGCCGGCCGGTCCCCTGGTGGGCCCGCGTTCCGTGCCGGTGCCCGCCGGTGGCTCGGCGGCGGTGGCGGCCGGCTGGGTGCTGGGCTGGATCGGGCACGGGGTCGCGCTGGCCGTCGCGGCCGGCTGCGCGCTGGTCCCGCTCGGGCTGGGGCGGGTGGCCGGCACTCCGCTGCTGGCCGGTGGTCCGTTGCTGGTGGTGGCGCTCGCCCTGCTGACCGGCGCGCTGGCGGCCGGTGGCCGGACGTACCGGGCGATCGCCGCCGGGCTGCTGGTGCCGGTGCTGGGCACCGCACTGATCCGGCCGGTCGCCGCGCTGCACCCGGGGCTGCTGCTGGTGGCGGCCGGGCTGGTGGCGGCCGGGCTGGCCGGGGCCGTGCGGGCGGTACCGCAGCGGCTGCGTACCGGGCCGCGGGTGGGCGCGTTGGTGGTGGCGGCCGGGGCGGGGCAGGTCGCCGCGATCCTCACCGGGCTCGTCGCCGGGGCCGGCGTGCTCGCCGCGTTCCCGGCCTGGCAGGGTGCCGAGCCGGTCCCGGCCCCGTCGTGGGGCTGGCAGTTGCCGGTGGCCGTGCTGCTCACCGCCGGGGCGGTGGCGCTGCTGGTGCCCCCGTCCGCGCGGCCGGTGGTGGGGGCCGTCGGCGGCGCGCTGGCCGTGCTCGCCGGGCCGGCCGCCGTGGCCACCTCCTGGCCGCTGGTGGTGGCCCTCGATCTGGCGGCGGCCACCGCGCTGCTGCTCGGCGCGGTGTACCGGCCGCGCCGCCGGTACCCGACGGTGCTGGTCCCCGCCCTGGCGGCGGCGGTCCTCCTCGGCCACGCCCTGCTGGTCGGCTGCGCCGATCCGGCCGGCGCGGGAACGGTCTTCGCGGTCCTGGCGATCGTCGGCGTGGCGGTCGCGGCGCGGGGCCGCCGGGGCGAGGGGGCCCAGCCGACCGTCGCCGGGGTGGCGCTGGGCGGTGCGCTGCTCGCCGGACCGGCGGCGGTGGCGGTCGCGCTGCTCGGCTTCGGCGCGGCGCCCTGGTGGCGGCTGCGCGGTGCGTCCGGCGCCGTCGTGCTGCTGGTGGTGGCCGTCCTCGCGGTCCGCCGACACTGGCCCGACCTGCACGGGTACGCCTCGACCGGCTTCGCCGTCGCGCTCGCCTCGGTCGGGGTCGCGCCGCTGGTCGTACCGGGCACCGAGCGGGTGTCGCTCTACGCCGCGGCGGGCGTGCTGCTGGCGGTGGCCGCCGGTGGGGCGGCCCGGCCGGCGGTCGCCCCGCGGGTGGTCGGCGCCGGACTGGCCGGCCTGGCGCTGCTCGCGGCCGCCCCGGTGGTCCTGCGGGTGCTCCTGGAGTTGCCGGTCCGGCCCTGGTCCGGAGTGCCCGCCGGCGGGCCGGTGCCCGGCGCGGTGCCCGCCGGCCTGGCGCTGCTGCTGCTCGGCACGGCCGCCGCCGCGTACGCCCGCCTCGCGACGGCTCCGGATCGCGGCGCCGCCTCGGAGGCGCCGAGCCGGATTTCGACTGGCGGGCGGCGGCTGCCCACGCTGGCCGCGCTCCCGTTCGGCGCGGTCGCCCTGCCGGTACTGCTGGCGGCGATCGGCGCGCCCTGGCCGGTGGTCCCCGCGCTGACGTTCGGGGCGGGGCTGGCCGCGCTGCTGGTGGCCGCGCTCGCCGGGCCGCGCTGGGCGCTGCTGCCGATCACCGTGCCGCTCGGGCTGGCGCTCACCGTGCCCGGGCTGGGCGGGCTGCTCGCCACCCGGGCCGGGACGCTCGCCGGGCTGGGCGCGCTGGTCGTGGCGGCGGCGGTCGTGGGCGCGGTCGGCCGGGAGGACGGGATCCGGCTCGCCGGCCGGCTGTCGGCCCTGGCGGCGGCCACCGGGTTCGCGGTGACCGCGTCGCTGGCCGGCGGGCTGCCGCTGCGTACCGCCGCCTTCGCGGTCCTGGCCGTGGCGGCGGCGGCCCTGCACGCCGGCCCGCTGCTCCGCCCCGCGACGGCGACCCCAGGGGCCGCGCTTGCGGTAGCGGCGGCGGCGCACGCGGTGGCCCTGCTGGCGCTGCTGCTCACCAACGGTGCGCTGCGGCACGCGGCGGCGGTCTGCGCGCTGTGGGGCGCGGTCGTGGCGGTACGCGTGCTCCGGCGGGACGAGCCGGCCGGCCGGCGCTGGGTCCTCGCCGGTGTCGCGGGCGGCAGCGAGTTGCTCGGCGGCTGGCTGCTGCTCGCCGCCGGCGGGGTGGCGGTGCTGGAGGCGTACACCGTGCCGGCGGCGGCGCTGGCCCTCGGCGCGGGCCTGGTGGCGCTGCGCACCCGGCCGGGCCTGAACAGCTGGCTGGCGCTCGGCCCGGGGCTGGCGGCGGCGCTGCTGCCCAGCCTGGTGTCGGTGCTGGCCGCGCCGGACCCGCAGCCGTGGCGCCGGCTGGCGCTCGGCGTCGTCGCGCTCGGCGTGGTGCTCGGCGGGGCGGCCCGGCGCTGGCAGGCGCCCGTCGTGCTCGGCGCGGTGACCCTGGTCCCGCTGGCGCTGCACGAGCTGGCGCGGGGCTGGGACCTGCTGCCCCGGTGGATCTACCTGGGCCTGGGCGGTCTGGCGCTGATCGCCCTCGCCGCGACGTACGAGCGCCGCCGGCGCGACCTGGCCCGGCTGCGGGCCGCGGTGGGCCGGATGGGGTAGGGATAGCACCACCCGCGGCTGGGGGGTTGGCTGGATTACCCAGCGCAGTCGATCAAGGCATGCTTGGTTACGGAGAGTCGCGCCGCCCGGTGTGACGTACCGACCGAGGAGCGGGGATCGGCATGACCTCAGCAGTGACGGCACCACCGGCCCGGCGGGGCAGCGAATACGCGCGGCTGTCCCGGCGGGTCGCCGAGGCGGGCCTGTTCGATCGCCGACCGGCCTGGTACGCGGCCCGGATCGGGCTCACCCTGGGTGCCTTCGTGGCCGGTTGGGTCGTGGTGGCCGCGGTCGGCGACTCCTGGGTGCAGCTGCTGCTGGCGGTCGGGATGGCGGTGGCCACCACCCAGGTGGCGTTCCTCGGGCACGACGCCGGCCACCGGCAGATGTTCCGCCGGCGCGGCCCGAGCGAGTTCGCCGGCCTCATCGCCGGCAACCTCGCGGTCGGGCTGAGCTACGGCTGGTGGGTGGACAAGCACAACCGCCACCACGCCAACCCGAACCACGAGGACGAGGACCCGGACGTCGGGGCGGGCGCGCTGGTCTGGACGTACGAGCAGGCGGCGGCGACCCGGGGGCTGGGTCGGTGGCTGGCCCGGCGGCAGGCGTGGCTGTTCTTCCCGCTGCTGCTGCTGGAAGGGCTGGCGCTGCACGTGGCGAGCGTCCAGGCGCTGGTCGGCCGGGAGCCGGACGGCCGGTGGCGCACCCCGGTGCGGCACCGCGCGGTCGAGGGCCTGCTGCTCGTCGCGCACGCCGTCGGCTACCTCGGCCTGCTGTTCGCGGTGATGTCGCCGGGCAAGACGCTGCTCTTCGTCGCCGTTCACCAGGGGCTCTGGGGGCTCTACATGGGCTGCGCGTTCGCCCCGAACCACAAGGGCATGCCGATGCCCACCGCCGACGACGACCTCGACTTCCTGCGCAAGCAGGTGCTCACCTCGCGCAATGTGCGGGGCGGCCGGTTCGTGGACGTGGCGCTGGGGGCGCTCAACTACCAGATCGAGCACCACCTCTTCCCGAACATGCCCCGGGCCAACCTGCGGCGGGCCCAGCCGATCGTCCGGGCGTACTGCGCCGAGCAGGGCATCCCGTATGTCGAGACCGGGCTGATCGAGTCGTACCGGCAGGCCCTGGGTCACCTGCACGAAGTCGGCCGCCCGCTGCGGGCCGGCTGAGCGGGACCGCGCCGGGCGGAGGCGGCGGCCCCGCCCGGTACCCGCTCAAGAACCGCCGGTGAAGGCGGCCCAGCGCCCCGCCGCCGACCGGCGAAGGTCGATTTCCGCCGTGCGTGGATCGGCCTCGATCAGCGCTGCCGGTAGGGTCGGGTCATGACAGACGTGCGCACCGCGGCGGCGGTGCGGAACGAGCCGGGCGGGCGGGTGCCAACCCGGCGGATCGACGGCACCGTCCGGAGCGCGGCATGAGATTCGAGATCAGCAAGGTGCTCGACGCCATCGAGGGGCGGGTCTGCACCGACCCCGCACTGGCCCGGGCCGTGGTGGACCTGGCCGAGGTGATCCGCTGGCAGAACCTGGACGGCGGCCGACCGGCCAGCCTGCTGCGGCTCGGCATGGTGATCGACGCCCTGGCCCAGCAGTTGGGGGAGGACAGCGTCCCGGTCTACGCCATCGTGCACCGGGCCCTGCTCTCCGACGCGGACCTGACCTCCAACGAGCGGATGGTGGTCCGGCGCTGGGCGGACGACGGTCTGGTGGAGGTGCTGGACCACCCCGGCGACCGGGTGCTGGAGGTGGCCGACCTGCTCGGGCTGCCCGTGCTCAGCCGGGGCCGCTTCGACGGCCTGAGCGGCCGCTACCCGTGGCTCGGGCAGGCCGGAAGGGTGCTCGCGCCGGTGCCCGGCGCCGGTGGCCCGGTGTTCATCGCGCACGTCGGCGGCGGGCAGAGCCCGGCTTCCGGCAGCCGCTCACCGGTGGGCGCGAAGTTGCTGGCCCGGCAGTGGCGCTGCCCCGAGCCCGGGTGCGCGCTCTTCGGCGGCGGTGGGGGCGGCGGGGCCTTCGCCGACCTGGCCCGGGTGGACCGCGCCCCGGCCGGCCAGCCCCCGCCCACGCTGCGCAACGGGGTGCCGACCTGCCCCCGGCACGGCGTCCGGCTCGGCGACGCCGGGCCGCGGCCGCGGACGGAGCTGCTGGCGGTACGCATCGGCGGGCTGGTCCGGCGGCGGTTCGTGCTCACCGAGTCCCAGCCGGTGCTGGTCGGCCGGGCACCGGACTCGTCCGGCGGGATCGTGCTCGGCCAGTGGCTCAACGACGAGGCGCGGCGCTGGATCAGCCGCAGCCACGTCCGGTTCGAGCTGCGGGCTGGTCGAGGCGAGCTGATCGTCACCGACACCAGCACCAACGGCTCGGGCGTACGGCCGGGCGGTTCGATGGCCGAGTCGGACCGGATCGCGCTGGCCCCGCAGCAGTCCCGGGTGCTGGGTGCGGGCGACATCGTCGAGCTCTACCCGGGCGTGCAGGTCGGCCGCGCCGACGAGCTGCCCAGCGACGCGAAGTTCAGCCCCACCTCGGTGATGGCGGAGGCCCCCACCATGGCGATGCGCCTGCCGCGCCCCTGAGGCCGACGACGAAGGGCGCCGGGACCGTCGCGGTCCCGGCGCCCTTTCGCGTACGGGGGTCAGCCCTCCAGCACTCCGGCGAGCTGGGCCACCGCGTGGTCGATCTCCTCCTCGGTGATCACCAGCGGCGGGGCGAGCCGGATGGTCGAGCCGTGGGTGTCCTTGGCCAGGACGCCCCGCTCCATCAGCCGCTCGCAGGCTTGCCGGCCGGTCATCAGCGCCGGGTCGATGTCCAGGCCGGCCCAGAGGCCCCGGCCCCGGACGGCGACCAGGCCCTTGCCGATCAGGCCGCGCAGGCCGGCGTGCAGCCGTTTGCCCAGCTCGGCCGAGCGCCGCTGGAACTCGCCGGTGGCGAGCAGCCGGACCACCTCGGTGGCGACGGCGCAGGCCAGCGGGTTGCCGCCGAACGTCGAGCCGTGCTGGCCCGGCTTGAGCACGCCGAGCACGTCGGTGTTCGCGGCCACCGCGGAGACCGGCACGATGCCGCCGCCGAGCGCCTTGCCCAGCAGGTACATGTCCGGGACGACACCCTCGTGGTCGCAGGCGAACGTCGCGCCGGTGCGCCCCAGACCCGACTGGATCTCGTCGGCGATGAACAGGACGTTCCGCTCGCTGCAGACCCGGCGGACGCCCGGCAGGTAGCCCTCCGGCGGCACCACGACACCCTGCTCGCCCTGGATCGGCTCGAGCAGCACGGCGACCGTGTTGTCGTCGATCGCGGCGGTCAGCGCGTCCAGGTCGCCGTAGGGGACGATCGTGAAGCCCGGGGTGTACGGCCCGAAGTCGGCGCGCGCGTCCTCGTCCGTGGAGAAGCTGACGATCGTGGTGGTCCGGCCGTGGAAGTTCCCCTCGGCGACCACGACGTTCGCCTGGCCCGGGGTCACGCCCTTGACCTGGTAGCCCCACTTGCGGGCGACCTTGATGCCGGTCTCCACCGCCTCCGCGCCGGTGTTCATCGGCAGGACCATGTCCTTGCCGCACAGCTCGGCCAGCTCCCGGCAGAAGTCGGCGAACTGGTCGTGGATGAACGCCCGGCTGGTCAGCGTGAGCCGGTCGAGCTGCGCGTGCGCGGCCTCGATCAGCTTCGGGTGCCGGTGGCCGAAGTTCAGCGCCGAGTAGCCGGCCAGGCAGTCCAGGTAGCGGCGGCCGTCCACGTCGGTCAGCCAGGCGCCCTCGGCGGACGAGATCACCACGGGCAGCGGGTGGTAGTTGTGCGCCGTGTGGCGCTCCGCGTCCCGTACGGCGGATGGCGTCCGCAGCATGTCGTCGATGATCACTTGTCTGCCTTTCCCTGACGGAGTCGCAACGTGCAGCACTTCGGTCCGCCGCCGGCCTTGCGCAGCTCGGACAGGTCGATCCCGATGGTCTGGTAGCCCCGGTCGCGCAGCTTGGCGGCGAGGTCGGTGGCCTGGGCGGGCAGCACCACGTACCGGCCGTCGCTGACCGCGTTCAGCCCGAGCACCTCGGCGTCGGCCATGGTGGCGTGGACGGCGTCCGGGAAGAGCCGGCGCAGCACCGCCCGGCTGCCCGGCGAGAACGCCTCCGGCAGGTATGCGACGGTCCGCTCATCGAGCACGGTGAGCGCGGTGTCCAGGTGGTAGAAGCGCGGGTCCACCAGCTGCATGGTGATCACCGGGTAGCCGAAGACCTCCTGGAGCTGGGCGTGCGAGGCGTGCGCGGTGCGGAACCCGGTGCCGGCGAGCAGGTGGTCGCCGACCAGCAGGATGTCGCCCTCGCCCTCGTTGACGTGCTTCGGGTCGTACATCTCGAAGCCGGCGGCCTCGAACCAGGCCCGGTAGGCGGGGGCCTCGTCGGCGCGCTGCGGGTCACGGAACTGCACCGCCATGGCCTTGCCGTCGATCACGGTGCCGCCGTTGGCGGCGAAGACCATGTCCGGCAAGCCCGCGACGGGGTCGATCAGCTCGACCTCGTGGCCGAGATCGAGGTAGGTCTCGCGGAGCTGCTCCCACTGCCGGATCGCCAGGTCGGCGTCGACCGGCGCGGTCGGATCCATCCACGGGTTGATCGCGTAGTCGACCGCGAAGTACGTCGGCCGGCACATCAGAAAGCGCTGGCGGGTGGCGTCCATCGTCATGTCGTGCTCCCAGGGGTCGGGCGCGCCCGGCCACGGTCGGCCCACGGGCTGGCGCCGTAGTCCAACGTTAGGTGGCGCGGGCCGGCGACATCCACCGCAAGAAGTTGCGTTCGGCGTCGGATCGTTGCGTCTGGCGCTCATCCCGCGGTGGATCGTTGCGTCGCCGCTCAGGCCCGCTCCACCCCGAGGTGGAGCTGCCGGTGCCGGGGCGTCTCGATCTCGTCAAGCAGCGCCACCGCCAGGTCGGCGTACGTGATCCGGCTCGCGGCCTCGGCCGGCGCGAACCGGTACCGGCCGGTCGGCGCGCCGCCGTGGTCAAAGTCCCCGGACGGGCTGAGCACCAGCCAGTCGACGGCCGTGCCGTCCTGCCGCAGCACCTCGGTCCCCGCCGCGTGCCCCAGGCAGAAGGCCCGGTACTCCTGCGGGTAGTCCGGCGTGTCGAGCAGCGGCACGCCGGCGACGGTCGGCAGCACCGAGGCGAGCCCGACCACCAGCAGCCGGTCCACCCCGGCCCGGCCGAGCCCGCCCAGCAGCGCCCGCGCCGCCGCCGGGAAGAAGACGTCGGCCGGCGCGGCCAGGTCGGCCGCCGCGTGGACCGCCCCGTCGTGCCCGGCGGCCAGTTCGGCGACCCGGTCCGCGTCGGTGACGTCCCCGGTGACCACCGTCACCTGCCCGTCGGCGGACAGGTCGGGGTGGCGGGCCGGGTCGCGGAGCACCGCGGTGACCCGTTGCCCCCGGTCGCGGGCCTCCCGTACGGCCGCCCGGCCGGCCCGGCCGCCGGCGCCGAAGACGATGATCCTGCTCATCGACGTACCCCTCATCACCCGTTGGCCGGCGTGGTCGCCGGCCGGTCGGGGCGGACGCTATCCGGGCGGCCGGTTTCCACCGGGATACCGACTACGGTGGGCGGCATGCGTGCGCCGCTCGATCCGGACATGTTCGACGAAGTCTGCCCGACGGACCTGACGCCGATCCGGTTCGGAGACAAGTGGGCCGGGATGATCATCCGTTGCCTGGAGAGCGGCCCCCGGCGGTTTTCGGAGCTGCGGGTGCCGCTGCGGGCCGTCACCCCCAAGGTGCTCACCCGGTCGCTGCGGAAGCTGGAGCAGGACGGGCTGATCCGGCGCACGGTCCACGTCGCACCCACCCGCCGGGTCGAGTACGCGCTGACCCCGCTGGGGCGCAGCCTGCTCGGCCCGATCGAGGTCGCCTGCGCCTGGGCCCGGGAGCACTGGGACGAGCTGATCGACGCGCGCGAGGGCGTCGTCGCGGCGGACTGAGCCGGAAACGCTTCGGGGGCGGCGAACCGCCGCCCCCGAAAAGGATGTGCCCTGCTGGTGAACCACCAGGCTGAGGCATGCCGGCGCACCGCCGGCGAGCCGATCAGTGCCCGTCAGAACGTCGCAGCAAACTGTGAATCAAGCCACTCCCGGAACCGGCCGACCCACTCGCCGTCGGTGGTCGGCCAGTCGAACTGGCCGGTCATGGCGACGATGCCGAGCACCACGGCGGCGAGGCCGACCAGCACGCCGATCAGCGCGTCGGTGGTGCCGGCCACGTGCCGCCGGCGGGTGGCGACCAGGCCGAGCACGGCGAGCACCGCGCCGACCGCGGCGAGCCCGATGCCGTACCCGGCGAGGGCGCCGCTCAGCACGAACAGCGCGCCGACCACCGAGACGATCAGGCCGAGGGTGGCCAGCAGGCTGGCCCGGGGCTTCGGACCGAGGGCCACGGGAGCCGTCCGGCCGTCGGCGTCGGCCAGCGGCCGGTCCGGCCGGCCGTCCCGGTCCAGGTCGACGGTGCGCTCCAGGCTCGGCTCCGGGTCGACCGTCGTGCCGGTGCGCCGCGCCTTCGTGGCGAGCGCCCCGTCGGCGGTGGCCCGGTCCGCCCGCCGTTCGCCGTCGGTCGCGGTGTTCCGGTACCCGGTCCGCTCCTCGTCGCGGTCGGTGACCTCGGGCCGGGCGTCCGCCCGGTCCGCGACGGCCGTCCGGTCGCGGGCGTCCACGACGCCGTCGCCGTTCACGTCCTCATTGCGCGCCGGGCCGGTCCGGCGGGACAGGATCTTCATTTCGACACCTCCTGATCTGGTGCGTGGAGGCCGGGGGAAACGCAGTGGCAGCCACGCGTGACACCCAGGAGGTACCCGGCCGCCGGAAAGTCGACACTTGTCGACGGGTGGCCGGACTCCTCGGCGGCGTCGCCGGGCTCCCGGGCTACCGTTGCCGCGTGCCAGAGGGACACACCATCCACCGCCTGGCGGCCCGGCACGCCGAGCTCTTCGCCGGCGACAAGGTGCACGCCGCCAGCCCGCAGGGCCGCTTCGCCGAGGGTGCGGCGCGGCTCACCGGCACCGTCCTGGACGGCACCGAGGCGTACGGCAAGCACCTGCTGCACCACTACGCTGGCGAGCTGACCCTGCACGTGCACCTCGGGCTGTACGGCAAGTTCGCCGACGGGCCCGGCGAGCCGCCGCCCCCGATCGGGCAGGTCCGGCTCCGGCTCGCCAGCGACACGCACTGGCTGGACCTGCGCGGCCCGACCGCCTGCGAGCTGCTCACCCCGCCCGAGGTGGCGGCCCTGCGCGGCCGGCTCGGCCCGGACCCGCTGCGCGCCGACGCCGACGCCGACCGGGCGTACGCGCGGATCCGGCGCAGCCCCACCCCGCTCGCCGCGCTGCTGCTGGACCAGTCGGTGGTGGCCGGCACCGGGCTGATCTTCGTGACCGAGGCGCTGTTCCGCGCCGGGCTGCCGCCCACCCTGCCCGGGCGGGACCTCACCCCGGCCGGCTGGGCGGAGCTCTGGGCCGACCTGGTGGCGCTGATGACCCTGGCCGTCGAGCGGGGCCGGATCGACACCGTGCGGGACGAGCACCTGCCGGAGGCGATGGGCCGTGCGCCCCGCGTCGACCGGCACGGTGGGGAGGTGTACGTCTACCGCCGCCCCGGCGCACCCTGCCACGTCTGCGGTGCCGGGATCAGCCGGGGCGAGCTGGCCGGCCGCAACCTCTACTGGTGCCCCACCTGCCAGGCCGGCTGACGCCGGGTCCGGTGCCCAGCCCGCCCCGGGTGCTGCCGCCCGACGACCCCCGGCCGTGTCGCCCAGCCCGCCGGTCGCGTCAACCGACCGCGCGAA
Organism: Micromonospora sp. NPDC047740; assembly: GCF_043204735.1. Lineage (NCBI taxonomy): Bacteria > Bacillati > Actinomycetota > Actinomycetes > Micromonosporales > Micromonosporaceae > Micromonospora > Micromonospora sp. NPDC047740. The sequence continues at coordinate 137,349 of NZ_JBIDCT010000005.1, forward strand.
GGACGCGGGTCTGGTGACGGAGCCGCTCGACGGCCTCCGCCGTCGTCCCGTCGGCGGGTAGGAGGACGACCAACTGCTGCGCGTCGGTGCTGGGCAGCTCCAGCCGCTCCCGGTGCCAGCGCAGCTCGCGGGTGGCGGGATGGTCGAGCCGCAGCGGGACCTGCGGCGGGGGCAGGTGGTGGTTGAGTCGTCGGGTGAACTCCTGCCCGGCGACGGGGGCGAGCTCGGCCTTGAACCACTCGGATGTCTCGGCGGACGGCCCGAGCCACAGGTCGAAGGCCTGCTCGTCGGCCACCTGATCCCAGTCAGGGAAGAACGTCCGGGCGCGCGGGTCGGTGAACACGTAGCGCGTCAGGTTCGGCGACTCGGTGTCGAGCAGCCCGCTGTCGCGCATGACCAGCTCGAACCCGCTCGTGTACGCGAGTACGTCGCCCAGCCGGTTGGTGACGAACGCGGCGCCGGGTTCGAGCAGTCGGAGGGTCTCCCGCACGGTGGGCCGGATCTCGCGGTTGGGTGGCGACGGTCGCCGGTGCGCGGAGCAGGCCCCGCCGGTGATCTTCGCCAGGTAGCGCAGGTGGTGGCGCTCCCCGGCATCCAGGCTCAGGGCGTCCGCGAGAGCGTTCACCACGGCGGGGGACGGGTTGCGGTCCCGTCCCTGTTCGATCCGGGTGAGGTACTCCACGCTGATCCCGGCACGGGTGGCCAGGTCCGAGCGCCGCAGGCCGGGGGAGCGGCGTCGGCCACGATCGGGCAGACCGAAGGACTCCGGCTGGATGCTGTCGCGCTTCGCCCGGACGAAGTCGCCCAACGGCGTACTCATGGATCGAGAGTCTAGGGCGGCTCCCGGCAGCCGCGGCCGTCGTAGCGTGGCCCTACGGGGGCCAGCCTGCGCCCGGTCTGGTTACCGTCGACGCGACGGCGGACCGTGGATCGCATGAACGAGAAGCACAAGTTGGTCATCGTCGTGGGGAGCGTCCGTGAGGGCCGGTTCGGGCCGGTCGTCGCGTCCTGGGTCGCCGAGCGGGCGCGCGAGCACGGCGGGTTCGATGTCGATGTCGTCGACCTCGCTGAGATCGAGATCCCGCTGTCGTTGCCGGCGGTGTCGCCGAAGTTCGCCGGCGACGCGTACCCGCGCCCGGCGGGGATGGCGCCCCTGACCTCCCGGCTCGCGGACGCGGACGCCGTCATCCTGGTCACCCCGGAGTACAACCACAGCTACCCCGCCGCCCTGAAGGCGGCCATCGACTGGCACTTCACCCAGTGGACGGCCAAGCCGGTCGCCTTTGTCAGCTACGGCGGGGCTGCCGGCGGCCGGCACGCCGTGCTGCACCTGGAGAACGTCCTCACCGAACTGCACGCGGTGACGATCCGCGACGGCCTGGCCTTCCCGAACTACTTCACCGGATGGGCGGACGGCCGGCCGCTGGATCCCCAGGCTTCCGGATACGCCAAGACCCTGCTGGACCAGCTCGCCTGGTGGGCCGGAGCCCTGCGGACGGCACGGGAGGCGGCGCCGTACCCGGCCTGAGCGCCAGGCCTCGTGGAGTGACCGATCCCTCCCCGGGGTCGGTCACTCCTCGCCGAGCAGCCAGCGGATCACCTCGACCTGATTCGGGAAGACCTGATCCCCGCCGATGCTCCACGCCGTGGTGTGCACGATCGTCCAGCCGCGGACCCGTTCCCGGTCGAGGCCCAGCTCGGCGCTGAGCCGGTCCAGCCGATAGCGGACCGCCTCGGGCGAATGCCCCAGCTCCCCGCCGCGCACCATCGGCACCGGCGCGAACTCCCGCTCGCCGACCAACGGCTTCGGGTCGATGACCAACCAGGGTGCCCGGGTCGCCCGGAGCACGTTGCCGGCGTGCAGGTCCTGGTTGACCAGCACCTGCTCGCCCTGGCTGGGCACCAGGTCGGCGAGCAGCCCGAGCGCGGCGTCCAGCAGCCGCCGCTCGTACGGGCGGTTGGCCCGCTCCCAGTTCGCCGGTAGCTGCTCCGCCCAGCCGGCCGCCTCCTCGGCGAGCGGGGTGAACGGCGGGCCGGCCGGCACGCCGAGCCGGGGGAGCAGTTCGAGCACCACGTCCAGCGCCGCATCGAGGGGCAGCTCGTGCAGCGGGGTGCCGGGCACGCAGCGCTCCACCAGCAGCGCCCGCCGTGGCGGGTCGTGGGCCAGCAACCGGATCGCGCCGGCACCGGCCCAGCGGGCCAGCGCGGTCGCCTCGTGCGCACTGTCCGCGTCCGGGTACTGGAGCTTCAGCACCGCCGCGGTGCCGTCGGGCAGCTCCGCCGGCATCGCCAGCGAGGCGAACGCGTACGGGTAGGGCGGCCCGACCCGCAGCTCCCACCGCCGTACGCACTCGGCCAGCAGGTCCGGCAGCTCGGCCAGCCAGTCCCGGCCCGCCGGCAGCCGCCGGACCCAGCCCAGCCCCTCGGGGATCTCCAGGTACCCGGCCATCCGGCCATCCTGGACCACGTCGGCGGGTCGCGTACAACCGACTCCGAAACGGGCTGGCAGGGCGGAGGCGGGCGGTGCGTCGGACCTGCCGATGACCGGTCCGGGAGCGGTCCCGCCCCGCCCCCGGACCGGAGCCCTCAGCGGAGGCGGCGGATGTCGCCGTACGCCCGGTAGAAGCCGCCCCGACCGGCCTCCCGCACGTCGGTGACCAGGTAGCGGGCGCCCGGCTCCCGGATGCCCTTGGGGAACTGCACCGACCAGTCCCGGCGGTAGCCGTCCGACAGCACGTGGATGCGCAGTCGGCCACCTGCCTCGACGCACTCCACCACCACGCCGGCCCGGTCGTCGGTGGTGACCTCCACCGTGGTCCAGGCGGCCGGCTCGGGCAGCCGGGTCGGGGCCTTCACGTCGACCACCTCGGGCACGCTGCCCGCCTCGGCGGCCCGGATGGCCGGCTCGCTGGCGTCGATGCAGGCCAGGTAGCCGCTGGTGGTGACCACGTAGAGCCGCTCCTCGTGGTACTGCATCGAGTACGCCGAGCCACAGCCGGTGCCGAGCTTCCACAGCCGGTTGCCGGCCGCGTCGAAGCAGTAGATCGAGGACGCGCTGTCGCCGGCGAAGACGTACCGGCCGCCCTCGGCGGTGGCGCAGGAGAAGACCGCGGCGTCGCACCGGTACGTCCGCTCGGCGCGCCCGTCCTTGCGCAGCCGCACCACCTCGCGGGTGCCCGTGCCCGCGAACACGCTGTCCCGCTCCTGCCAGCCGAAGAGCACCGCCCCGGTCCGGGTGTGCCACAGCTCCCGCCCGGTACGCCAGTCGTAGCCGGTCACCCCCTGCGAGTGGCCGTGGTAGAGCGCGTCGGTGTCACAGCGCACCATCCAGGCGGACCGGCCCCGCCCCGGCCGGCGCCAGAGGAACTCGTCCTCGTGGTCGATCGCGGCGATGCCGCCCTCGCGGTCGGAGACGCCCAGGACGCCGTCGTGGATGTCCAGCCAGTAGATGTCGATGTCCGGGGCGATCGCGTACGCCACCCGGGGCACCTTGCCGGAGAGGTCGTAGACGTTGCCGTCGTCGCAACCCGCGTAGATCCAGGCGTCGTCGGCGACGATGCACTTCACCCCGTCGGGGAGCCGGACCTGGTTCAACACCCGGGCGTCGTGACCCAGGGTGGTGATCACCCCGCGCTCGTTGCCCACCATGCAGCTCTGCCCGTCGATGAAGATGCCGAACGCGGGCGCGCCCGAGTCGTACCGCCAGAGGACCGGGGCGGTGCGGGCGGTGGAGCGGGTGCTCACGATCTGCCGGCGGGAGACCGCCCGCTTCTGGCGTACGCCCCGCACCGCCGGGGCGTACCCCTTGCGGACCTTCTCGCCGATCTTCTTCGCGGCGGCGGCCCGGGCACGGGCGTTGTCCGGGAAGGTGGTCGTCTTCACCTGGCCATCGTCGCCGATCCGGCCGTAGCGCACGGTCATCGCGGTGTCCGCCACCACGACCTCGTAGAACTTGTGCGCTCCTCCGTCCACTTCGGACAGTTCGAGGTAGGTCGTCTCCTGCGACATGGGATGCCTCCGAGGGGAAAAGGCGCCGGACCCGGCACCGCGACAGCGCGCACACGCTAACCGCGCCCCCTGACAAGAAACTTTGGGTGCAGTTGTTGTCGCTGGGACGACAACAACTGCACCGAAACCGACAGCCGCCCTACCGTTCGGCGCGGGAGAGCGCGTCGACGGCCCGGCGGGCGGCGATCAGGACCGGATCCCAGACCGGCGCGAACGGCGGGGCGTAGCCGAGGTCCAGCGCGGTCATCTCGTCCACCGTCATGCGGTTCCACAACGCCACGGCCAGCGCGTCGATCCGCTTGGCCGCCTCGGACCAGCCGACGATCTGCGCCCCGAGCAGCCGGCCGCCGGGCCGCTCGGCGATCAGCTTCACCGTCATGGGGCGGGCGCCGGGGTAGTACCCGGCCCGGTTGGTCGACTCGGCCCGTACCGTGACGAACTCGAACCCGGCCGCGGCGGCGTCCGGCTCCCGCAGGCCGGTCCGCCCCACCTCCAGGTCGCAGACCTTGGTCACCGCCGTGCCGACCACGCCGGGGAAGGTCGCGTACCCGCCGCCGATGTTGATCCCGGCGACCCGGCCCTGCTTGTTGGCGTGGGTGCCCAGCGGGATGTGCACCGGCAGGCCGCTGACCCGGTGCAGGGTCTCCACGCAGTCGCCGGCGGCCCAGACGCCCGGCACCCCGGGCACCCGCATCCGCAGGTCGGTGCGGATCCCGCCGGTCGGGCCGAGCGGCAGGCCGGCCGCTGCGGCGAGCGCCGTGTTCGGGCGTACGCCGAGACCCAGCACCACGACGTCGGCCGGGATCGGCCCCTCGGCGGTGACCACCGCGGCGATCCGCCCGTCCCGCTCCTGCAGGCCGGTGACCGTCAGGCCGCTACGGATGTCGATGCCCACCTTGCGTAGGGCGGCGGCGACCAGCTCACCCATGTCGGGGTCCACCGTGGACATCGGCTGGGCGCCCTGCTCGACCAGGTCGACCGAGAGCCCGTGCTGGAGCAGCGCCTCGGCCATCTCCACGCCGATGTAGCCGCCGCCGACCACCACCGCGCGCCGGGGCCGCGGCTCGCGGTCCAGCCAGTCCAGCAGGGCCGCGCCGTCGTCGAGGGTCTGCACGCCGAAGACCCCGGCGATGCCGCCGCGCGCCCATTCGGGCTGCACCGGAACCGCGCCGGTGGCGTACACCAGGCTGTCGAAACCGGCGCGGACCTCGCCGCCGCCGTCCAGGTCGCGGGCGACCACCTCGCGGCGGTCCAGGTCGATGGCGGTGACCGCGTGCCGTAGCCGCACGTCGATGTCGAACTGCTCGCGGAAGGTGACCGCATCGCGGGCGATGAGCGCGTCCCGGTCCGGCACCAGCCCGCTGATCCAGTACGGGATGCCGCAGGCGGAGTACGAGGTGAAGTGGCCGCGTTCGAAGGCGACGATCTCCAGGTCGGCTCCGTCGCGACGGCGTCGGGCCTGGGAGGCGGCCGCCATCCCGGCCGCGTCCCCGCCGACGACGATCAGCCGTTCCGCCACGGGCCCATCCTGTCATGCGAAGATCCGGGGCGGGGCCGGTCAGCCCCGGGTCTGCCGGGCCACGTCCGCCACCACGTCGACCAACTGACCGGTACGCGCGAACACCGCCCGCTGCCGCGCCGCGCCGCTGCCGTGCCGGCGCAGTCCGCCCAGCAGTTCGGTCACCTGGTCGAGGTCCCCGTGCCGCGCCAGCTCCGGGCGGACCCGGTCGACGAGCCGGTCCAGCAGTTCCCAGGCCGGGCGCAGCTCGCCGTCGGTCAGGTCGACGCCGTCGCCCTCCAGCCCGTCGTGGGCCGCCCGCCAGTGCGCGGCGACCAGCAGGTGGTGGTCGGTGCGGATGGCCGGCCGTCCCTCGGCGACCGCCGCCAGCGCGGTCGCCACCAGGGCCCGCACCAGGGCGGCGACCAGCACCGCGTCGTCCACCGACGGGCAGACGTCGCCGATCCGCAGCTCCACCGTCGGATACTTCGCGGACAGCCGGGCGTACCAGTAGAGCATCCCCTCGTCCAGCATCACGCCACTGGCGATGAGCTGCCGGATCAGCCGCTCGTAGTGCTCGTGCGAGTCCAGGTAGGGCGTGGGCGCCACCGACGGCCAGCGTTCCCACTCGACCGAGCGCCAGCTCGCGTACCCGGTGTCCGCGCCCCTGGCGAACGGGGAGTTGGCGGTCACCGCGTGCAGGATCGGCAGCCAGGGGCGGACGCGGTTGAGCACCTGCACCCCGGCCTCCGGGTCGGGGATGCCGACGTGCACGTGCATGCCGTTGTTGCCGGGGCCGGGCACCAGCAGCTGGAACCGCTCGACCATCCGGTCGAAGCGGGGCTTGTCCACCACCGGCGGCACCGGCCCGTCCACCGGCCCGGTGCCGATGGCGAGCAGCCGTACGCCGGCCCGCTCGGCGGCGTCGGCCAGTTCGGCGCGGAGCATCCCGAGGGAGTGCCGGAGGGAGGACAGCTCCAGCCCGGGCGGGCTGCCGATCTCGATCTGGCTGGTCTGGAACTCCCGTTCCACCTGGCCGCGCAACTCCGGCGGCACCTGCTCCATCACCAGGTCGACGGCGGGCACGGCGGCGCCGGTGTGCGGGTCGACGAGCAGGAACTCCTCCTCGACGCCGACCGTCAGCAGGTCGGTCCCGCCCGCGGCGGTGCTCGGTTCCCGCTCCGCCACCGAACCACCCATCGCCACCACCGCCATCCGTCGGGCCGCGGCCTGGCGCCGCGCCGTCGACGCCCTGTTACCCAACGTGTCGGCGGCCGGAAACGCACCCTCCGGCGTGTCGCGGGGTGCGCGCCGGAGGGTGCGACCGATTTCCCGGAAAGCATGGCCTCGGCCGGCGGAATGGGCAGTCTTTCCGGGAATCTGCGCGCATCCCCGGCCCGGCTGGCCGACGTGGACGGGGCGGGGGAACGGGTTCGGGGGCCTACGATGAGGCCGCTCGACGCCCATCGCCGGCAGCGAGGGAGGCCACGTTGACCCCGAGCACCACGTCGCGGACGGTGACCGACGCCCGGCGCGCCGGCCGGGACTGGCGCGGCCAGGTGCCGCGGGGCTTCGCCACCCTGCTCTGGGTGGTCGCGGTGGTCTGCGCGCTCGCTGCGGTGAGCAGTGCCTTCCGCACCGGCATCCAGCCGGTCCGCACCGCGATCGACGCCCTGCTGGTGCCCGCGCCGGCCAACCTGGCGTACGCCGTCTTCCTCGGCACCCTGGCCTCCGCGGTGCTGCGCCGCAAGCGGCTCGCGTACTGGGTGCTGGTCGCGTACTTCAGCCTCACCCTGACGTTCAGCCTGGTGGCCGGGGGGCTGCTGCTGACCGTGGGCAGCAACGACCTCACCAACGACGCGGGTGAGCGGATCTTCGGCACCCTGGAGACGGTCGGGGTGTGGGTCGGCCTGGCCTTCGCCGCCAGCGCGCTCGCCCTGCTGCTCGCCGCCCGGCGGGAGTTCTACGCCAAGGTGCGCAGCGGCAGCGTCTGGCGGGCCCTCGGCGTCCTCCTCGGCCTGGCGGCGGTCTCCGTCGGGCTCGGCTACCTGCTGCTCCTGCTCGAGCCGGGCAGCCTGCACACCTGGTCGGACCGGCTCGGGTACGCGGTCGAGAAGGTCTTCGGTGGCGCGGTCATGGTCGACGTGACCCGGAAGGGCCAGGCCCCCGGCTGGGTCAACCTGCTGCTCGGCGGGTTCGGCGCGATCTCCTTCGTCTCCGGCCTGTTCACCCTGGTCCGCTCCCAGCGGGCGAACGCGGTGCTGCACCCCGGCGAGGAGGAGCGGATCCGCGAGCTGCTCGCCCGGTACGGCGAGCGGGACTCGCTCGGCTACTTCGCCACCCGGCGGGACAAGGCGGCGCTCTTCTCGCCCAGCGGCAAGGCGGCGATCACCTACCGGGTGGTCAACGGGGTCAGCCTGGCCAGCGCGGACCCGATCGGCGATCCGGAGGCGTGGGGCCCGGTCATCGAGGCGTGGCTCGGCCAGGCCCGCGAGTACGCCTGGACCCCGGCGGTGATCGGCGCCAGCGAGGCCGGGGCACGGGCGTACCAGCGGCACGGCCTCAAGGTGCTGCAGCTCGGCGACGAGGCGATCCTGCTGACCCGCGAGTTCGACCTCAACGGGCGCGACATGCGCCCGGTGCGCCAGGCGGTGCACCGGGTGGAGCGGGCCGGCTACACCGCCCAGGTACGCCGGCACGCGGAGATCCCTCCAGAGGAGCTGGCCCGGCTGGCGCGCCTGGCCACCACCTGGCGGGACACCGAGCACGAGCGGGGCTTCTCGATGGCGCTGGGCCGGCTCGGCGACCCGGCGGACGGCGACTCCGTGCTGGCCGAGGCCCGGGACGGCAGCGGCCGGGTGCGGGCGCTGCTGTCGCTGAGCCCGTGGGGCGCGCACGGGCTGTCGCTGGACCTGATGCGCCGGGACCGCACCGCCGAGAACGGGGTCATCGAGTTCATGGTGGCCGCGCTGCTGGAGGCGGGCCCGCGCCTCGGCGTCGAGCGGGTGTCGCTGAACTTCGCGGCGTTCCGGTCGGCGTTCGAGCAGGGCGCGCGGATCGGCGCCGGCCCGATCATCCAGCTCTGGCGGCGTACGTTGCTCTTCTTCTCCCGCTGGTGGCAGCTGGAGTCGCTCTACCTGTCGAACGCCAAGTACCAGCCGCACTGGACGCCCCGCTACCTCTGCTTCGGGGAGCGCCGGGAACTGGCCCGGGTGGGTCTCGCCGCGGTGGCCGCCGAGGGCTTCCTCGCCCTCCCCGGCGGGCGGCCCACCCCGCTGTACGGGGTGCCGCCGGCCGGGGGCGCCGTCCGCTTCGTGCCGCCGGCCGCCGCGACGGTCCGGGCCGTCCCGCCGGAGCCGGCCCCGGTGCAGCAGCCGGAGCAGGTCCGGGTACGCGTGGCCAAGCTCGACCGGCTGCGTGCCGAGGGGATCGACCCGTACCCGGTGGGCTATCCCCGCACGGTGAGCTGCGCGGCGGTGCGGGAGCGGCACGCCGGGCTGGCGCCGGACACCGGGACCGGGGAGACCGTGGCGGTGGCCGGCCGGGTGATGCTGGTCCGCGACCATGGCGGGGTGCTCTTCGCCACGGTCCGGGACGGCAGCGGCGACCTCCAGCTCATGCTCGAGCACGACCTGGACCCGTGGCGGAACACCGTCGACATCGGCGACCACGTCGGGGCCACCGGCGAGGTGTACGCCACCCGGCACGGCGAGGTGTCGGTGCGGGTCGCCGACTGGCGGCTCACCGCCAAGTGCCTGCGGCCGCTGCCGGACAAGCACCACGGGCTGGCCGACCCGGAGGCCCGGGTCCGGCAGCGCTACCTCGACCTCGCCATCAACCCCGACGCGCGGGACCTGCTGCGGGCCCGCGGCACCACCCTGCACGCCCTGCGTTCCACGCTGGCCGGGCGGGGCTTCCTGGAGGTGGAGACGCCGATCCTCCAGCGGGTGCACGGCGGGGCCAACGCCCGCCCGTTCGTCACTCACAGCAACGCGTACGACCTGCGGCTGAGCCTGCGGATCGCGCCCGAGCTGTACCTGAAGCGGCTGGCCGTGGGCGGCGTCGAGCGGGTGTACGAGCTGGGCCGGGCGTTCCGCAACGAGGGCGTCGACCACAGCCACAACCCGGAGTTCACCGTGCTGGAGGCGTATCAGGCGTACGCCGACTATCACGTGATGCGGGAGCTGGCCCGGGAGCTGATCGTGGCGGCGGCGGTGGCGGTGCACGGCACGCCGGTGGTCCGCCCGCCCGGCAGCGGCGAACCGGTGGACATCGGCGGCGAGTGGCCGGTGCGGACGGTCAACGAGGCGATCTCCGCCGCGCTGGGCGAGGAGGTCACCGCCGACACCGACCTGGCCGGCCTGCGCAAGCTCTGCGACTCCGCCGGGGTGTCGTACGACCCGCGCTGGGGGCGCGGCGCGGTGCTGCTGGAGCTCTACGAGCGGCTGGTCGAGGCGCGTACCGAGCGGCCCACGTTCTACCTGGACTTCCCGACCGAGGTGTCCCCGCTGACCCGGCAGCACCGGCACGACCCGCGGCTGGCCGAGCGGTGGGACCTGGTGGCGTTCGGGCTGGAGCTGGGCACGGCGTACACCGAGCTGGTGGACCCGACCGAGCAGCGCCGCCGGCTCACCGAGCAGTCGCTGAAGGCGGCGGGCGGCGACCCGGAGGCGATGGAGCTGGACGAGGACTTCCTCACCGCGCTGGAGTACGCCATGCCGCCCACCGGCGGCCTCGGCCTCGGCGTGGACCGGCTGGTCATGCTGCTGACCGGCCGCTCCATCCGGGAGACCCTCCCGTTCCCCCTGGTCCGCGAATCCTCCTGACCCGCCGGGGCCGGATGCCGCCATTTCGCCGACCTGGTGGGGTCGGGCCGGTGGGATGCCGCCATTTCGCCGACCTGGTGGGGCGTGGGTCGCGCCGGGTGGCCGGCGACACGGCCGGGGGCGTGACACCGGGTTCTAGGGTGGTCGGCGTGCCGGGGATTCTGGTGGCGGTGACGGGGGCGTGGGCGTACGCGCTCGCCCAGCTCACCGTGCTCGCGGACCGGCCGGCGGCACTGCTCGCCGGTGCGGCGGTGGCCGCCGCGCTGCTGCTGGCCGTCCTGCTCGCCGCCCGGGTCGGGGTGCTGCCCGAGCCCGGCGCACGGCACGCCACCGCCCTGCGGGCCCGCGCCCGGCACCGCCGGGTGCCTCGCCAGGTCGACCCGGACGCTCCCGGGCGGCCCCGCCCCCGAGCGCCCGGCCTGCGCCCCTCGGCCGCGTAGCGCGTCACCGCGTCGGGACACCGGCGCGGGCCACGAAATCCGTCACGCGGCCGGTTCCGTCGTCATCCGTCCCGCCGGGACGCGTCGTCCCGTCGGGGCATCCGGAATCGGACCGAGGGGTTCCCCATGCTCGCCTTCGCACCACTGCACACCGCGGCGTCCGCCGCCGCCACCGTCGTCACCTGGCTCGCCGACACGCTGGTCCCGCTGACCGGCGGGGCCGCCACGGCCGCCGCGATCGTCCTGTTCACCATCGGGGTCCGGCTGTTGATCTCGCCGCTCACCGTGGCACAGGTCCGCGGGGAGCGGCGCCGCGCGGCGCTCGCCCCCGAGGTCCGCGACCTCCAGCGGCGGTACGCCGACGACCCCGCCCGCCTGCAGAGCGAACTCTTCGCGCTCTACCGGCGGGCCGGGGCCAGCCCCGTCGCGGGCTGCCTCCCGGCGCTGTTGCAGGCGCCGTTCTTCCTGGTGATGTACCGCCTCTTCGCCACCGGCGACGGCAGCACCACGTTGCTCCACGAGCGACTGGCCGGCGTACCCCTGGGCTGGCACCTCGGGGACGGGCTCTCCGCTCCGGTGGTGGCGGTCTTCGGGGTGCTGCTGGCGGCGCTGCTCGCGCTGGCCTGGTGGTCCTCGCGGCGGGCCCGGCGGGCGGCCACGGTCGCCGGTACGCCAACCGAGGGGCCCGGCGCCGTGCTGGGTCGGCTGCTGCCGTTGTTGCCCTACACGACGGTGCTGGTGGCGCTGGTGGTGCCGTTGGCTGCGGTGCTCTACCTGGTCACCACCACCGGCTGGACCGCGCTGGAGCAGGCGGTGCTGCGCCGGCCGCAGCCGGCAGGCATCGACGTGCATTGACAAATGCGGGGACGGGCGCGTAGAAATCGCACTCAGAGAGCGCTCTCTGGCACCCGTCCCCGCAGAGAGGCACCCCGATGAACCCAGTCCCGGCGGCGTCCGCCGCCCCCTCCGCCGTGCGCCCGTCGCGCCGACGGCTCGCCCTGGCGGCCGTGCTCGCCACCACCACCGCGCTGGCCACCGTCTCGCTGACCGCCCAGGCCGCCGTCCCGCCGCCCCCGTCCGGCTGGAGCCTGGTGTGGAGCGACGACTTCACCGGTGCGGCCGGCACCCTGCCCTCGTCCGCCAACTGGATCATCGACACCGGCACCAGCTACCCCGGCGGTCCGGCCAACTGGGGCACCGGCGAGATCCAGACCTACACCTCGAACACCGCCAACCTCAGCCAGGATGGCGCCGGCAACCTGCGGATCACCCCGCTCCGGGACGGCGCCGGCCGGTGGACCTCGGCCCGGATCGAGACGGTCCGGACCAACTTCAAGCCGCCGGCCGGGGGAGTCCTCGCCCTGGAGGGGCGGATCCAGATGCCGAACGTCACCGGCGCGGAGGCGGCCGGCTACTGGCCCGCGTTCTGGGCCCTCGGCTCGCCGTACCGGGGCAACTACCAGAACTGGCCGGGTGTCGGCGAGTTCGACGTGATGGAGAACGTCAACGGGATTAACTCGGTCTGGGGGGTGCTGCACTGCGGCGTCGCCCCCGGCGGGCCGTGCAACGAGTTCAACGGCATCGGCGGCTCCCGGGCCTGCCCGGGCAGCACCTGCCAGTCGGCGTTCCACACGTACCGCTTCGAGTGGGACGCCTCGGTCAGCCCCCAGCAGCTCCGCTGGTACGTCGACGGCCAGCTCTTCCACACCGTCACCCAGACCCAGGTCGGCGAACCGTACTGGGGGCAGATGACCAATCACGGCGGCTACTTCCTGCTGCTGAACGTGGCGATGGGGGGCGGCTTCCCGAACGGGGTGGCGGGCTACGCCACGCCCACCTCGGCCACCGTCTCCGGCCGGCCGATGCTGGTCGACTACGTGGCCGTCTACACCCGGGGCGGTGGCAACCCGCCACCGACCACCCCGCCGCCGGGCGGCACGGTGGACGCGTACTCGACCATCCAGGCCGAGGCCTTCAACGCCCAGAACGGGGTGCAGGTGGAGGCGTGCGCCGAGGGTGGCCAGGACATCGGCTGGCTGAGCAACGGTGACTGGGCCCGCTACGACAACGTGGACTTCGGCGCCACGCCGCCGCGGGACTTCGTGGCCCGGATCGCCTCCGGCGCGCCGGCCGGGGTCAGCGGACTCGTCGAGGTCCGGGTGGACAGCCCGACCAGCGCGCCGATCGGCAGCTTCGCGGTCGCCAACACCGGCGGCTGGCAGAGCTGGCGCTCGGTGCCGGGCAACGTCGGCCCGGTGACCGGCCGGCACACCGTCTACCTGACGTTCAGCAGCGGCCAGCCCGCCGACTTCGTCAACGTCAACTGGTTCACCTTCCGTCGCTGACCGGAAGCAGGGGCCCCGTCCGCACGCCGCACGCGTCGGAGGGGGCCCCTCCCGACGTCCCGGATTTCCTCTGGACAGAAACAGTTAACAGTCTTAATAATGGGCGCAGACGTCGACGGTCATGGATACCCTCCACGCCGGTCCGCGCAGGCCGGCACCCTCCACCACAACGGTCCCTGGAGGACGCCGTGAGACTCCGTTCCGCCCGGGTGGCGACGTTCGCCGCCGCGCTCGCCGCCGCTCTGGTAGCGGCCACCGTCGTGGCCGCGCCACCCGCCTCCGCCGCCACCGCCGCCTTCGTCCGCGTCACCAGCTGGGGCAGCGGGTACGAGGCGAAGTTCACCGTCAAGAACGACAGTTCGGCCAGCATCTCCTCGTGGAACGTCCAGTTCGACCTGCCCGCCGGCAGCACCGTCGGCGCGTTCTGGGACGCCCTGATGACCACCTCCGGCCAGCACGTCACCGCCGTCAACCAGTCCTGGAACGGCACCCTCGCCCCGGGGGCCAGCACCACCTTCGGCTTCAACGTCAACGGCAACGGTGACCCGACCAACTGCACCGTCAACGGCGGTCCGTGCACCGGTGGCGGCGGCAACCCGGGAGCCCCGGCCACACCGGGCGGCCTGCGGGTCACCGGCACCACCAACACGTCGGTCTCGCTGGCCTGGAACGCGGTCTCCGGCACGGTCACCGGCTACCGGGTGTACGAGGGCACCAGCGTGAAGGCCACCGTCACCGGCACCTCGGCCACCGTCTCCGGCCTGGCCGCCTGCTCGGCGCACAGCTACACGGTGACCGCCTACAACGCCAACGGGGAGTCGGCGAAGTCGGCGGCCGTGTCGGCCAGCACCACCGGCTGCACCGGCGGGGGCGGCGCGATGGCCGCCGCGCCCTACCTCTACCCGGGCTGGGGTGACCCGCCCGCCCCGTCGACGGTGATGGGCGCGACCGGGATCAAGTGGTTCACCATCGCGTTCGTGCTCTCCGGCGGCGGCTGCACACCGGCCTGGGACGGCAACGGCCCGCTCACCGGCGGCACGCACGCCAGCACCATCGCCGCGATCCGGGCGGCCGGCGGTGACGTCATCCCGTCCTTCGGCGGGTGGAGCGGCAACAAGCTCGGCCCGAACTGCTCCTCGGCCAGCGCGCTGGCCGGCGCCTACCAGCAGGTGATCAACGCGTACGGGCTGAAGGCGATCGACATCGACATCGAGAACAGCGACGAGTTCGAGAACGAGGTGGTGCAGGACCGGATCCTCGGCGCGCTGAAGATCGTCAAGCAGAACAACCCCGGCATCAAGACGATCGTCACCTTTGGCACCACCACCTCCGGGCCGTCCTGGTGGGGCACCCGCCTGATCAACCAGGCCGCCGCGCTCGGTGCCAACATCGACACCTTCACGATCATGCCGTTCGACTTCGGCGGCGGGGCGAACATGTACCAGAACACGGTCAACGCGGCCGAGGGGCTGAAGAACGCGCTGAAGACGGCGTTCGGTTGGTCCGACGCCACCGCGTACGCCCACATGGGCATCTCCGGCATGAACGGCCTCTCCGACCAGCAGGAGCTGACCTCCCCGGCCACCTGGACCCAGATCCGGGACTGGGCCAAGGCCCGCGGGCTGTCCCGGTTCACCTTCTGGTCGGTGAACCGGGACCGGGCCTGCCCGGGCGGCGGCGTGGTCTCCAACTGCTCCGGCATCGCCCAGAACACCTGGGAGTTCACCTCGATCACCGCGAGGTACTGAGCCGCGGTCAGCGGCCGGCGGTCACCGACTGCCGGCCGCGCCGCGCGCGGCGGCGGCGACGACGGATCCGCTTCGTCGCCCAGCTCGCGATCATGATGCCGAAGACCGCGAAGATCGCGTAGTTGAACCAGCTGCTGTACCGGTCGACCTGCTGCCAGCGGGAGCCGAGGGCGAAGCCGAGCCCGACGATCAAGGCGTTCCACACCCCGCTGCCCAGCGTGGTGAGCAGCAGGAACTCGCCCAGGGGCAGCCGGTTGGCCCCGGCCGGGACGGACACCAGGCTGCGCACCACCGGCACCAGCCGGCCGACCAGCACCGCCCACCTGCCGTACCGCTCGAACCAGCGGTCGGCCTTCTCCAGGTCGTCCCGGTCCACCAGCGGGACGTGGTCCAGCCAGCGCTTCAGCCGTTCCTCGCCGAGCGCCGCGCCGAGCCAGTACAGCAGCACCGCGCCGAGCAGCGACCCGGCGGTCGCGGCGAGCACGATCAGCACCACGTTGAACCGGCCCTCGGCGCAGAGGTAACCGGCCATCGCCAGCACGATCTCGCTCGGGATCGGCGGGACGACGTTCTCCAGGGCGACCAGCAGCGCCACCCCCAGCGCGCCCATCGAGTCGAGCACGCCCGCCACCCACCCGGTCAGCCCGGTGAACTGGTTCGGGTCGACGTTCCGGGCGAGAGCCATCGCCGTCCTTTCGCCGGGTGCCGGGGGATCCGAGGTTGGTACCCCGGCGGCCGTCCGTCACACCTGCCGGTGACCTGCCCCACCGGCGGCCGGGCTCAGCCCTCCGGGTGCAGGGCGGCGTCCGCCGGGCCCCGCCGCCATCCGGTGAAGCGGACCACCAGGCCGCCCCGGCTCGGCGAGCAGCAGTACGGCCCGGCCGACGCCTCGGCCACCGGGTCCAGCGGGGCCACCCGGACCAGCCGCCACGGCTCCCGCGCCACCCGGGCCCGTACGGTCAGCGCGTCCCCGGCCCGGCTGACCCGGACCGTCACCTCCCGCCCCGACCACTCCGGCACCGGGGCGACGGACCAGTCCGACCGCTCGTCGGTGACCACCGCGCCGACCTGCGGCTGGCCGTCGCTGACCTCCACTCCCGCCTTGGCCCACCGCCGCTCGTCCACCCGGACCAGCACCCCCGCCTGGTCGAACTGCGCGGCGTAGTCGAGCCGGAAGCTCACCTCCACCGCACTGTCCACCGGGAACGGTGCGAGCAGCGCCGGGCCGTCGTCGTGCACGAATCCGTAGCTGGTCCGCCGCCAGAAGTCGCTGCCCGCGCGCGGCTCGACCAGCAGCCCGTCGGCCGACTCCGCGGCCCGGACGGGCGGGTTCAGCCAGGTGCCGGCGGACCAGTCGACGGGGTGGGTGTCGGCGCTCATGCCGGCACCGTACCGGCGGGGCGAGCCCGGCGGGACCCGGGTTTGCCGGACCGGCGGAGCGGAGAAGTAAGCCGGGCATGGGCGACAGGTGGTATCAGGAGGCGGTCGTCTACTGCCTCGACATCGACACGTTCGCGGACTCCAACGGTGACGGGGTGGGCGACATCCGGGGCCTCCTCGGCCGCCTGGACTACCTGGCCCGGCTCGGCGTGACCTGCCTCTGGCTGCACCCGATCCACCCGTCCCCGCGTCGGGACGGCGGCTACGACGTCACCGACTTCTACAACGTGGACCCGGGCCTGGGCACCCTGGGCGACTTCGCCGAACTGCTGCACCAGGCGCAGAACCGGGGCATCCAGGTGATCATCGACCTGGTGGTCAACCACACCTCGGACGAGCATCCCTGGTTCCAGTCCGCCCGCTCGTCGCCCGACTCGCCGTACCGGGACTGGTACGTCTGGTCGGACAAGGAGCCGCCGGACCGCTACCAGGGCATGGTCTTCCCGGGTGAGCAGAACGAGACGTGGAGCTACGACCGGACCGCCAAGGCCTGGTACTACCACCGGTTCTACAAGTTCCAGCCGGACCTCAACATCGCCAACCCGGAGGTCCGCGCCGAGATCAAGAAGATCGTGTCGTTCTGGCTCCAGCTCGGCGTCTCCGGATTCCGGATGGACGCCGTCCCGTTCATCATCGAGCTGACCGAGCCGGGCAACCCGGACTCGCCCAAGGACATGGACTTCCTCACCGAGCTGCGCCAGCACGTGCAGTGGCGGCGGGGCGACGCGATCCTGCTGGCCGAGGCGAACGTCGAACCCGACCAGCTGCCGACGTACTTCGGGGACAGCGGCGGCTCGGCCAACCGGATCCACATGCTCTTCGACTTCATGCTCAACGGTCGGCTGATGCTCGCCCTGGCCCGGCAGGACCCGGAGCCGGTGATCGAGGCGCTGCGGGACACCCCGGCCCTGCCCGAGGGCGGGCAGTGGGCGACCTTCCTGCGCAACCACGACGAGATCGACCTGTCCCGACTCACCGCCGAGCAGCGCAACCAGGTGTACGAGCAGTTCGGCCCCGACGAGGACATGCGCCTCTACGGCCGGGGTATCCGCCGCCGCCTCGCCCCGATGCTCGGCAACGACCGCCGGCGCATCGAGTTGGCGTACGCGCTCCAGTTCTCGCTGCGCGGCACGCCGGTGCTGCGCTACGGCGAGGAGATCGGCATGGGCGAGGACCTGTCGCTGCCCGGCCGGGAGGCGATCCGTACCCCGATGCAGTGGTCGTACAAGGAGAACGCCGGCTTCTCCACGGCCGACCCGGAGAAGCTGGTCCGCCCGGTGGTCGACAAGGGCGAGTACGGCTACCAGAAGGTCAACGTGACCGCCCAGCGCAGGGACCCGAGGTCGCTGCTGGGCTGGTTCGAGCGGATGATCCGCACCCTCCGGGAGGCTCCCGAGATCGGCTCGGGCAGCACCACCCACATCGACGTGCCGATGCCACCCGGGGTGCTCGCGCACCGCGCCGACGGTTCGACTGGGACCATGGTGTTCCTGCACAACCTCGGCACCGAGGACGTCGAGGTCGACCTGAGCATGCTCGCCCCCGAGGCGGACCTGCCGATCGACGTGCTCGCCGACCGCAACTACGAGGAGGTCGGCAAGCTGGACCGGCTCAAGCTCGCCGGCTACGGCTACCGGTGGATCCGGATCTGCCGCGGCAGGGGCCTGTGACGGCCGGACCGGCGCCGCATACCCCTGGGTTAAGCTCCTTCGATCGAGCCCAAGTTACCGGGAGGTAATCATGTCGGAGGAGCCCCGCGTCGCCATCGTGACCGGAGCCGCGCGCGGCATCGGCGCGGCCACCGCCCGTCGGCTGGCTGCCGACGGCATGACCGTCGCGGTGGTCGACATCGAGGAGTCGGCGACCAAGGAGACGGTGGACGCCATCGTCGCCGCCGGCGGCCGGGCGCTGGGGGTGGGCGCCGACGTCTCCGACCGGGCCCAGGTGGAGGCCGCCGTCGAGCGGGTCGCCGTCGAGCTGGGGGCGCCGACCGTACTGGTCAACAACGCCGGGGTGCTCCGGGACAACCTGCTGTTCAAGATGACCGACGCCGACTGGGACACGGTCATGGGCGTGCACCTGCGGGGCGCTTTCCTCTTCAGCCAGGCCGCCCAGAAGCACATGGTCGAGCGGAAGTGGGGCCGGATCGTCAACCTCTCCAGCACCTCGGCCCTGGGCAACCGGGGCCAGGCGAACTACGCCGCGGCCAAGGCGGGCCTGCAGGGCTTCACCAAGACCCTCGCCATCGAGCTGGGCCCGTTCGGGGTGACCGTCAACGCGGTCGCACCCGGTTTCATCGTCACCGACATGACCGCGGCCACCGCGGCCCGGATGAAGGTCGACTTCGCGGCTCTGCAGCAGCATGCCGCCGCCGAGATCCCGGTCCGCCGCACCGGCCGGCCGGAGGACGTCGCGCACACCATCTCGTTCCTGGTCAGCGAGGGCGCGTCGTTCGTCTCCGGTCAGGTCATCTACGTCGCCGGCGGTCCCAAGGACTGACCCTCCGACGCGTCCCGCCCGATCAGGGGCGGGACGCGTCGCGGCGGGTGCGCCAGAGCCAGTACAGGCCGACGATCGGCAGGACCAGCGGGATGTAGCCGTAGCCGCTGCCGAACCCCGACCAGACCGTCTCGTCGGGGAAGAGTGCCCGGTCGGCCAGGCTGAGGATGCCGACCGCGACCACCCCGACCAGCTCCACCGAGCAGCAGGCCAGCGCGACCCGGCGGCCGGCGTGCCCGGCCCGGGCCAGCCCGACCGCGGCCACGATGTAGATCAGCGCGGCCACCGCGGAGAGCAGGTACGCCACCGGCGCCTGGTCGAACTTGGTGGCGATCTGCAGGCCCGCCCGCGAGGTCGCGGCGATGGCGAAGAGGATGTAGACGGCGATCAGCAGCCGCCCCGGCCCCCGGTTGGTGGTGCGCTCGGGCACCTGGGTCTCAGCCACCGACGACCTCCCAGGTCTGCTGCAACCGGACCACGACCACCGGGGTGACCAGACAGACCGCGCAGACGATCGCCGAGCCCCAGCGGGTCGGCTCCATCCGGGCCAGCACCCAGGCCAGCGGCGGCAGGCAGACCAGCGTCACCAGGTAGCCGAAGAAGGCGCCCGGCTCGCCCGGCCGCTCACCGCCGCCGAGCGCCACCAGCGCCAGCACGGCGAGCGCGAGCAGCGCCACCTCCAGCACCGCCAGGCCGACGAACTGGAGCCGGTCCGGCGCCCGGTGGCGCAGCGCGGCCACCAGCGCCCAGGCCGCGACAACGAGCGACAGCACGATCGCGGCCGTCGCGAGGATCCCGTCCACCGGCGAGCCGGCCGCCGCGGCGCTGGTCATCGGCGCCCTCCCGGCGCAGTCCGAGTCACCGGCACAGACTACTAAGCGTCGTAGTAACCACCGTCGCCCGGCTCTCCCATCCGGTCGGGGGCCCGCCGACTCCGCCGGACGACTAGCGTGGATCACGGCCACGGGCGTACGCCGTGGCGGACGACGAGGGCAGGGGGACCCGTGGTGCGGTTCGGCTTGTTCGGCACCGGTCACTGGGCGGCGGAGACGCACGCCGCGGCCATCGACGCGCACCCACGGGCCGAGCTGGCCGGGGTCTGGGGCCGGGACCCGGCGAAGGTCGCGGCGCTGGCCGACCGGCACGGCGTACCGGCCTTCGACGACGTCGACGCGCTGCTCGGCGCCTGCGACGCGATCGCCGTCGCGCTGCCGCCGGACATCCAGGCCGAGATCGCCGTCCGGGCCGCCGCCGCCGGGCGGCACCTGCTGCTCGACAAGCCGCTGGCGCTGAGCCTCGCGGAGGCGGACCGGGTGGTCGCCGCCGCGCAGGCGTCCGGCGTGGCCTCGGTGGTCTTCTTCACCCAGCGGTTCCACCCGAACGTCACCGGCTTCCTCGCCGCCACCGCGGCGGCCGGCGGCTGGCAGCACGCCCGGGCCACCATGTTCGCGTCCATCTACCAGCCGGGGAACCCGTACGGGAACTCGCAGTGGCGGCGGGACCGGGGTGCGCTGTGGGACATCGGGCCGCACGCGTTGTCGCTGATCCTGCCGGTGCTCGGCCGGGTCGCCCGAGTCGCCGCGATGGACGGCCCGAGCGGCCTGGTGCACCTGCTGCTCACCCACGACGGCGGCGCCACCAGCTCGCTCTCGCTCACCCTGGAGGCGCCGGCCGAGGCGGTGACCCGGGATTTCGTCTTCTTCGGCGAGAACGGCACCGAGACCGTCCCGCCCGGCGACGGGAGCGCGCTGCAGGCGTACGGCACGGCGATCGACCAGCTGCTGGAGGAGGTCGAGGCGGGCACCCGGGACCACCGCTGTGACGTCCGGTTCGGCCGCGAGGTGGTGGCGGTGCTGGCGGCCGCCGAGCGGGCCCGCACCGAGGGGCGCACCGTCGAACTGCCCGCCTGACCGGGCACGCGGCGAAACCCGGTCGACCGGGTGGCTTGCCCTGGCTACCCTCGCCGCATGGCGCACGCCCTGATCAACGTGGCCGGCACGCCGGCCGCCTGGGCCCCGATGCTGGTGGCCCGTCCGCGGACCCGGCGTCCGGCCCCGGCCGGCCGGAACGCGATCCGCTGCTGACCGCTCGCCGGCGACTCCCTCGAGGGCCGCCGGCGATGACCTCACCCCGCCCTACCGACCCGCCCCGCGCCGTGCCCGGCGCCGGGAACCGCCGGTCGGGAGGTGGGTGCTGACCGCGTACCGCCCGTGCCGTGGGCCGTCCGAGTCCCCATCCGCTCGGACAGGCCCGATCGCCGGCTGCCCGCCGGCCGCCTGTCCGTCCCGTCGCCGATCGGCGACAGACAGGACGACGACGCCATGGCGCCCCGACCCACCGAACGCGACCGGTCCCGTCGCGTGCTCTCCCAGAACTTCCTCGCCGACCCGGCCGCCGTCGCGCGGATCGTCCGGGCGGCCCGGCCCGACCCGGACGTCCTCCTCGTCGAGGTGGGCGCCGGCCGGGGCCGGCTGACCGTGCCGCTGGCCACCCGGTGCGGGCGGCTGGTCGCGTACGAGATCGACCCGGTGGCCGCCGCGGACCTGGCGGCGGCCTGCGCCGGCCTGCCCCGGGTGGTGCTGCGCCGGGCCGACTTCCTCGCCGCCGCGCCGCCCGCCGAGCCCTTCGACCTGGTCGGCAACATCCCGTGGTCGCTGACCGCCGCGGTGGTCCGCTGGTGCCTGGCCGCCGACCGGCTCCGCGCGGCCACCCTGCTCACCCAGCGGGAGTACGCCCGCCGGCGCACCGGCCACGGCGGCCGGTGGACCCGGCTGACCATCCTGACCTGGCCCGAGTACGCCTGGCGGTCGGTCGGCACGGTGCCCCGGACGGCGTTCCGCCCGGTGCCGCGGGTCGACGCCGGCATCCTGCGGATCGAGCGGCGACCGGAGCCGCTGCTGTCCCCCGCCGAACTGCCGGCCTATCGGCGGCTGGTGGAGGTCGGTTTCGGCGGGGTGGGCGGCTCGCTGGCCGCCTCGCTGCGCCGGCACCACCCCCGGACCCGGGTGGACGGCGCGCTGCGTGCTCTCCGGCTGCCGCCCGAGACGCTGGTCGGGGCGGTCTGGCCGGAGCAGTGGCTCACCCTGTTCCGGCTGCTGCGGGTCTGACCCGGCTCAGGTGAGCGTTTTCAGCGCGTCGGCCAGCTCGGCGGGGGAGTCGAACTCCTCCGCCGGCAGGGCCTTGATCAGCTGCAACGTCTCGGTGCTGGCGCCGTTCTCCTGGCACCAGCGGACCAGGTCCTCGCGGGAAACCGGGTAGTCGAGCCCGGCCAGGAACTCCTGCAACTGCACCCCGGTCACGGTCATGTCCGCGGCTACCCGCTCCACCGGCAGGCATGCCGGTTTGCCCGACCGGGTCCCCGGGTAGCCGCGGGCATGCTGGTACAGCGACTCGGCGCGCCGAGCGACTTCGACCCGCTGGTGGACAGCGTCCGGGACGCCCGGATCGTCATGATCGGGGAGGCGACGCACGGCAGTTACGACTACTACCGGCTGCGTGAGCAACTGACCCGGCGGCTCATCGCCGAGCAGGGCTTCGACTTCGTCGCGGTGGAGGGGGACTGGCCCGACTGCGACCGGGTGCACCGCTCGGTGGTGGCCGCCCCCGGCGGGCTGGCCGATCCGCAGACCGCGCTGGAGCGCTTCGAACGCTGGCCCACCTGGATGTGGGCCAATGCCGAGGTGGCCCGCTTCTGCCGCTGGCTGCGGGCCTGGAACCTGGAGCGCGCCGAGGGGGACCGGGCCGGCTTCCACGGGCTGGACGTCTACAGCCTGTGGGAGTCGATGCAGGCGATCTTCGACTACCTGGGCGAGGAGGAGCCGACCTCGCTGGAGGCGGCGCAGGAGGCGTACCGCTGCTTCGAGCCGTACGGCAAGCGGGTCGAGGAGTACGGCACGGCCAGCCGGTTCGTCTCCGCCCGCTGCGAGGAGGAGGTCGTCCGGCTGCTGGCGCGTACCCGGGAACACGCCGCCGCGGACGGCGCGGACCGCTTCTCGGCCTGGCAGAACGCGGAGGTGGTGGCCGGCGCGGAGCGTTACTACCGGGCGATGGTCGGCGGCGGCCCGGAGTCGTGGAACGTCCGCGACATCCACATGGCTGACACCCTCGACCGGCTGCTCGACCACTACGGCCCGGCCTCCCGGGGCATCGTCTGGGCGCACAACACCCACATCGGCGACGCCCGGGCAACCGACATGGCGGCGGACGGGATGGTCAACATCGGCCAACTCGCCCGCGAGCGGCACGGCGGGGACGCGGTGACGCTGGTCGGCTGCGGCAGCTACCGGGGCACGGTGATCGCCGCGCCGCGCTGGGGCTCACCGGCGGAGGCCATGGTGGTGCCGCCGGCCCGGGAGGGCTCGGTGGAGCGGCGGCTGCACGAGCTGATGCCGGAGCGGGCGGTGCTGGTCTTCGGCGGCCCCGACCAGCCGGAGTGGGTGACCGGGACGGCCGACCACCGGGCCATCGGGGTGGTCTACGACCCGAGCTTCGAGTCCTGGGGCAACTACGTGCCCACCCGGCTCGGCGAGCGCTACGACGCGTTCATCTGGTGCGACGAGGCCACCGCCCTGCACCCGCTGCCGGCGCTGAGCGCACCGGGCGAGATGGAGACCTACCCGGCCGGGGTCTGACCGGCCGGGTAGGTAGGCGCCCCTCGTTGTCGCCGGGGCGACAACGGCCCGTTCCTCACACGCCGGCGGGCTCGCGCTCGGCGAGGTGGGCGCGCAGGCCCTCGCCCTCGACGTCCACGTTCGGCAGGATCCGGTCCAGCCAGCGGGGGATCCACCAGGCGGCGGTGTCGAGCAGCGACATCACCGCCGGGACGACGGCCATCCGGACCACGAACGCGTCGATCGCGACCCCGATCGCGAGCGCGAAGCCCATCGACTTGATCACCGGGTCGTCGAGGAAGACGAAGCCGCCGAACACCGAGATCATGATCAGCGCGGCGGCGGTGACCACCCGCGCGCCGTGGCCCATCCCGTTGATGGTCGCCTGCCGTGCGCTGTCTCCGTGCACGAAGTCCTCGCGCATCCGGGAGACCAGGAATACCTCGTAGTCCATGGCCAGGCCGAACAGGATGCCGATGAGCAGGATCGGCAGGAAGCTGACCAGCGGACCGGGGGTGTCCAGCCCGAGCAGGCCGGCCAGGTGGCCCTGCTGGAACACCGTGACCGTGATGCCGAAGGTGGCCGCCACGGTGAGCAGGAAGCCGAGCGCCGCCTTCACCGGCACCAGGACCGAGCGGAACACCAGCATCAGCAGCAGCACCGACAGCCCGACGACCAGCAGCAGATAGACCGGGAGGGCGGCGGAGAGCTTCTCGGACACGTCGATGCCGATCGCGGTCGCGCCGGTCAGCAGCACGTCCGCGTTCCGGATGCCGCTGACCTGGTCGCGGATGTCGTGCACCAGGGTCTCGGTGGCCTCGTCGGTCGGGCCGGTCTTCGGGATGACGCCGAGCAACGCGGTTTGGCCGGTCGGGTCGAGCTGCGGCGGGGCCACGGCCAGGACGCCGCGCGTCTTCTGGACCAGCGCGGTGACCTGCGGCACGGCGGCCTGGGTGGCCTGCGGCGAGTCGGCGGTGACGACCACCGCGAGGCGCCCGGTGAAGCCGAGGCCGAAGCCCTCCTGGATCAGGTCGTTGTTGACCCGGGCCGGGGTGCCCTCGGCCGCGGTGGCGGCGTCCGGCAGGGACAGGCGCATGTGCTGGGCGGGGAGCGCGAGCAGGCCGAGGCCGATCAGGCCGACCAGGATGACCGGGATCCGCAGCTTCGTCACCCAGCGCGCCCAGCGGAACCCGAAGCCCGAGCGGTTCTCGCCGGCACTTGAGGCGACCACCTCGCGGTTGCGCAGCTTGCGCGGCAGTACCTTGCGGCCGGCGAAGCCGAGCAGCGCCGGGGCCAGGGTGATCGCGACCAGGACGGCCACCGTGACCGTGCCGGCGGCGGCCAGGCCCATCACGGTGAGGAACGGGATGTTCACCACCGCCAGGCCGGCGAGCGCGATGACGACGGTGGCGCCCGCGAAGACCACGGCGGAGCCGGCGGTGCCGACGGCCCGACCGACCGCCTCCTCGGGGGAGTGCCCGTCGAGCAGGTTCTGCCGGTGTCGGGAGGTGATGAACAGTGAGTAGTCGATGCCGACCGCGAGGCCGAGCATCAGCGCCAGGATCGGCGCGGTGCTGGTCAGCTCGACCGCGCCGCTGAGCGCGTACAGGCCGGCCATGCCGACGCCGACGCCGATCAGCGCGTTCAGCATGGTCATGCCGGCCGCCACCAGCGAGCCGAAGGTGACGATCAGGACGATTGCCGCGACCAGCACACCGAGCGCCTCGGTCGAGCCGACCTCCGGCTCGCCGTTGAGCACCTCACCGCCCGGGGCGACCTGCCACCCTTGCGCCTCGGCCTGCGCGCCGACCTGCTCGTACGCGGTGCGCTGGGCGTCGGTCACCTCGTCCGCCCGGCCCTTGAACTGCACCTGGATCAGCGCGTACCGACCGTCCGGGCTCAGCGCCTGCACCTGATACGGGTCGACCGCGCCGACCACGCCGGGCAGGGCGGCCGCCTCCTCGGTGACCTGCTTGACCACGGCCTGCCCGTCGGGCGTGCCGAGTTGGCCGGCCTGGGGTGCCTTGACGGCGATGGTGCCGGTGGCCCCGCTGGCCGCCGGGAACCGCTCGGCGAGCAGGTCGATCGCGCGCTGCGACTCGGTGCCCGGCATGCTGAAGTTGCTCGCCGTCGAGCCCTTGAGGGTCAGCGCGGCGGCCCCGAGGCCGACGAGTACGACGAGCCAGACGACGGCGACGAGTCGCCGGCGGCGCAAGGATGCCCGGCCGAGCCGGTAGAGCAGGGTCGCCATGAGGTTTCCTTGTCCTCGGGGTCGTGAACTGGGATCAGGTGGCGGGCTCGAGGGCCCGCCGGACGACGGCCAGCAGCGCGGGCCGCAGCTCCTCGTCGGGGATGGCGATGAACTCGGCGCACGTCTCCGCGATCCCGGCGAGCACGACCAGCGCGGCGATCCGCGCGGACGGGCGGTCGGACCGGCCGGCGAACGCGTCGACCAGCCGTTCGGAGATCTGCTGGACGTGCGCGAACGCGGGCTGCTGGAGCAGGTCGGGAAACTCGCCGCGAAGCAGCGCGATCTCCCGCCGGAAGCGGACCGCGAGGTCGACGAAGCCCTCGCCGGCGACCCGCTGGGCGTCCGCGCCGGGGTGCGCGGCGATCCGGGCGTCGAGCGCCTCCAGCACCGTGATGGCGGGTGCCATCAGCTCGCTGAGCAGGGCTTCCTTGTTGGCGAAGTGGTAGAGCACGGTGGCCTTGGAACAGCCCACCTCGCGGGCGATGTCCTGCAGCGAGGTGCCCTTGTAGCCGGTGACGGCGAAGCGTCGCGCCGCCGCCGCGAGGATCTCGTCATGGGTCTCCGGTACCGCCCGTGCCATGTCCTCCAGGATGCCTGACCGATCGGTCAGCACCTGACCGATCGGTCAGACGGATTGCGTGGTCTTCGCCACAGCCTCAGCCGACCGGAGCGCCGTGCTCCTGGTCGTACGCCGCCCGGGCCGTCGTGATCGCGGTCCGGTGCCGCTCCGCCCACGCGGTCAACGCGACCAGTGATTCGTAGAGCTCCAGGGCCATCGGGGTGGCGGTGTACTCCACCTTCGGCGGGACGGTCGGGAAGACGTGCCGGTGCAGCAGGCCGTCCCGCTCCAGGTTGCGCAGGGTCAGCGTGAGCATCCGCCGGCTGATGCCCTCGACCTGCCGCTCCAACTCGGTGAACCGGATCGGCCCCTGTGACGCGGCGATCAGGATGCCGATGCTCCACTTGCCGCCGACCCGATCCAGCGCCTCCCGGACGGTGCAGGCCCGTGCCTGCTGGGCGGTCACGGACACACAGCTGTTCCCCTGGGACACGAAAGTGCCTCCTTCCGCTCGGTCTGATGGTCACAGACGATGGCCTCGGTAACAAACCATGCACCAAGGAGGTCGTACCCGATGACGGGGACCAACCGCTGGCCGGCGCTGCTCGTGCTCTGCGCCGGCAGCCTGATCATCATCCTGGACGGCAGCATCGTCGCCGTGGCGCTCCCGGCCATCCAGGCCGACCTGGGCTTCCACGGCGCCGGGCTGGCCTGGGTGGTGAACGCCTACCTGGTCGCGTTCGGCGGCCTGCTCCTGCTGGCCGGGCGGCTCGGCGACCTGCTCGGCCGGCGCCAGGTCTTCCTGGCCGGGGTGGCCCTGTTCACCCTCGCCTCGCTGCTCTGCGCCGTGGCCGCCGGCCCGGCGATCCTGGTCGCCGCCCGCTTCGCGCAGGGCGTCGGGGGCGCGCTCACCACCGCGGTCAGCCTCGGCATGATCGTCCGGCTCTTCCCCGAGCCGGCCGAGCGGGCCCGGGCGATCGCCGTGTTCAGCTTCACCGGCGCGGCCGGCGCCTCGATCGGCCTGCTGGTCGGGGGAGTGCTCACCGACCTGGCGGGCTGGCGGTCGATCTTCCTGATCAACCTGCCGATCGGCGCGCTGATCCTGGCCGCCGCCGTACGGCTGATCGCGCCGGACCCCGGCGTCGGCCTGCGGGCCGGTCTGGACCTGCTCGGCGCGGTGCTGGCCACCGCCGGCCTGATGGCCGCCGTGCTGGCCATCGTCGGTGCCGGCGAACACGGCTGGACCTCGGCGCGCACCCTCACCGCCGCCGGGCTGGCCATCGCGCTCCTGGCCGGCTTCGCGGCCCGGCAGCGGGTCGCCCCGACCCCGCTGCTGCCACCCCGGGTGCTGCGGGCGCCCGGCCTGGTCGCCGCCAACGCCGTGCAGTTCCTCATGGTGGCCGCGTACTTCGGCTTCCAGTTCCTGCTCGCGCTGCACCTGCAACTCGTCCTCGGGCTGGACCCGGCGACCACCGGCTTCGCCTTCCTGCCCACCCCGCTGGTGATCGCGGCGGTCTCGCTGGGCCTGGCCGGCCGGCTGGTGGCCCGGTACGGCGCCCGGACGGTGCTGGTCGGCGGGCTGGCGCTCGCCGTGGCGGGCTTCCTGCTGCTGGCCCGCCTCCCGGTGGACGCCGGCTACGCGCGGGACCTGCTCCCGGCCATGCTGGTTTTCGGCGTCGCGGGCGGGCTGACCCTGCCGGCGGTCACCACCCTCGCCATGGCCGGTGCCGCGCCCGTCGACGCCGGGCTCGCCTCCGGGCTGGCCAACACCACCCAGCAGGTGGGCGGGGCGCTCGGGCTGGCCACCCTCGCCACCCTGGCCGCGGCCCGCACCGACGCGGCGCGCGCCGCCGGCGCCGACCAGGTCGGCGCCCTCGCCGCCGGCTACCGGTACGCCTTCGCCGTGGCCGCCGCGCTGGTCGTCGCCGCCCTGCTGGTCGCCCTCCGCACCGCCCGGCGGCCCCGTCGCCAGGAAGCCCGCCCGACGGCTCCGGCAGGCCGGCGCTCAGCGACCTGCCCGGTCCGCTGAGCTGGCCTCCTCGCGTGCCGGCGCCGACGGACACCGAGGGTGCGGGTGGCCGGCAGGCGGGCCGACGGCGGTAGCCGGCCGTCGCGGATGGCCGCCCGCAGCGCCCCGTCCAGCCCGGCCCGCCGGCCGCCGCTCGCGTCCAGTTCCAGGTGCAGGTCGACGCCGAAATCGGCCCAGTCCATCGGCGCGGAATTGGAGCTCAGGCGCCGGCCACGAGCCCGGCGAGACCTGCGGGCGTACGGGCCGCCGGAGGGGCGGCTCGCCGAGGCGGTCCGCCGGGCCCGCCGCTATCGGGCCGCCGGGGTGGACTGTGTCTACCCGATCGTCCTCGCCGACATCCGGAGCCTGGTGGCCGAGGTGGACGCCCCGGTCAACGTGCTGGCCCGCCCCGGCGCCCCGGCCGTGGCCGAGCTGGCCGGGCTCGGCGTGGCCCGGGTCAGCTTCGGTGAGGGGCTGTACGCGGCCGCCCGCGCCCGTACCGTCGAGATGCTCGCCGCGATCCGGGCGGGCGACGAGGTGTTCCCGACCGGAGAGGAGGCACGGTGACCTACCCACCGCCGCGTTACTCAGGAGACTGGGGCGAGCCGACCGCCACCTACCGCCCGGCCGACCAGCCGCCCGAGCTGGTCTACCCCAGCGGCGGCACGGCGCACTACCTGGCCACCGGCGCGTCGACCAACGGGCAGTTCGGGCTCTACCGCTGGGAGATGGGCCCGCAGCCG
Source organism: Micromonospora sp. NPDC047740 (assembly GCF_043204735.1). NCBI lineage: Bacteria > Bacillati > Actinomycetota > Actinomycetes > Micromonosporales > Micromonosporaceae > Micromonospora > Micromonospora sp. NPDC047740. Next base: position 166,324 of record NZ_JBIDCT010000005.1, read on the forward strand.
AGCGGCCCGGATCCGCACTTCCACCGATCCATCTCGGAGTCGTTCTACATCCTGTCCGGGACGGTCCGCATCTACGACGGCCGGCGGTGGATCGATGCGGTGCCCGGCGACTTCGTGCACGTCCCGGAGGGTGGCGTCCACGCGTTCCGCAACGAGTCCGGCGAGCCCGCCTCGATGCTGCTGCACTTCGCCCCCGGCGCGCCCCGGGAGGGCTACTTCGAGGGCCTGCTGGACCTGGCCGGCCGGACCGAGGAGGAACGGACGGAGTTCTTTCTGCGGCACGACACGTTCTGGGTCTGACCCCCTCGGCGGCCGTGTCGGGGTTGCCGGCACGGCTTCGGCCCGGGAAGGTGAGCGGATGGGTGCCGCTGACGAGACCCGGGACGGGGTGTCGCTGACCAATCTGGACCAGCCGCTGTTCGACGGGGCCGGGGCGACCAAGCGCGATCTGGTCGACTACCTGGACGCCGTCCATGAGCGGATCCTGCCGGAGTTGCGCGACCGGCCGCTCTCGGTCGTCCGGGTGCGGCCCGGGCAGGACCCGTTCATGCAGAAGAACCTGCCGAAGTACACCCCCGACTGGGTGCGCCGCACCTCGGTCTGGGCGGAGGCGTCCCGCCGGCGGATCTCGTACGCCCTCTGCGACGACCGGCGGACGCTGCTCTGGTTCGCCAACCAGCGGGCGGTGGAGTACCACCCGACGCTGGGCCTGGCGGGCCGGCCGGAGCACCCCACCCAGCTGGTGCTCGACCTCGACCCGCCCCCGGGCGACTCGTTCGGGATGGCGGTCCGGGCCGCGCTGCTGGTCCGGCAGGCGCTGACCGACGTCGGGCTGGCCGGCGCGGTGAAGACCAGCGGCGCCAAGGGTGTGCACGTGATCGTGCCGGTGGCCGCCGAGACCACGGCCGAGGAGGCGGCCGCCGCGACCCGGGCCGTCGCCGCCCGCGCCGAACGCCTCGACCCTGCGCTGGCCACCACCGCGTTCATCGTCGAGGACCGGGGCGGCCGGGTGTTCGTCGACTCGACCCGGGCGTACGGGGCGACGGTGGTGGCGGCGTACAGCCCCCGGGTGCGGCCGGGCACGCCGGTGTCGTACCCGGTTGGCTGGGACGACCTGGAGTCGGCGATGCCCGCCGACTTCACCGTGCGGACCGTGCCGGCGCTGGTCGCCGAGCGGGACCCGTGGGCGGCGGCGCTGCCGGCCCCGCAACGGCTCCCGGCCGACCTGGTCGCCGAGGGGCGGACCATCCCGGTGGCCCGGGTGCAGGCCATGCACGAGGGCAAGCGCCGCGCGAAGGCCCGCCGCGAGGCCGGTTGACCGGTCCGGGTGTGGCTTCCGCAGGTGCCCGCCGGAGATACGAAGAAGCCCGGACCGACGGCCCGGGCTTCTTGTGTCTGTGCCCCCGGCAGGATTCGAACCTGCGCCCCCGCCTCCGGAGGGCGGTGCTCTATCCCCTGAGCTACGGGGGCTCAGCGACCCGAGAAGAGTAGCAAACCCGCCTCCGGATCACCCAATCGGTATCCCGCGCGCCGCCCCAGGTCCACCGTTGCCGCTGATCATGAGGTTGGCGGCAGCGACGGAGATCGTCATCGCCGTCAACCTCATGATCACCGGAAAGGCGGCCGGGGTCAGGCGGCGGCCAGGGGGCGGCCGCAGCTGGGGAGCGGGTGCAGGACGATGCGGCGCGGCAGGCGGCGCGGCCACTCGTTGCGGGGCCACGAGCCGTCGACGATCAGGTGCACGGTGCGCTCCTCGGCGCCGCTGAGCCGCAGCACGAAGTCGCGCGGGAGCGGCGGGTCGACCGACGGTGTGGTGATCATGAAGCGGACCCGGCCCCGGGAGGAGACCGCGGAGATCACGTCGGCCGCCGGCATGGTGCCGCGCAGGCGTATCCGGCCGATCCAGTAGACCTCCGCGGCGTGCTCCTGGGCGGCCCCGGTGATCGCCGGGTACTCGCTGCGCACCCAGCGCTCGACCGCGCCCACGCAGAGCCCGCAGGCCCGCTCCCGGGGCTCCCGCGGGCCCAACCCCCAGGCCCGCAGGTACGCCCCGACCGTGCCGGGGTCCATCGTCAGGTCGAACCGGCGCTGGATGAGAGTGGTCAGGCTCTGTCGCGTCCAGAGCTCCTCGTCCAGGCCGAACCCGTCGGGGTGAACGCCCCGCAGCACGTCGATCAGTTCGAGTTCCTGTTCGCGGCTGAGCGTTCCCGACTCGCCCGGCCGCTGTCCGCGACGGACGGCTGCCACCGCCCCGTCACCGCCGATGGTGTGGCGTCGGCACCAACTGGTCACCGACCTGCCTGCGTCTCTGAGTGCAACCCCCACGTCTTGCGCAACGAGCCCGAATCGCAACTGGTCACGATATGTAGGTAGAAAAGTCTCCAAGGAGCACTATGGGTTGAACTCCATCAAAAAGTTATAAACGGGCATAACGGGCTGGCAGGGAGGCGGGTACGCGGAAGGGCCCGCGTCGGGAACGACGCGGGCCCATCCAGAGCAGGCGTGCCGGTGGCTCAGCCACCGAGCCGCTTGAGCGCGGCCTGGATGTTGGTCAGATCCGTCTGCTGGGTGTTCTTCATGGTCTGCGCGACCGCCAGCACGTCCTCGTCGTGCCCCTGGTCGAGGATCCCCTGGATCATGTGGATCCCGCCCAGGTGGTGCTGCCGCATCATGGTGAGGAAGAGCACGTCGAACTCCCGGCCCTTGGCGGCCCGCAGCTTCGCCATCTCCTCCGACGTGGCCATGCCCGGCATCAGGCCGTTCTTGACCAGCCCGGCGCCGTCCGGCATCCAGGCCATCGGCGGCTGGCCGCCGGTCGGGTCCAGGTGCCACGAGCGCAGCCAGGTCTGCATGGTGCCGATCTCGCCCTGCTGGCCCGTGGCGATGTCGACGCCCAGCTGCCGTACCTCCGGGTCCTGGCCCTGCTGGAAGGCCAGCAACCCCATCGCCACCGCCTGCGCGTGATGGGTGGTCATGTCCCGGGCAAAGCCCGCCTCGGCGGAGTTGTCACCCGGACGGGTGAGCGTCGGGGTGAGCAGGCCGCCCGCGTACCCGAGCAGGAGACCGACCACGACGGCGGCGGCCAGCGCCAGGACGCCGAAGCGACGCGCGGCCCCCCGGGCACCGTCACCGGTGACCGGGGCCTCGTCGAGGTCGGCGTCCGTCGTCACGGCGGCGGTCATCGCGGCGTCCTCACTGGGTCGGCTGCTCGGGCATCTGGTTGTTCAGGTTGTCCCGGGGCGTGGTGCCGGTGGCGGTGACGCCCTGGTCGCAGAGCGCGGTCGGCCCCTCGATGGAGGCGTTGACCTTCAGCGTCTTGATGAAGTCGTCGATCCGGCTGTCGTCGGCGTTGTCGACCTTGAGCTGGAAGCCCCAGGCCTGCAGCGAGATCGGCTTGTCCAGCCCCTCGAACGGGCTGAGCATCAGCTTCTCCTTGCCCTCGACCTTGGCCTTGAGCTTGGCCACCTGGTCGGCCGGCAGGTCCGGGCGGTAGGTGATCCAGACCGTGCCGTGCTCCAGGCTGTGCACCGCGTGCTCGTTGGCGATCGGGGCGTCGTAGACGTCGCCCATGCAGTTCTGCCAGGCCTGGTTGTGCGGGCCGGCGACCGGCGGGAGGATGTCGTACTTGATCGGGCCCGGCTGGTGGTTGCCACCCTTGACCAGGTCCGGGTCCTTCTTGCGGTAGTCGACGATGCCCTTGATGGCGTCGGCCCGCTTCTGCCACGGCTGCGAGCCCTGGAAGGCGGCGTAGGCGCCGTAGCCGATGATGCCGGCGGCGAGCACGCCGACCGCGACGAAGAGGGCGATCGGGCCCCAGGACCGACCCTGGCTGACCTTCACCGGGGCGACCGGCTTGCGGCCCTTGCCGCCCGCGGCCGGCCGCGGGTTGCCCTTGCCGGACCCGGCCTTGCCGCCGGCGGGCTTGTCGGCAGCGGCCGGCCGGCCGGCGGCCGGCTTCTTGCCGGTGCTGACCACGGTCGGACGGCGCTCCGGGCCGCCCGGGGTGCTGATGCTCATCGTGCCTCGTCAGGTCGGTCGGTCAGGGAGCCCGGCGGGCCGGTTCACATGCTGGTCGCCGCCGCGGTGCCCGAGTCTACCCCCGATAACATGGTTCGGTGACTCCCGCAGAACTCGCCGACGTAGTCCTTGCCGCAGCCCGCGCCGTCTTCGAGGACCGGCGCCTGGACGGCTCCGCGCTGCCCGCGCAGACCACCGTCGAGCGACCCCGAAACCCCGAGCACGGCGACTACGCCTCGACGCTGGCGCTGCAGCTGAGCAAGAAGGTCGGCGTACCCCCGCGGGAGCTGGCCGCCGCCCTGGCCGAGCAGCTCGGTCGGGCGCCCGGGATCAAGTCGGTGGAGATCGCCGGCCCGGGCTTCCTGAACATCCGGCTCGACTCGGCCGCCGCCGGCCAGCTGGCCAAGGTCATCGTCGAGGCCGGCCCGGAGTACGGCCGCAGTGAGACCCTCGCCGGCCAGAAGATCAACCTGGAGTTCGTCTCGGCGAACCCGACCGGCCCGGTGCACATCGGCGGGGTCCGCTGGGCGGCCGTCGGCGACGCGCTGAGCCGGCTGCTCCGCGCCACCGGCGCCGACGTCGGCACCGAGTACTACTTCAATGACGCCGGCTCCCAGATCGACCGGTTCGCCCGCTCGCTGCTCGCCGCCGCCAAGGGCGAGCCGACCCCGGAGGACGGCTACGGCGGGGCGTACCTCGCCGAGATCGCGGACGAGGTGTGCCGGCGCCGGCCGGAGGTCCGGGAGTTGGACGACGCCGCCGCCCAGGAGATGTTCCGGGTCGAGGGCGTCCAGCTGATGTTCGAAGAGATCAAGGCGTCGCTGCGCGACTTCGGCGTCGAGTTCGACACCTACTTCAACGAGAAGGACCTGCACGACCGGGGCGAGCTGGACAAGGCGCTGGCCCGGCTGCGCGAGCAGGGGCACGTCTACGAGGCCGCGGGCGCCACCTGGCTGCGCACCACCGACTTCGGCGACGACAAGGACCGGGTGCTGCGCAAGTCCAACGGCGAGTGGACCTACTTCGCCGCCGACTGCGCCTACTACCTGGACAAGCGCGAGCGCGGCTTCGAGCGCGTGGTGATCATGCTGGGCGCCGACCACCACGGCTACATCGGCCGGATGAAGGCCATGGCCGCCTGTTTCGGCGATGATCCGGACCGCAACCTGGAGATCCTCATCGGTCAGCTGGTCAACCTGGTCCGCGACGGGCAGCCGGTGCGGATGAGCAAGCGGGCCGGCACCGTGGTCACCCTGGAGGACCTGGTCGACGCGATCGGCGTGGACGCCGCCCGATACGCGCTGGCCCGCTACTCGGCCGACTCGCCCATCGACATCGACGTGGAGCTGTGGACCCGGGCCAAGAACGACAACCCGGTCTACTACGTGCAGTACGTGGGCGCGCGGACCGCCGGCATCTCGCGGCAGGCCGCCGAGGCGGGGTTGACCCGGGGCGCGGCGGCGGACTTCCGCCCCGAGCTGCTCAGCCACGAGAAGGAGCACGAGCTGCTCAAGGCCCTCGCCGGGTTCCCGGCCGTGGTGGCCACCGCCGCGGAGCTGCGCCAGCCGCACCGGCTCGCGCACTACCTGGAGCGCGAGGTGGCCCCGGCGTTCCACCGGTTCTACGACCAGTGCCGGGTCACCCCGCAGGGCGAGGAGGAGATCACCGACACCCACCGGGCCCGGCTCTGGCTCAACGACGCCACCCGCGTGGTCATCGCCAACGGCCTGCAGCTGCTCGGCGTCTCCGCCCCGGAAAGGATGTAGTCCCATGCGCGCGCACGAGGCCGGTGCCCTGCACGGCGACATCGGCAACCGCGGGCCGGCCTGGCTGCGTACCCCGGTCGACGTCAACGCCCTGGTGCCGCAGCTGTGGCCGCGCCACGTGGCGCGCGGGGCGGGCGGCGCGCTGGAGGTCGCCGGCCTGGACGTCCGCGAGCTGGCCGCCGAGTTCGGCACCGCGGTGTACGTGCTGGACGAGGACGACCTGCGCTCGCGCTGCCGCGAGTTCCGGGACGCCTTCCCGGACGCCGACGTCTACTACGCCGGCAAGGCCTTCCTCTGCCGGGCAGTGGTCCGCATGATCGCCGAGGAGGGCCTCTTCCTCGACGTCTGCACCGGCGGCGAGCTGGCCACCGCGCTGTCGGCGGGGATGCCGGCGGAGCGGATCGGCTTCCACGGCAACAACAAGTCGGTGGCCGAGCTGACCCGGGCGGTGGACGCCGGGGTGGGCCGGATCATCGTCGACTCGTTCGCCGAGATCGACCGGCTCACCGCGCTCGCCCGCGAGCGTGGGGTACGCCCCAAGGTGCTGGTCCGGGTCACCGTCGGCGTGGAGGCGCACACCCACGAGTTCATCGCCACCGCGCACGAGGACCAGAAGTTCGGCTTCTCGCTAGCCGGCGGGGCGGCTGCGGCGGCCGCCTTCAAGATCCTCGACGAGGGCGTGCTGGAGCTGCGCGGGCTGCACTCGCACATCGGGTCGCAGATCTTCGACGCCAGCGGCTTCGAGGTCTCCGCCCGTCGGGTGCTCGGCCTGCAGGCGCAGATCCGCGACGCCCGCGGGGTGGAACTGCCCGAGCTGGACCTGGGCGGCGGGTTCGGCATCGCGTACACCACGCAGGACGACCCGGCCGCGCCGAGCGACCTGGCCAAGCGGCTGCGCAAGATCGTCGACGCCGAGTGCTTCGCCGAGAAGCTGCGGGTGCCGCACCTGTCCATCGAGCCGGGCCGGGCCATCGTCGGTCCCGCCGTGTTCACCCTCTACGAGGTCGGCACGGTCAAGTCCGTGCCGCTGGGCACTGGCGGCGGCGACGGTCATCGTGCCTACGTGAGCGTGGACGGCGGGATGAGCGACAACATCCGCACCGCGCTCTACGACGCGTCCTACTCGGCGACGGTGGCGAACCGGGCCTCGGCGGCGGAACCGCTGCTCGCCCGCGTGGTGGGAAAGCATTGTGAGTCCGGGGACATCGTGGTGAAGGATGAATTCCTGCCCGCTGACGTGCAGCCCGGAGATCTTGTCGCGGTGCCCGGCACCGGGGCGTACTGCCGGAGCATGGCCAGCAACTACAACCATGTCCCGCGGCCCCCGGTCGTCGCCGTCCGCGACGGTCGGGCCCGGCTGATCGTCCGCCGGGAGACCGAAGCGGACCTGCTCGCATTGGATGTCGGATGACCTCACCCGTTCGCTTGGCGCTGCTCGGCTGCGGCACGGTCGGCAGCGACGTGGTGCGGCTGCTGCACGAGCAGTCGGCCGACCTCGCCGCCCGGATCGGTGCCCCGCTGGAGATCGCCGGCATCGCCGTACGCCGGCTCGGCCGGGACCGAGGTGACCTGCCGGTCGACCCCGCCCTGTTCACCACCGACCCGCTCGGGCTGATCAAGCGGGACGACGTGGACGTCGTGGTGGAGGTCGTCGGCGGCATCGAGCCGGCCCGGAGCTGGCTCGTCGAGGCGCTGCGCGCGGGCAAGAGCGTGGTCACGGCCAACAAGGCGCTGCTCGCCGAGGACGGCGCCGCGCTGCACGACGCCGCCGCCGAGGGCGGCGCCGACCTCTACTACGAGGCGAGCGTCGCCGGGGCCATCCCGCTGCTGCGCCCGCTGCGCGAGTCGCTGCACGGGGACCGGATCAACCGGGTCACCGGCATCGTCAACGGCACCACCAACTTCATCCTCTCCGCCATGGACGCCACCGGCGCCGGTTTCGCCGAGGCGCTGGAGGAGGCCACCGAGCTGGGGTACGCGGAGGCGGACCCGACGGCCGACGTGGAGGGCTTCGACGCCGCCGCCAAGGCCGCCATCCTCGCCTCCCTGGCGTTCCACACCCGGGTCACCGCGGCCGACGTGCACCGGGAGGGCATCACCGAGGTGACCGCCGCCGACGTCGCCAGCGCCAAGGCGATGGGCTGCACCATCAAGCTGCTCTGCATCGCCGCCCGGGGCTCCGACGCGCAGGGCCGCGAGACGGTCAGTGTCCGGGTGCACCCGGCGATGATTCCGCTGACCCATCCCCTGGCCAGCGTCGGCGACGCGTTCAACGCGGTCTTCGTCGAGGCGGAGGCGGCCGGGCAGCTGATGTTCTACGGCCGCGGCGCCGGCGGCGCGCCGACCGCCAGCGCCGTGCTCGGCGACGTGGTGGCGGTGGCCCGCAACCGCCTCGCCGGGGTGCACGCGCCCAGCGAGTCGGCGTACGCCGACCTGTCGGTGCGGCCGATGGGGGAGGCGCTCACCCGCTACCACATCAGCCTCGACGTGACCGACCGGCCGGGTGTGCTGGCGGCGGTGGCCGGGGTGTTCGCCGGGCACGAGGTCTCCATCGCCACCGTCCGGCAGGGCCCGGCGAGTGGCGGCGCGGCCGGCGGGGGCGCGGACGCCGAGTTGGTCATCGTCACCCACGTCGCGCCGGACGCCGCGCTCGCGGCCACCGTCCGGGAGCTGCGTGGGCTGGCGATCGTCCGCTCGGTGACCAGCGTGCTGCGGGTCGAGGGCGGGGCGTAGCTCCCGTCCCGCCTGATGGTTAACCCCAGGTGTGCCGGCGGCCGGTCCGAAAGGCTGGTTCACGCTGGTAGAAGCCCCGATGTGGCCGGGGCGGTCGAGGCGAGGAGAGCGACATGTGGCGGGGTCTGATCGAGACGTACCGGGACCGACTGCCGGTCACCGACGCCACCCCGGTCGTCACCCTGCACGAGGGGAACACCCCGCTGCTGCCGGCGCCGGTGCTCTCCGCCCGGATCGGCGCCGACGTCTGGCTGAAGGTGGAGGGGGCCAACCCCACCGGCTCCTTCAAGGACCGGGGCATGACGGTCGCCGTCTCCAAGGCCGTCGAGGCCGGTGACAAGGCGATCATCTGCGCCTCCACCGGCAACACCAGCGCCTCCGCCGCAGCGTACGCGGCCCGCGCGGGGATCACCTGCGCGGTGCTGGTGCCGCAGGGCAAGATCGCGCTGGGCAAGCTGGCCCAGGCGCTGGTGCACGGCGCCAGGCTGCTCCAGGTGCAGGGCAACTTCGACGACTGCCTGGCGCTGGCCGGCAAGCTCGCCCAGGACTACCCGGTCGCCCTGGTCAACTCGGTCAACATCGACCGGCTGCACGGGCAGAAGACCGCCGCGTTCGAGATCGTCGAGGCGCTGGGCGACGCGCCGGACATCCACTGCCTGCCGGTCGGCAACGCCGGCAACATCTCCGCCTACTGGATGGGCTACTCGGAGGACGTGGCGGCCGGCAACGCCACGAAGGCGCCGAAGATGTATGGCTTCCAGGCGGCCGGTGCCGCCCCCATCGTCACCGGGCAGGTGGTGCCGGAGCCCTCGACCATCGCCACCGCCATCCGGATCGGCAACCCGGCGAGCTGGACCAAGGCGGTCGACGCCCGGGACGCCTCCGGCGGCCTGATCTCGGCGGTCACCGACCGGGAGATCCTCTCGGCGTACCGGCTGCTGGCCCGCGAGGTGGGCGTGTTCGTCGAGCTGGGCAGCGCGGCCAGCGTGGCCGGTCTGCTCCAGCAGGGCGCCGCGGGCCGGGTGCCGGCCGGGTCCACCGTGGTCTGCACGGTCACCGGCCACGGCCTCAAGGACCCGGAGTGGGCCATCTCCACCGCCCCCGCCCCGGTGACCATCGCCAACGACCCCCTGTCCGCCGCCCGCTCCCTAGACCTGGCCTGACCGCCACCCCCTCCTGCCCCGCCGGCCCCGCCGCCCTGCCGGTCCCGCCTGGCGATCATGAGATTAGCGGCAGGGGGAGCGCTCCCATTCGCCGCTAACCTCATGATCAACGGAAGGGGGGGCGGGGATGGGCAGGGGTGGGTGGGTGCGGAGTGGACAGACGGGGTGGGGCAGACTTTGGGCACCCGCAGACCCCATTCCAGGAGTGAGCCACGCCGATGTCGCTGCTCGCCAGATTCAGCCTCGCCAACCGAGGGCTGATCGCCCTCATCGCGCTGGTGACCGCGGCGTTCGGGGCGTTCGCCGTACCATCGCTGAAGCAGCAGCTCCTGCCGTCGCTGGAGTTCCCCGCCGCGTTCATCGTGGCGGCGTACCCGGGCGCCGCGCCGGAGATCGTCGAGTCCCAGGTCACCGAGCCGATCGAGAACAGCCTGCAGGGCATCCCGGGGCTGGAGAAGATCACCTCGACCTCCCGCGAGGGCTCCACCACGGTCCAGGTGCAGTACGCGTTCGGCACCGATCTGGACGACGTGGTCAACAAGATGCAGACCGCGTTGAACCGCATCGACGGGCAGCTGCCCCAGGGGGTGGATCCGCAGGTCATCGCCGGCAGCACCGACGATCTGCCCGCCGTGGTGGTGGCCGCGACCGGCGGCGACGACGAGCAGGCGCTGGCGGAGCAGCTGCGCCGCAACGTCGTACCCGAGCTGGAGGGACTGGACGGGGTCCGGACGGTCGCGGTGACCGGCACCCGCGACCCGGTCGTGCTGGTCACCCCCGACCCGGTGAAGCTGGCCGCGGCGCGGCTGGCCCCCACCGCGATCGGCCAGGCGCTCAAGACCAACGGCGTCGCGGTGCCGGCCGGCGCGGTGGCCGACGGCAGCCGATCGCTGCCGGTCCAGGTCGGCACCCCGATCCGGACCGTGGACGACCTGCGTGGCATCGTGCTCACCACCGCCCCCGCCGCCCCGGTACGCCTCGGCGACGTGGCCCGGGTGGAGCAGCAGCTCGCCCCGGCCACCGGTTTCACCCGGACCAACGGCAAGCCCAGTCTCGGCATCGCCGTCACCGCCACCCCGGACGGCAACGCGGTGCGGATCTCGCACGAGATCCGGGACCGGCTCGACGCGCTCTCGGCCGCCTCCGGCGCCGCGCTCACCGTGGTCTTCGACCAGGCCCCGTTCGTCGAGCGGTCCATCGAGAGCCTCACCACCGAGGGCCTGCTCGGCCTGCTGATGGCGGTGGTGGTGATCCTGGTCTTCCTGCTCTCGATCCGCTCCACCGTGGTCACCGCGGTCTCCATCCCGCTGTCGGTGCTGGTCGCGCTGATCGTGCTCTTGGCCGGCGACCACTCGCTCAACCTGCTCACCCTCGGCGCGCTGACCATCGCCGTCGGTCGGGTCGTCGACGACTCCATCGTGGTGCTCGAGAACATCAAGCGGCACCTGGAGTACGGCGAGCCGAAGCGGGAGGCCATCCTCGGTGCGGTCCGCGAGGTGGCCGGCGCGGTGACCGCCTCGACGCTCACCACGGTCGCCGTCTTCGCGCCGATCGCGCTGGTGGGCGGCTTCGTCGGGCAGCTCTTCGCACCGTTCGCGATCACCGTGACGGTGGCCCTGCTCGCCTCGCTGCTGGTCTCGCTGACCGTGATCCCGGTGCTGGCGTACTGGTTCCTGAAGCCGGGCCGCAGCGGGGCGGACGACGCCGCAGCCCGGCGGGCGGCCGAGGAGAAGGAGCTGCGCAGCCCGCTGCAGCGGGCGTACCTACCGGCCATCGGGTTCGCCACCCGCTCCTGGGGCACCCGCTGGGCCACCGTGGGGCTGGGCCTGCTGGTGCTGCTCGGCACGTTCGGCCTGGCCCAGAAGCTGGAGACCAACTTCCTGGACGACTCCGGCCAGGACATACTGGCCATCCGGCAGGAGCTGCCGGCGGGCACCGGGCTGACCGGCACCGACCAGGCCGCCGCGCGGGTCGAGGAGGTGCTCCGGGGTACGCCGGGGGTGAAGACATACCAGGTCAGCGCGGGCGGCACGGACAGTCCGTGGGCGGGTGGCGGTGGCAACAACACCGCCTCCTACTCGGTGGCGCTCACCGAGGACACCGACGCCGCGAAGGTCCGGCGCACGCTCCGCGAGGAGTTCGACGCCCTCGGCCCGGAGGTGGGTGAGCTGAGCTTCGGCGCCGGACAGAGCGGCGCCTCCGCCAGCCAGCTCGAGGTGGTCGTGCAGGCCGCCGATCAGGAGACCCTGACCCGGGCCGCCGAGGCCGTCCGGGACGCGATGGCCGGTACGCCGGGTGTCGACGACGTCGCCACCGGCCTCGCCGCCCGGGTGCCCCGGGTCGAGGTGACCGTGGACCGGGTCGCCGCGGCGCGGGCCGGGCTCACCGAGGCGGCCGTCGGTCAGCTCGTCGCGCAGGCGTACCGGGGTGCCCCGCTGGGCCAGGTCACGCTGGACGGCCGGCCGCTGAACGTGGTGCTCAGCACCGGGACCCGGCCGCCGCTGAGCGTGGCGGACCTGCGGGCGCTGCCGGTGGGCCCGGTCAAGCTGGACGACATCGCCGACGTCAACCAGGTCGAGGGCCCGCAGCAGGTGACCCGGATCGACGGCGAGCGGAGCGTCTCGGTCACCGGCACGGCAACCGGCTCGGACCTCGGCGCCACCACCCAGGAGTTGCAGAAACGGCTGGACGCGCTGGAGGTGCCGGGGGCGACGTTCGCCATCGGCGGGGTGAGCGCCGACCAGAAGGACGCCTTCGCCGACCTGGGGCTGGCCGTGCTGGCCGCGATCGCGATCGTCTTTCTGATCATGGTCGGTACGTTCCGCAGCCTGACCCAGGCGCTGATCCTGCTGGTCTCCGTCCCGTTCGCGGCCACCGGGGCGATCGCGCTGCTGCTGGCCACCGGGACGCCGCTGGGCGTACCGGCGCTGATCGGCGTGCTCATGCTGGTCGGCATCGTGGTGACCAACGCGATCGTGCTGCTCGACCTGATCAACCAGTACCGGGCCCGGGGGATGGGCGTGACCGAGGCGGTGGTCGAGGGCGGCCGCCGGCGGCTGCGCCCGATCCTGATGACCGCGGTCGCCACGGTGTTCGCGCTGCTCCCGATGGCCTTCGGCCTCACCGGCGAGGGTGGCTTCATCTCCCGGCCGCTGGCGGTCGTGGTGATCGGCGGCCTGATCAGCTCGACGCTGCTGACGCTGATCCTGGTGCCGACCCTCTACACCATGGTGGAACGCGCCAAGGAGTCGCTGCGTGCACTTCGGGCCCGCCGCCGGGGCGCACCGGTGCCGGTCCCGGCGACCGTCGGCGGTGGCGAGCCGCCGGTCGAGCCCGCCGCACCGGCGCCGGCCCGGCCGGCCCCCTCGGCCGCGCTGCTCGACGGTACGGACCAGTTCGAGGTGCTCCGGCTCCCGAAGAGCCGGCGTTCCCCCCTCCCACCAGCCGACTGACCCCCACCCGCCACCGCCGCCCCGGCGGGTTGCGGGCAAATGCCCGGAAAGAGTGGCCATTCCGCCTCGGCTGGCCACTCTTTCCGCGAAAAGGGCCCTCCAGCATCCCCGGGCGGAGGGAGGAGGGACCACTCTTTTCGGGGAAGCGGGCGCTTCGTGGCGGACGGCGGCGCGAGGGGACCGTGGACGGCGACGCCAGGCTGTACCGTGGGTGAGTTGACACCTACTGCGCGTCGTCGGCTCGCTGTCGCGGATGGCCGGCCGGAGCGGGGGCGGGGCCATGGCGGACGGCGTGGGCCGGTGGGACAGGCGGGCGGTGCTGCGTCGCACCGCGCTGCTGGCCGGGGGTGCCGCGCTGGGCGCCGCCGCGACCTCGCAGAGCACCTGGATCGCCGACCGCCGGCTCCCGATCGCCGGCGGGCCGGCCAGTGCCACCGTGGGCAGCCGCCACCAGGAGGTCGGCTCGGGCACGGTCGAGGTCGTCTGGGGCGTACGCACCACGGAGCGCCTGCTCGCCCTCACCTTCGACGACGGGCCGCTGCCACAGTGGACGCCGATGGTGCTGGACACCCTGGATAAGTACGCCGTCCCGGCCACCTTCTTCCTGGTCGGTGTCCGGGCCCGGGAGCACGCCGCCCTGGTCCGGGGCCGGCTGGGGCGGCACGAGGTGGGCAATCACAGTTGGGCCCACCACGACCTGGCCCGGATGGACGCCCACGCCGCGTACGACGACCTCCGGCGCAGCCACGAGGCCATCACCGAGGCCACCGGGGTCGCGCCCCGCCTGATCCGCCCGCCCTGGGGGCACCTGGGTGGGGCGGTGCTGCACGCCGCCGCTCGGCTGGACTACCGGCTGGTGCTGTGGACGTTGCAGATGGTCGAGGGTGAGTTTCCCGACGACCCGGCCGGGCACGCCCGGCGAATCGTCGCCGACGTGCAGCCCGGCACCATCCTGCTCGGCCATGACGTGGGCACGGAGCGGCGGCTGGTCGCGCTGCGCGGCCTGCCCGACATGATCACCGGGCTGCGGGCCCGCGGCTACACCTTCGTGACCGTCTCCCAGATGCTCCGCCACGCCGCCGTGGTCTGACCGGCCCGGTAGTGTGCCGGCGTGTCACCCACCGTCTCGGTCCTGGTCCGCAATCGCGACTTCCGCAACCTCTTCCTCGCCGAGCTGGTGGTGTTCGGCGCCGACTGGTTCGTCATGGTGCCGCTGCTGGTGCTCCTGCCGAAGCTGACCGGCAGCGGGGTGTGGGGGGCGCTGGTGCTCGCCGTGGACACCGGCACGCTGGCGCTGCTGCTGCCGTACACCGGCACCATCGCCGACCGGTTCGACCGGCGGAAGACCATGATCGCGGCCAACCTCGCCGCGCTGGCCGGGGTCCTGCTGCTGCTCGGCGTCCGCAGCTCCCGGACGGCCTGGCTGGCCCTGGTGGCGATCGCGGCCGTGGCGGTGGCGAAGGCGTTCTACTCGCCGGCCGCCCAGGCCGCCCTGCCCAACGTGCTCGACCCGGCGGACCTGGCCGCTGGCAACGCCGTGGCCGGCTCCGCCTGGGGCACCATGACGGTCGTCGGCGCCTCGCTCGGGGGCATGCTCAGCGCGGCCGCCGGCGCGTACGTCAGCTTCTGGGTGGCGGCGGGGAGCCTGGTGGTGGCGGCGGGCCTGGCCGCGCTGATCCGCCGGCCGCTGCAGGCCCCCCGCGACCCGGCGCTGGCACCCACCCGCACCTGGGCGGCGATCCGCGAGGCGCTGCGCTACATCGCGCACCAGCCGCGCGTGCTCGGCCTGGTCACCGTCAAGTCGGCGGTCGGCCTGGGCAACGGCGTGCTGACCGTCTTCCCGCTGCTCGCCGGGGTGTACGGGGTCGGGGCGGTCGGCACCGGACTGCTCTTCGCCGCCCGGGGCGCCGGGGCGCTGGTCGGCCCGATCCTGATGCGCCGGGTGCTCGCCAACCGGGCCTGGCTGCTCACCGGCCTGGCGCTGTCCATGTCCCTCTACGGCCTGGCCTACCTCGGGGTGTCGGTGGTCGCCTGGTTCCCGCTGGTGCTGGTGTTGGTCTTCCTGGCCCACCTCGGCGGCGGCAGCAACTGGGTGCTGTCCAACTACGCCCTGCAGGGCGAGGTGCCGGACCACCTGCGGGGGCGGGTCTTCGCCACCGACATGATGCTGGCGACGCTGGCCATCTCGGTCAGCCAGCTGGCCGTCGCCCTGGTGGTCGACACGGTGAGCGAGCGGAGCGTGCTGGCCGGCTGCGGTCTGGTCACCGTGGTCTACGCGCTGGGCTGGCGGCTGGCCACCCGGCGGCTCTCGCTCACCGATCCGGCGGAGGAGCCCTGTGCCAGCCGGGCGTCCTGACCCGCGCCGGCCCGCACGGTGCGCGCGGCGGCGTCGCCCACCCGCCATCGGGGCTGCGAGGCGCCCACGACCGACGCGGGCTTCGCCGAGCGCGTGGGCACGCATCCCACGGTCCGGGCGAATCGGCGGGCTGTCGGTGTCGGGTCCTAGCATGAGCCGGTGCCGATGACTCTCGCCTCCGGTCCCGTGCGGGTCCGGGTGCCCGCGACCAGCGCGAACCTGGGGCCGGGCTTCGACTCGCTCGGGCTGGCCCTGGGGCTGTACGACGACGTGGCGGCCGAGGTGACCGCCGGTGGGGTCCGGGTTGCGGTGACCGGCGAGGGCGCCGGCGAGCTGCCGGACGGCGACCAGCACCTGGTGGTGGTGGCCATGCGGGCCACCTTCGACGTGCTGGGCACGCAGCCGCCGGGGCTGGCCCTGGAGTGCGTCAACCGGATCCCGCAGGCCCGGGGCCTCGGTTCGTCCTCGGCGGCCATCGTCGCCGGGGTGCTGCTGGCCCGGGCGCTGGCCGACGACGGCGCGGCGCTGCTGGACGACGTCGCCGCGCTCCGGCTGGCCGCCGAGATCGAGGGCCACCCCGACAACGTCGCGCCCTGCCTGCTCGGTGGCTTCACCGTCGCCTGGACCGAGCCGGCCGGTGCCCGGGCGGTGTCGCTGCCCGTGGCGGAGGGCGTCCGCCCGACCGTCTTCGTGCCCGGCGAGCGCGGCCTGACCGCCGTCGCCCGGGCCGCGCTGCCGACCACCGTGCCGCACGCCGACGCGGCCCTGACCGCCGGACGCGCGGCCCTGCTGGTGCACGCGCTGACCACCGATCCGGCGCTGCTGCTGCCGGCCACGGTCGACCGGCTGCACCAGGACTACCGCGCCGAGGGGATGCCGGGGACGGCAGCCCTGGTCGCCGCCCTGCGTGAGGCGGATGTGGCCGCTGTGGTCAGTGGGGCGGGCCCGACCGTCCTGGCGTTGACCGAGGTGCCGGCGGGGTTCGACGCGGGAACAGATTGGCAGCGCTGGGAGTTGCCCATAGATGTCAGCGGTGCCCGGGTCAGCCGGGGTAGACTTGGACACGCCGAGCGGGACCCTGTTGCCGCAGGTCGGAAGAGTTGATTACGCTCTAGACTCAGCACAGCCGCGAAGCACGCGATCTCCTGCGGGGCGGCGCACCCCCGAAGCTCTCGGCGGTCAGCCCGTCACCCCTGCCAAAGGCCTACGCCGCACCGCAGTTTCCACAGGTCGCCGCAGACGGCGAGACCTGCTCACCGACGCTGGTGAGTCGGGAAACCGACCGGCTGCTGTGTCACAGACTCCCGCGACGCGTCCATGCGAGGCGGGTGCACCGAGGCCGCCCGGCCACCTGGTTTCGACTCCGGGCAGCCCCGGCCTATCGAGGGAAGGAATCCATTGAGCGACACCACCGACGTGACGTCGGATGTTTCCAACGTCGCTGGCGATGCCACCGCCGCCGCTCCCACGCGCCGTCGGCGCAGCGGTACCGGCCTGTCGGCGATGCTGCTGCCTGAGCTTCAGAGCCTGGCCGCGTCGCTCGGCATCTCCGGTACGGCTCGCATGCGCAAGGGCGAGCTGATCAGCGCGATCACCGAGCGGCAGGGCGGCGCCGCCGCCGGCACCCCTCGACCGCGGGCCGAGGTCGCGGCCGCGGCCGCTCCGGCCCGGGAAGAGGTGCACGCCGAGGTCCGTGAGGAGCGGGCCGAGACCGAGCGCCGCCCGGCCGAGCAGGCGCCGGCCGCCGAGGTGACCGAGGGTCGTACCCGGAGCCGGCGTGGCCGGGCCGCCGCGACCGCCGAGGCGCGTCCGGCCGAGCCGCGTGCCGAGGAGGCCCCGGCCGAGACCGGTGAGCGGGCCGAGCGCGGCGAGAGCCGCGGCCGGGAGCGTGGCGCCGAGCGGGCAGAGCGCACCGAGCGTGCCGAGCGGGGCGAGCGCACTGAGCGTGCCGAGCGGGGCGAGCGCACTGAGCGTGCCGAGCGTGGCGAGCGGGCCGAGCGGGCTGAGCGCGGCGAGCGTGCCGAGCGCGGCGAGCGTGCCGAGCGGGGCGAGCGGGCCGAGCGTGGCGAGCGCAACGACCGTGGCCAGCGCGCCGAGCGCGCTGAGCGCGACAACGACGGCGACGAGGACGGCGAGGGCGGCGGCCGGCGCGGCCGGCGCAGCCGGTTCCGTGACCGCCGGCGGGGCCGCGGTGAGCGGGCCGAGGGCGGCGAGGGCGGCGGCCGCGAGCCGCAGGTCGGCGAGGACGACGTGCTCGTCCCGGTCGCCGGCATCATCGACGTGCTCGACAACTACGCCTTCGTCCGGACCACCGGCTACCTGGCCGGCCCGAACGACGTGTACGTCTCGATGTCCCAGATCAAGAAGTACGGCCTGCGCCGCGGTGACGCCATCACCGGCGCCGTGCGGGCCGCGCGGGACGGCGAGCAGCGGCGCGACAAGTACAACCCACTGGTCCGGCTGGACACCATCAACGGGATGGAGCCGGACGAGGCGAAGCGCCGGCCGGAGTTCTACAAGCTCACTCCGCTGTACCCGCAGGAGCGGCTGCGGCTGGAGACCGAGCCGCACATCCTGACCACCCGGGTGATCGACCTGGTGATGCCGATCGGCAAGGGTCAGCGGGCGTTGATCGTCTCGCCGCCGAAGGCCGGTAAGACGATGGTGCTGCAGGCGATCGCGAACGCGATCACCCGCAACAACCCGGAGTGCCACCTGATGGTGGTGCTGGTCGACGAGCGGCCGGAAGAGGTCACCGACATGCAGCGGTCGGTGAAGGGCGAGGTCATCGCGGCCACGTTCGACCGTCCGCCGCAGGACCACACCACGGTGGCGGAGCTGGCGATCGAGCGGGCGAAGCGCCTGGTCGAGCTGGGGCACGACGTGGTCGTGCTGCTCGACTCGGTGACCCGGCTCGGTCGGTCGTACAACCTGGCGGCGCCGGCCAGCGGCCGGATCATGTCGGGTGGTATCGACTCCACCGCGCTCTACCCGCCGAAGCGCTTCCTGGGTGCGGCGCGGAACATCGAGAACGGCGGCTCCCTGACCATCCTCGCCACCGCGCTGGTGGAGACCGGGTCGATGGCCGACACGGTCATCTTCGAGGAGTTCAAGGGCACCGGCAACGCCGAGCTCAAGCTGGACCGGAAGATCGCCGACAAGCGGGTCTTCCCGGCGATCGACATCAACCCCTCCGGTACGCGCAAGGAGGAGGTCCTGCTCGCGCCGGAGGAGCTGGCGATCGTCCACAAGCTCCGGAAGGTGCTGCACTCGCTGGACTCGCAGGCGGCGCTCGACCTCCTGCTGGACCGGCTCAAGCAGTCCCGGACGAACATCGAGTTCCTGATGCAGATCGCGAAGTCCACGCCGGGCGAGTGATCCCGCCAGGGGCGGAGCGAAGAGGGGTACGGCCTGCGGGTCGTGCCCCTCTTCCGCGTTCCGGGCCGGGCGCGAAGCGGGCCACGATCAGCGGGGAGATCTCGCACCGAACAGCCGGCTTGAAGTTTTTCTACGGTTAAGCCTAGAGGTATTGAAACTTCTATTCAGTTTCCGGTTGACTGTCGTCCATGCGTATCCGCAGTCGATCTGCCCGTCTCGCCGGCGTCCTGCTGCTGACGCCGCTGCTCACCCTGGCCGGTCCCGTCCCACCCGGGGTCGCGGCGCCCGCAGGCGAGCCGCACACCGCGGCCGAGGACGCCCCGGCCGCCTCCTCCCGCCCTGACTCCGCCGTCGCCCTCGCCGGCGACGCCCCCGGCCTGGAACCGGCCGGCGGCCTGGAGACCGCGAAGACCACCCGTCCGGTCGCCCCCGGACTCGACCTGACCTCCTTCGACCGGTACGACGCCGACGGCTGGCTGCGCGCCGACGCGCTCACCGCCGACCTGTCCGGCGGCGTCACCGTGGACTACGTCAACTCCGGTGCGGTGACCCGGGACGAGCCGCTGCGCGCCGCGGTGGACCGTTCCCGGGCGGTGGCCGCGGTCAACGGCGACTTTTTCGACATCAACAACTCCGGTGCCGCGCAGGGCATCGGCATCCGCTTCGGTGAACTGGTCCAGTCGCCGATCGCCGGGCACACCAACGCCGCCGCGATCAGCGCCGAGGGGCTGGGCCGGGTGATCCAGGTCGGCTTCGAGGGCAGCGCCACCCTGCCGGCCGGGTCGGTGCCGCTGACCCAGTTCAACAACATGGTGCAGCGCGACGGCGTCGGCGTCTTCACCCCGCTCTGGGGGACGTACTCCCGCAAGCGCCCGGTGGAGGGCGCCGCCCGGGTGGTCGAGGTGACGGTGACCGGCGGCAAGGTGGCCGCCGTGGCCACCGCGGCGGGCGAGGGCCCGATCCCGGCCGGCACCACCGTGCTGCTGGGCCGGGAGGCGGGCGCGGACGCGCTCGCGGTGCTGCGGCCGGGCGATCCGGTCGACCTGAGCTGGCGGCCGAAGGCCTCCGACGGGAGCAGCCTGCGCGCCGCGGTCGGCGGCGGCAACGTGCTGATCCGGGATGGCGTGGTGCAGCAGATCGCCGACCAGAGCCTGGCCCCGCGTACCTCGGTCGGCTTCTCCGCCGACGGGCGCAGGATGATCATGCTGACCGTGGACGGCCGGCAGGTGGACAGCCGGGGCGTCACGCAGACCGAGCTGGGCCGGATGATGCGCGAGCTCGGCGCGTGGACCGCGCTGAACCTCGACGGCGGCGGCTCCTCGACCCTGCTGGCCCGCGAGCCCGGCGCGGCCACCGTGCAGGTGGAGAACAGCCCCTCGGACGGCAGCGAGCGGCCGGTGCCGAACGGCCTGGCCATCTACGCCCCGCCGGGCAGCGGCCGGCTCACCGGGTACTGGCTGGAGACGGCGAGCGACCCGACCGCCGCGCCGGGGGTCGCCCCGGTCCGCGGCGGGCGGCCGGACCGGGTTTTCCCCGGGCTCACCCGCCGGCTCACCGCGGCCGGCTACGACGAGACGTACGGGCCGGCGGCCGGCGCGCCGCAGTGGCGGGCCAACCCGGCCGCCCAGGGCACGGTCGACGACGAGGGCGTGTTCCGGGCCGGTCGGCCCGGCCGCAGCACCGTCACCGCCTGGCACGAGGCGGCCCGGGGCACCCTCGACCTGACCGTGCTCGGTCCCCTGGAGCGGATCGACTCAACCGTGGACCGGCTTGGCCTCAACCGGCAGGGTGACACCGGCCTGTTCGGCGTGGTCGGCTACGACGCCGAGGGCAACACCGCGCCGATCGAGCCGGCCGACCTGCGCCTGGACTACGACCACGACCTCCTCGCGGTCACCCCGACCGGCGACGGCAACCTCTCCGTCAAGGCGCTCAACGACACCGGTTCCGCCCTGGTCACCGTCCACGTCGGAGCGCGGACCACCGTGCTGCCGGTGACCGTCGGGCTGGCCGACGCGCCGGTGGCCGGCTTCGACGACGCCGCCTCCTGGAAGTTCAGCCAGGCCCGGGCCAGCGGGTCGGTCGCGCCGGCGCCGGGCCACACCGGCACCGGCCTGAAGCTGTCGTACGACTTCAGCCAGTCCACCGGCACCCGCGCCGCGTACGCCGACCCGCCGGCCTGGATCCCGGTGCCCGGCCAGCCGCAGGCCTTCGGCATGTGGATCAAGGGCAACGGCGCCGGGGAGTGGCCCAGCCTGCACCTGCACGACGCCCAGGACACCCAGTTCGTGCTCCGCGGCCCGTACGTCACCTGGACCGGGTGGCGGTACGTCGAGTTCGCCGTCCCGCCGGGCGTGCAGTATCCGGTCCGGGTGCGCCGGTTCTACGTGGCGGAGACGGACCCGGCCAAGCAGTACCGGAGCGAGGTGGTCATCGACGACCTGGTGGCCAAGGTGCCACCCACCCTGGACGCGCCGGCCGAGTCACCGCTGACCGACCGGGTGGTGCTGCGCGACGGCACGGTGGACGGCGCGCCCTGGCGCTTCGCGGTGATGTCCGACGCCCAGTTCGTCGCCGCCGACCCGGACAGTGACCTGGTCGCCCAGGCCCGCCGTACGCTCCGCGAGATCAAGGCGGCGAAGCCCGACTTCGTGATCATCGACGGCGACCTCGTGGACACCGCGTACCCGGCGGACTTCGCGCTGGCCAAGCGGATCCTCGACGAGGAACTGGGCGGCGAGCTGCCCTACTACTACGTCCCGGGCAATCACGAGATCATGGGCGCCCCGATCGACAACTTCAAGGCCGTCTTCGGCGACACCTCGCGGGTCTTCGACCACGAGGGCACCCGGTTCGTCACGCTGAACACCGCCAGCGGCTCGCTGCGCGGCGGCGGCTTCGACCAGGTGAAGCTGCTGCGGGACACGCTGGACCGGGCCGCCGCCGACCCGGCCGTCGGCTCGGTCGCGGTGTTCTTCCACCACCCGCCCCGCGACCCCAGCCCGGCCAAGGCCAGCCAGCTCGGCGACCGGAAGGAGGCCGCCCTGGTGGAGCAGTGGCTGGCCGACTTCCAGCACCGCACGGGCAAGGGCGCGCTCCTGGTCAACGGGCACGTCGGCACGTTCCACGCCGAGCGGGTGGACGGCGTCCCGTACGTGATCAACGGCAACTCGGGCAAGAACCCGTCCACTCCACCGCAGCTCGGCGGCTTCACCGGCTGGACCGAGTTCGGCGTCGACCCGGTAACCCCGCAGGAGGCGGAGCGGGCCCGGCGTGACCCGCTGGCCGAGGGGCCGCGCTGGGTCGAGGCGGAGTTCCACGCCCACGTCGACCGGCTCGCCCTGGCGGCTCCGGCCAGCGTCGCGGTGGGCGCCCCGGCGACCGTCACGGCCACGCTCACCCAGCCCGGCGGCCGTACCGTCCCGGTCGCCGCACCGGTCAGCGCCGACTGGTCCGGGTCGCCGAACCTGCACGTCGGCGGGGCCGACGGGGTGAAGCCCTGGCACGTGGCCCGGTTCGACCCGGCGACGGGGCAGTTGACCGCGCTGCGCCCCGGCGGTCAGGTGGTGCTCGCGGTCACCGTCAACGGCGTACCCGCCCAGGCGACGGTCAACTTGACGGCGGCGGAGGCGCCCGCCGCCTGAGCCGCCCCCGGGGGCGCGGCCATGGTCCGCGTCCCCGGAGGCCGGCCGCCACCCGCCGACGGGCCCTGTGACCTGGGGGAGGAGCCCGTCGGCGGGTGCTCGGTCAGAAGTCGCCCTCGGCCACCTGGAAGACGGTCAGGCCGAGCGAGCGCCACATCCGGACCACCTGCTGCCGGTCGTCGAAGACGCCGACCACCCGGTACCGGTCCCGGATCTCCCGCTCGTAGATCTCCTGCTTGACCACGGCGTCCTTGCGGTGGTCGCCGACCGCCCGCAGGTGCAGCGCCAGGTAGGGCACCTTGACGTGCCGGTCCAGCCAGGCCTCGGTGGCCGGCCGTGCGGTCGCGTCCCGGCCAGAGCAGAAGACCACCCCGTGCCCGGCCGCGTGCATCGCCCGGACCGCCGCGATCACCGCCTCGTTCGGGGCGTCCTCGCCGACCCGGGTCATGTCGTACGGGCTGCGGGAGACGGTCAACGCCACCGTGCCGTCGATGTCCACCAGCACGATCGCGGGCGGCTCGGGGTGGGGCGGGTGGACCCGGGCCGGGGTGCCGGTGCGGGCGGTCGGCACCGGCAGCGGTAACGGCCGGTTGGCAAGGTAGCGCTCGTGCAGCCGGCGGATCGCCGCCTCGCCGACCCGGTCGGCCTCCGGCCGGGCCGCGTCCCGGCGCAGGCACTCCTCCAGCGGCACGTCGGTGAAGTCGTGCACCTCGAACGCGGCGCCGAACCGCTCGGCCAACTCGGCCCAGTCCCGCAACGTGCGCGAGCGGAGGTTGGTGTCGTCCACGCAGACGCTCACCCGCGCCGCCAGCAGCGCCTCCACCTGGGCCCGCTGGGCCCGGGTGACCTGCCCCTCGGCCCACTGGGTGAAGAGCCGCTCGCCGTGCATCATCCGGCGCAGGTCGTCCCGGTTGACCCGGACCACGCCGGGTTGGAGCCGGCGGGCGAAGGTGGTCTTGCCGGAGGCGGGCAGCCCACGGGTCGCGATCAGGCAGAACATCCCGCACCTCCCGTTCGTCCCGGTCCATCCCCGGACCGGTTCACGAATGCCCGCGAGCCGCGCGGGAATGCGTACCGGGTGGTGAGCGTTGCGCCTGCCGGACCACCGGTGCGGCCCGCTCGCCGAGTCGGCGGAGGCCCATGGCACACTGGTCAATCGGCCACCGGTTCCGGTTCACGCCCGAGCCTCTCGCGGACGGCGGGGAGCGACGACGGCGACCCGGCGACCACCCACGAAAGGACCGAGGCGAGATGAAGCCCAACATCCACCCGGAGTACGTGACCACCGAGGTCCGCTGCTCCTGCGGCAACACGTTCACGACCCGCAGCACCGCCAAGGGCGGTCAGATCAGCGTCGAGACCTGCAGCGCCTGCCACCCGTTCTACACCGGTAAGCAGCGCGTCCTCGACACCGCCGGTCGGGTCGCCAAGTTCCAGCAGAAGTACGCCAAGGTTCAGGCCAAGAAGGCCAAGTAGCTGCTCCGACGACGCCCGTGTCCGGCTCCGTGCCGGGCGCGGGCGTTCGTCCGTTTCCGCCCGCTTGTCCCTGTCCCCATCCGGTCGTCCAAGGAGCATCCGCAGCATGAGCAGTGAGCGCCTGGCCGCCCTCCTCGACGAGTACGCCGAGTTGGAGAAGCGGCTGGCCGACCCCGCGATCCACGCCGACCAGGGCACCGCCCGGCGGGTCGGCCGGCGCTACGCGGAGCTGGTCCCGCTGCACAAGGCCGCCGGCGAGCTGGAGCAGGCCCGGGCCGACCTGGCCGCCGCCCGCGAGCTGGCCGCCGAGGAGCCGGCGTTCGCCGCCGAGGCCGAGGCGATCGCCGCGTCCCTGCCGGCGCTCGAGGAGAGGCTGGCGGAGCTGCTGATCCCTCGGGACCCGCACGACGCCAAGGACGTCATCGTCGAGATCAAGGCGGGGGAGGGCGGCGAGGAGTCGGCCCTCTTCGCCGGCGACCTGCTCCGGATGTACACCCGGTACGCCGAGCGGCACGGCTGGGTCACCGAGGTGATCGACTCGCAGGACTCCGACCTCGGCGGCGTGAAGGACGTCTCCCTGGCGATCAAGACCAAGGGCGTGCCCGAGGGGGGCAACGGCGTCTGGTCCCGGCTCAAGTGGGAGGGCGGCGTGCACCGGGTGCAGCGCGTCCCGGTCACCGAGTCGCAGGGCCGGATCCACACCAGCGCGGCCGGCGTGCTGGTGCTGCCGGAGGCCGAGGAGGTCGACCTCACCATCGACCCGAACGACCTGCGGATCGACGTGTTCCGCTCGTCCGGGCCCGGCGGCCAGTCGGTCAACACCACCGACTCGGCGGTCCGGATCACCCACGTGCCCACCGGGATCGTGGTCTCCTGCCAGAACGAGAAGTCGCAGCTGCAGAACCGGGAGCAGGCGATGCGCATCCTGCGCGCCCGGCTGCTCGCCGCCGCCCAGGAGCAGGCCGACGCGGCCGCCTCGGACGCCCGGAAGGCGCAGGTCCGCACCGTGGACCGGTCGGAGCGGATCCGCACCTACAACTTCCCGCAGAACCGGATCACCGATCACCGGATCGGCTACACCGCGTACAACCTGGATCTCGCCCTGGCCGGTGAGCTGGACGGGGTCCTGGACGCCCTCACCGAGGCCGACCGCGCCGCCCGCCTGGCCGGCGAAACCGAACTGACCCGCCGCTGACGCCCTGCTCGCCCGCGCCGCCCGGACTTGGGGCCAGTTTCACGGAAGGAGTGGCCATTCCGCGCCGGATGGCCACTCCTTCCGTGAACTAGGCCCCACGGGCCCGGCGCGGGCGCACGGCCCGCGCGGGCGGGTGGGGTCAGGAGGCGCGGAGGCGGTCCTTGGCGCGCAGCATCTCCCGGTCGGCCAGCTCGAACGCGGCGCCCAGCGCCTCCCGGACGCTCGCCCCGGAGCCCCCGCTCACCTCGGCGAAGCCGATGCTCACCCCGACCGGGGTGCCGGGGACCAGGGACTCCCAGTCCTCGGTGCGGACGGCCGCCTGGATGCGGCGGGCCACCTCGGCCGCCTCGGACATGCCCGCCTCGGGCAGCACCACGACGAACTCGTCCCCGCCGTACCGGGCCACGAAGTCCCCACGGCGCATCACCCGGTTGATCACCCCGGCGATCCGTTGCAGCACCAGGTCCCCGGAGTGGTGGCCGTGCCGGGTGTTCACCGCCTTGAAGCCGTCCAGGTCGCAGACGCCGATCACCACCCGCTCGCCCCGGGACACCACGGCGCCGATGTAGCGCTCCAGCCGGCGCCGGTTGGGCAGCCCGGTGAGTGGGTCGGTGAGCGCCTCGCCCTCGTACCGGGCGGCCTCGCGGCGCACCTCTTCGTGGTCGATCCGGGCGGCGATGCCCTCGATGTAGACGTCCCGCAGCCGGTCGTTGCGCTGCGCGGCCAGCCGGAACGCGTACCGGTCGGCCCGGTGCGCGGCGGCGTGGTCGCCGGCCCGGGCCAGCGCGATGCTGCGCAGCCGGGGCGGCTCGGCCGCGCCCAGCGTCTCGACGGAGACCCGGGAGGTGTCCAGCCGGGTCACCGCCTCGATCGGGCGGCCGTCGGCGATGGCCAGGCAGACCTGGCCGAGCTGGCGCATGTCCCGCGCGCGGGCACTGTCGCCGCCGTGCCCGAGCAGCCGGTCGGGGTCGGCGTCGCCGCCGGGATCCAGTTGGTCGCCTAGGGCGGCCCGCCGGGCGACGGCGTAACCGTACGCGGCCAGGCTGCTCGGCCGGAGGTTGCCGGCCCGACCGCTGTGCAGGAAGCGGTTGAAGTCCCCGGCCACGTCGCGCAGCACCCGCAGGCAGCCGTCGCTGTCGCCGGTGTGGTCCAGGGCCACCGCGTTGCGCAGCCGGATGCCCGGGGCGGCGAAGGTCTCCTCGGGGATGCCGGCGGCGAGCCCCACCTGACGGGCGCGCTCGATCGCGCCGAGGGCGTGCCCGTGGAAGCTGAGGTAGGAGTAGGCCATCGCCAGGTCGTGCCAGCCCCAGGCGGTGTCCCGGTCCGGGTCGTCGTCGGCGGTCAGCCAGCGGGAGGCCTTGACCAGGTGGGTGACGCAACGGTCCAGCGCCCCCTGGTGGTGCGCGGCGAGCGCCGCCAGGGCGTTGAGGTGCCCGTGCAGGTACGGCTCGGCGAGGTCCCGGACGGCGGCGGAGGCGTCCTCGATGGCTCGGGTGTATTCCGCCGTCCGACCGAGATTGATCACCGCACAGAGGCGCTGGACCAGCGCGTCCGCGCGGGCGCAGGGATCGTTCGTGGTGCGGACGACCCGGTCGAGCAGGACGACCGCCTCCGCCGAGCGGCTCGCCTCCTGCAACGCCCGGGCGCGCCGGAGGGCGTCAACCTGGTCGTCGACCCGGTCGAGCCAGCCCACTCGAAACCTCCCTGTGGTGTGCGCCCGAACGCACCCGCTCGTGATGTGACCCGCGACGCTTCATGATTATGTCGTGACCCACCTCCCGCAACACCCGTCCGAAGGGACGGAACGCGAGCGGCCTTCGTCGGCGGTCGCCCGGGCGGCCCGAACCCTCGCGGCGGCGGGGGTCGAGGCGCCCCGGGCGGAGGCCGAGCAGCTGGCCGCGTACGTGCTGGACGTGCCGCGCGGCCGGCTGGCCCTGGCCGAGGGCCTCACCCCCGGGCAACGGGACCGGTTCGACGCGCTGGTGGCGCGCCGGGTGGCCCGGGAACCCCTCCAGCACCTCACCGGCACCGCCGGGTTCCGGCACCTGGAGCTGGCGGTCGGCCCCGGGGTCTTCGTACCGCGGCCGGAGACCGAGTTGCTCGCCGGCTGGGGCGTGGCCCAGGGCCGGGATCGCCGCTCGCCGCTGGTGGTGGACCTGTGCAGCGGCTCCGGCGCGATCGCCCTGGCGGTGGCCCAGGAGCTGCCGCAGGCCCGGGTGGTGGCGGTGGAGCGGTCCCCGGCGGCGCTGGCCTGGCTGCGCCGGAACGCCGCCGACCGGGCCGCCGCCGGGGACACCCCGATCGAGGTGGTGGCCGCCGACGTCATCGACCCGCAGCTCCTCGCCGACCTGGTGGGCCGGGTCGACGTGCTGCTCTGCAACCCGCCGTACGTGCCGCGGTCGGTGGCCGTGTCCCCGGAGGTAGCCGGGTACGACCCGGACGAGGCGGTCTTCGGCGGCGCGGACGGGCTGGACGTGATCCGGCCGGTGGTCGCCCGGGCCGCCGCGCTGCTCCGGCCCGGCGGCGCGCTCGGCGTGGAGCACGACGACACCCACGGCGCGGCGGTGCCGGCGCTGCTCGCCGCGGACGGCCGGTACGAGCGGGTCGAGGAGCATCGGGACCTGGTCGGCCGGCCCCGGTTCGCCACCGCGTCCCGCCGCGCGGACGGCCAGCACGCCGAGCCCGACGCGGCGTGGCAGACTGGCTCCTCGTGATGCTCTACGACTGTCGGTCGCTCGCCGACCGGGACCGCGGCATCGCCGCTGCCATCGAGGCGGTCAAGAACGGGGAACTCGTCGTCCTGCCGACCGATACGGTCTACGGCATCGGCGCCGACGCCTTCACCCCGTACGCGGTGAAGGCGCTCGCCGACGCCAAGGGCGGCGCCCGGCAGGCGCCCCCGGTGCTGATCGGCTCCCGGCACACCCTCGACGGCCTGGTCTTCTCGCTGCCGCGCGCGGCGCGCGACCTGGTCGAGGCGTTCTGGCCGGGCGCGCTGACCATCGTGGTGGAGCACTCGCCGAGCCTGTCCTGGGACCTGGGCGACAGCAGCGGCACGGTGGCCGTACGCATGCCGCTGCACCCGGTGGCCCTCGAGGTGCTGCGGGAGACCGGCCCGATGGCGGTGGCTTCGGCCAACAAGGTCGGCCAGCCGGCCGCGCTCACCGCCGAGGAGGCCCGCGACCAGCTCGGCTACGGCGTGCGGGCCTATCTGGAGGCGGGCCCGGCCCTGGACCCGGTGCCGAGCACCGTCGTCGACCTCACCGGCGAGGTGCCCCGGGTGCTGCGCCAGGGCGCCGTGTCGCTGGAGAAGCTGCGCGACGTGGTGCCGGACATGCTCGACGAGCGGGGGTTCTGAGTGCCCCCGTTTACCGTCCTGCACGTCTGCATGGGCAACATCTGCCGGTCGCCGATGGCGGAGCGGCTGCTGGTGCTCGCCGTCCGCGAGCGGCTGGGCCGGCTCGGTGCCGACCCGGAGCGCTCCGACGAGCTGCTGCACAGCCACAGCGCCGGCACCGGCGGCTGGCACGCCGGCGAGGAGATGAACCCGCCGGCGGCCCGGCAGGTGATCTCCCGCGGCGGCGACGTGGCCGGCTTCGCCGCCCGCAAGCTCCGCTCCGACCTGATCGACGCCGCCGATCTGGTCCTCACCGCCACCGCCGACCAGCAGGAGTACGTGGTGGCGCTGCGCCCGGACGCTGCCGCGCGCACCTTCGTGCTGGGGGAGTTCGGCCGGCTGCTGGGTGGGGTGGACGCGTCCGTCCTGCCTCCGGCCGCGGCCACCCCGGACGCGGTGTACGCCCGCGGGGTGGCCCTGGTGGCGGCGGCGGAGGCGGCCCGGCAGGGCGCGGCACCGCTGCCCGGCGACGACCTCGACGACCCGTGGGGCCGGGGCGACCAGTGCTTCAGCCGGGTGGCCGACGAGATCGAGGAGACGGTCCACCCGCTGGCCACCGCGCTGCTGCCCTGAGTCCCCCCACCCGCTCCGTGTAGGGGTTTCTGTCCACCTTCATCCTTCCTCGCGAAATTCCTGCGTGTTTTGGGGAAGGTGGCGGAGAAAAGCCCTGTTCGCGTCATTCTGAATGGGTCTCGTACAGCCGGCTCCTGCGGGGAGAGCTGATGAACCGGGCCCATCTCGACAAGCTGTTCACCATCCTGCTCGCCGGCGTGCTCGCCGGGTTGGCCCTGGCGGCGGCCGCGTTGCCGGCCGCGCTGGTCTTCGGGCTCGGCTTCAAGGGGCTGGTGCCCTACGCCGAGCTGCCGCAGTCGCTGCGGACGCCGGAACCGGCCCAGCGCTCCAACCTCTACGCCAACGACGGCCGTACCCTGATCACCTCGTTCTACGTCGAGGACCGGATGGACGTGCCGGCCGCCGAGGTGGCGCCGGTGATGCGGCAGGCCATCGTGGCCGCCGAGGACGTCCGGTTCTACCAGCACCACGGCGTCGACGTGCGCGGCGTGGTGCGGGCCTTCACCGTCAACCAGCGGGAGGGCGGGACCCGGCAGGGCGCCTCGACGCTGACCATGCAGTACGTCCGCAACGCGCTGGCCAGCGATCCCCGGCTGACCGAGGCGCAGCGGGCCCGGGCCACCGAGGTCACCGCGGGCCGCAAGATCCGCGAGATGCGGTACGCGCTGGCCCTGGAGCGGGAGCTGAGCAAGGACGAGATCCTCAGCCGCTACCTGAACATCGCGTACTTCGGCGCCGGGGCGTACGGCGTCGGCGCGGCCAGCAAGCGCTACTTCTCCACCACCCCGGCCAAGCTGACGCTGGCCCAGGCGGCACTGCTCGCCGGGCTGGTCCGTTCGCCGGACACCGACGACCCGATCAACGGGGACGCCGACGCGGCCCTGGACCGCCGGGCGTACGTGCTGGACCGGATGGTGGAGACCGGCCAGGTGTCGGCCGAGGACGCCGCCCGGGCGAAGGCCGAGCAGCTCGCCCTGAAGCCCAGCGCCACCCCGAACGACTGCGCGGCGATCTCGAAGGACCACAACGACTGGGGCTTCTTCTGCGACTGGTTCACCCAGTGGTGGAACAGCCAGCCGTCCTTCGGGGCGTCCGCGGAGGAGCGGCAGCGCACCCTCCGGCGCGGCGGCTTCTCGATCGTCTCCTCGCTCGACCCGAACGTGCAGCGCAAGACGACCGAGCAGGTGCTGGAGATCTACCCGGTCACCAACAAACGGGCCGCGCCGACCGCCGTGGTCCAGCCGGGCACCGGTCGGGTGCTGGCCATGGCGGTGAACCGGAACTATAGCGTGGCCGCCAACCCGGAGGGGCAGGAGAACTACCCGAACACGGTCAACCAGCTCATCGCCGGTGGCGGCGGCATCGTCGGCTACCAGGCCGGGTCGACGTTCAAGCTCTTCACGATGCTCGCCGCGCTGGAGTCCGGGCTGCCGCTGGACACCGAGTTCGACGCCCCGTCGGTCTACGTCACCCGCTACGCCACCGGACCGGGACCGGCGGCGTGCGGCGGCCACTGGTGCCCGGCGAACGCCAACCCGGACTGGATGGACGGCCGGCGCACCATGTGGAGCGCGTTCGGCCGGTCGGTGAACACCTACTTCGCCTGGCTGACCGAGCAGGTGGGCGCGGACCGGGTGGTGGAGATGGCCGAGCGGCTCGGCATCGTGCTGCGCGCGGCCGACGACGCCCGGCTGGCTCGCGAGGGGGCGAAGAGCTGGGGTCCGTTCACCCTGGGCGTCGTCGCCACCACGCCGCTGGACCTGGCCAACGCCTACGCGACGGTGGCGGCCGAGGGCGTCTGGTGCCGGCCCACCCCGGTCGCCTCGATCACCGACAGCTCGGGACGGAAGCTGGCCGCCGGAAACCCGGACTGCCGGCAGGCGCTCGACACGGAGGTGGCCCGGGCGGCGGCGGACGCGGCCCGCTGCCCGGTCGGCGACCAGTCGATGTACCGCCGTTGCGACGGCGGCACCGCCGAGGAGTTGGCGCCCGGGCTGAGCCGGCCGGTGGCCGGCAAGACCGGCAGCGCGGAGCGGAACGAGACCGAGACGGTGGTCGCCTTCACCCCGCAGCTCGCCGTCGCCACCATCGCGGCGAACCCGGACAATCCCCGGGACGCCGTTGGCGGTGGGGTGCAGACCCGGCAGATCGCCGCGGTGGGCCGGGTGCTGGCGTACGCGCTGCGCGACCAGCCGGTACGCGACTTCGTCCCGCCCAGCCAGACCGTCGCCTTCGAGCGCACCAGCCCCCGCTCGGGGAACTGACCGGGTGGCCCGTGGCGCCGGTGCCGAGGCATGGCACAGCTCCCGGTGCGGGGCTCCGTAGACTCCTACGCTGTGGAGAACACCAGAGACACGTTCTGGGGGCCGGACTTCCAGCAGCTCAGCACCGAGGACCCGGAGATCGCCGGGGTGGTGCTGGGGGAGTTGGCACGGCTGCGCGGCGGCCTGCAACTCATCGCCAGCGAGAACCTCACCTCCCCGGCGGTGCTGGCGGCCCTCGGCTCCACGCTGACCAACAAGTACGCCGAGGGCTACCCGGGCCGGCGCTACTACGGCGGCTGCGCCGAGGTGGACCGGGCCGAGGAGATCGGCATCGCCCGGGCCCAGGAGCTCTTCGGGGCCGAGCACGCCAACCTCCAGCCGCACTCCGGGGCCGGCGCCAACCTGGCCGCGTACGCCGCCCTGGTGCAGCCGGGCGACACCGTGCTGGCGATGGACCTGCCGCACGGCGGCCACCTCACCCACGGCAGCCGGGTGAACTTCTCCGGCAAGTGGTTCCACCCGGTCAGCTACACGGTCCGGCGGGACACCGAGCTGATCGACTACGACGAGGTACGCGACCTGGCCCGGGCGCACCGGCCGAAGATGATCATTTGCGGCGCGACGGCGTACCCGCGGCTGATCGACTTCGCCCGGTTCCGGGAGATCGCCGACGAGGTCGACGCCTACCTGATGGTGGATGCGGCGCACTTCGTCGGGCTGGTCGCCGGCCGGGCGGTCCCGTCCCCGGTGCCGTACGCCGACGTCGTCTGCGCCACCACCCACAAGACGCTGCGCGGCCCGCGCGGCGGCATGATCCTCTGCCGGGAGTCGCTGGCCGCCCGGATCGACAAGGCGGTCTTCCCGTTCACCCAGGGCGGCCCGTTGATGCACGCCGTCGCCGCCAAGGCGGTCGCGCTGCGCGAGGCCGCCCAGCCCGAGTTCCGGGCGTACGCCGCTCAGGTGGTGAGCAACGCCCAGGCGCTCGCCGACGGGCTGGCCGCCGAGGGGATGCGGCCGGTCTCCGGCGGCACCGACACCCACCTCGCGCTGATCGACCTGCGCGAGGTCGGGGTGACCGGGGCGGACGCCGAGGCGCGCTGCGACGCCGCCAACATCACCTTGAACAAGAACGCCGTCCCGTACGACCCGCAGAAGCCGATGGTCGCCTCCGGCATCCGGGTGGGCACCCCGAGCGTCACCACCCAGGGCATGCGGGAGGGCGAGATGCGGCGGATCGCCACGCTGATCGCCCGGGCGGTCCGCACCGATCCGGCGGCCCCGGGCGGCGCGGACGAGCTGGCCCGGACCGCCACCGACGTGACCGAGCTGGTCACCGCGTTCCCGGCGTACCCTCATGGCTGAGCCGGGGACCCGCGCGGCGGAGGCGCTCGAGGACCGCGGCTGGCGGCTGCGCCACCTCCCGGTCCTGCTGATCTCGACGGCGGTGCTGGCGGCGGTGGCCGGCGTGGTCGGCGGGGTGACCCGGGGCGCGGACGGCGCGCTCGGTGCGGCGGCCGGGGTGGCCGTCACCGCGCTCAGCTACACGCTCACCACGGTCGCGTTGGCCTGGGCCGACGCCCGTGACCCGCAGCTCGTGCTGCCCTTCGGGCTCGGCGCGTACGTCGCCAAGGTGACCCTGCTCGGGGCGGTGATGGTGGGAGTCGCCTCGACCGGCTGGCCGGGGCTGATCCCGTTCTGCCTCGGCATCGCCGCCGGCGTGCTGGTCTGGACCGGGGTGCACATCTGGTGGTTGACCACTGTGCACGCCCGGCGTTCCCGGCGCTGACCTGCGGAGATCCGGCGCGCCGTCCCACCCTTCGGACGGCGCGCCGATGTGTCCGCGATCGGTCATTCTCTCAGTGGCGGAAGGGGAGTAGCGTGCCTCCAGA
Source organism: Micromonospora sp. NPDC047740 (assembly GCF_043204735.1). Taxonomy (NCBI): domain Bacteria; kingdom Bacillati; phylum Actinomycetota; class Actinomycetes; order Micromonosporales; family Micromonosporaceae; genus Micromonospora; species Micromonospora sp. NPDC047740. The sequence goes on from NZ_JBIDCT010000005.1 coordinate 199,627, forward strand.
CGACTTCGCCCACCCGTGTCCCACACAACCAGGTTGTGCGGGGGGTGAGGCACAGCCTCGTCTTCTCGACTGATATCGTTCGCCCCGTCATGGCCGGTGACCAGAAACCCCCCAGCGCTGGCGGCCCGGGCGACTATCCGTCCGGTGCCGGTCAGGGTTGGACGGCGCTCTCGTACCTCATCGGGGGCATGCTCGTCTGGGGTTTCATCGGCTGGCTGGTCGACCACTGGCTCGACACCGGGGGCATCGCCACCGGGATCGGTGTCGTGCTCGGCATGGCCGGGGGCATCATCCTGGTCGTCCGTCGACTCGGTACACCTACTTAGGAAGGGACGCGGTGTTCGGACAGGCGAACGTCCTGGCTCAGGGCCAGGCGGAATTCCCACCCAGCGTGTCGGATTTCTACCTGCCCAGCATCCTGCCCTGGGGTGCGGAGAACAATTTCTGGTTCACGAAGATCACCGCGATGGTCTGGATCGCCGTCGGCGTCCTGATCATCTTCTTCCTGGCGAGCTACCGGAACCCGCAGCTCGTCCCGACGAAGAAGCAGTGGTTCGCCGAGTCGATCTACGGCTTCGTGCGGAACAACATCGCGGTCGACATGATCGGGCACGCGGGGGTCCGGTTCGCGCCGTACTTCACCACCCTGTTCTGCTTCATCCTGCTGACGAACTTCTTCGCGATCGTCCCGTTCTTCCAGATCTCGCCGAACTCGCACATCGCGTTCCCGGCGCTTCTCGCCGCGATCACCTACGTGATGTTCAACTACGTCGGCATCCGGCACCACGGCTTCGTGAAGTACTTCAAGAACTCGCTCGTCCCGCCGGCGCCCTGGTACATCCTGCCGCTGCTGATCCCGATCGAGTTCTTCTCGACTTTCCTGGTCCGGCCCTTCTCGCTGGCCGTCCGTCTTTTCGCGAACATGTTCGCGGGCCACATGCTCCTGCTGGTCTTCACGCTGGGCGGTTTCGCGATGATCAGCGCGAACGCCTGGCTGGCGCCGGTCTCGGTGCTGTCCTGGGTGATGACCATCGCGCTCACCTTCCTCGAATTCCTGGTGATCGTCCTGCAGGCCTACGTCTTCACCGTGCTGACCGCCAGCTACGTGCAGGGCGCGCTCGCCGAAGAGCACTGATCCACCGCACCAACCGTTGTCGTCCCGCGTGATCGTCACGCGTGATATCCAGGAGGAACCAAACCCATGGACGTTCTCGCCGCGGTTTCCGGCAGCACCGCCGCCATCGGCTACGGCCTCGCCGCCATCGGTCCCGGTATCGGCGTCGGCCTGGTCTTCAGCGCCTACATCCAGTCGACCGCCCGGCAGCCGGAGTCGTCCCGGATGACCCTGCCGTACGTCTGGATCGGCTTCGCCGTCATCGAGGCGCTCGCGCTGCTGGGCATCGCCTTCGGCTTCATCTGGCAGGGCACCCTCTCCTGATCCCGCCCTTAGACCGGGAGGTTTTCCATGTTCTACCTCGCCGCTGAGGGTGGTGGTGCGGCGGACCACAACCCGATCCTTCCTGCCTGGCAGGAGCTCGTGGTTGGTGGTATCGCCTTCATCCTGCTCTGCGTCGTGCTGATGAAGTTCGTCTTCCCCCGCATGGAGCAGACGTTCCAGGCCCGGGTCGACGCGATCGAGGGTGGCATCAAGCGGGCCGAGGCCGCCCAGGCCGAGGCCAACAAGCTGCTCGAGCAGTACCGCGCGCAGCTGGCCGAGGCCCGGACCGACGCCGCCAAGATCCGCGACGACGCCCGGGCCGACGCCGAGGGGATCCGCCAGGACATCCTCGCCAAGGCGCGGGAGGAGTCCGACCGGATCATCGCGGCCGGCAAGGAGCAGCTCGCCGCCGAGCGGGCCACCATCGTGCGCGAGCTCCGCGCCGAGGTCGGCACGATCGCGGTGGACCTGGCCAGCAAGATCGTCGGTGAGTCGCTCGCCGACGAGGCGCGTCGCAAGGGCACCGTCGACCGGTTCCTGAGCGGTCTCGAGAGCGCGGGGGCCCGCTGATGCAGGCCGCCAGCCGGGAGTCGTACAAGGTCGCGGCCGAGCGCCTCGACGCGTACGCCCGCGGCACGGAGCCGTCGGCGGTGGCCTCCACCGCCGACGACATCCTCTCCGTGGCCGCCCTGCTGCGGCGCGAGCCGCGGCTGCGCCGGGCGCTGTCGGACCCGGCGCGTCCGGGTGAGGACCGCTCCGGCCTGCTCACGGGCATCCTGAGCGGCAAGGTCGGCGCCGATGCGCTCGACCTGCTCACCGCGCTGGTCTCCGGCCGCTGGTCGGCGCCGTCGGAACTGCTCGACGGCACCGAGCGGCTCGGCGTCGAGGCGCTCCTGGCGGGCGCCGACAAGGCCGGCGAGCTGGGCGAGGTCGAGGACGAGCTGTTCCGTTTCGGCCAGGTCGTCTCCGCTTCCGCCGAGCTGTCCAACGCGCTCTCCGATCCGATGGCCCCGGCCGAGCGGCGGGCCACCCTGGCCCGCGAGCTGCTCGCCGGCAAGGCCCGGCCGGTCACCGTCCGTCTCGTCGAGGCCGCGCTGGCCGGCTTCGGGGGGCGCTCCTTCATCGGGGCGCTCACCCGGCTGGTCGAGCTGGCCGCCGACCGGCGGGACCGTCAGGTCGCGTACGTGACCGTGGCGGCCCCGCTGAGTGACGAGGAGGAGCGACGCCTGGGTGCCCGCCTCTCCGCGATGTACGGTCGAGAGGTTTCCGTCAAGCAGACGGTGAACCCGGAGGTGCTCGGTGGGGTGAGCGTGCGGGTCGGCTCCGACCTGTACGACGGCACCGTCCTGCGCCGCCTCAACGAGACCCGTAACGCGCTCGCGAAGCGCTGACCAGCGTCTCCGCAGCCCTGATTCGACGCCATCGGACCGGTCGGTACTAGGTATCCCGGGCCCCTGATACTTGAAGGAAGCAGAGGATGGCCGAGCTGACCATCTCGACGGAGGAGATCCGCGGCGCCCTGGAGCGCTACGTCTCCTCCTACACGGCCGACGTCTCCCGCGAGGAGGTCGGCACCGTCGCCGACGCCGGCGACGGCATCGCCCACGTCGAGGGTCTGCCCTCGACCATGACCAACGAGCTCCTGGAGTTCGAGGACGGCACGCTCGGCGTGGCGCTGAACCTCGACGTCCGGGAGATCGGTGTCGTCGTCCTCGGTGACTTCGGCGGTATCGAGGAGGGGCAGCGCGTCAAGCGCACCGGCCGGGTGCTCTCCGTCCCGGTCGGCGACGCCTTCCTCGGCCGCGTGGTCAACGCGCTCGGCCAGCCGATCGACGGCCTCGGCGACATCCCGAACGAGGGCTACCGCGAGCTGGAGCTCCAGGCCCCGAACGTGATGGCCCGTAAGTCGGTCGACGAGCCGCTGCAGACCGGTCTCAAGGCCGTCGACGCGATGACCCCGATCGGCCGTGGCCAGCGCCAGCTGATCATCGGTGACCGGAAGACCGGCAAGACCACGGTCGCCCTCGACACCATCCTCAACCAGCGGGACAACTGGCGCTCCGGCGACCCGAAGAAGCAGGTCCGCTGCATCTACGTCGCCGTCGGCCAGAAGGCTTCCACCATCGCCTCCATCAAGGGGACGCTGGAGGAGGCGGGCGCGATGGAATACACCACCATCGTCGCCTCCCCGGCCTCGGACCCGGCCGGCTTCAAGTACCTCGCCCCGTACACCGGCTCGTCCATCGGCCAGCACTGGATGTACGGCGGCAAGCACGTCCTGATCGTCTTCGACGACCTGAGCAAGCAGGCCGAGGCGTACCGGGCCGTGTCGCTGCTGCTGCGCCGCCCGCCGGGCCGCGAGGCGTACCCGGGTGACGTCTTCTACCTGCACTCCCGGCTGCTGGAGCGCTGCGCCAAGCTCTCCGACGAGCTGGGCGGCGGCTCGATGACCGGTCTGCCGATCATCGAGACCAAGGCGAACGACATCTCGGCGTTCATCCCGACCAACGTCATCTCGATCACCGACGGCCAGATCTTCCTCGAGACCGACCTGTTCAACCAGGGCGTCCGGCCGGCCATCAACGTCGGCACCTCGGTCTCCCGGGTGGGTGGCGCCGCCCAGGTGAAGCCGATGAAGAAGGTCGCCGGTTCGCTCCGGCTCAACCTGGCCCAGTTCCGCGAGCTGGAGGCGTTCGCCGCCTTCGCCTCCGACCTGGACAAGGCCTCCCGCGCCCAGCTGGAGCGCGGCTCCCGCCTGGTCGAGCTGCTCAAGCAGGCGAACTACTCGCCGTACCCGGTGCAGGAGCAGGTCGTCTCGGTCTGGGCCGGCACCGAGGGCAAGCTGGACGACATCCCGGTCGGCGAGATCAAGCGCTTCGAGTCGGAGTTCCTGCAGTACCTCCGGCACAAGCACGAGGGCGTCCTGGCCGCGATCGCCGACAACAAGTGGGACGACGAGATCATCGGCTCGCTGGACTCGGCCATCACCGAGTTCAAGCAGCTCTTCCTCGGCAAGGAGGACGAGGTCCGGATCAACGAGGCCCCGGCCAAGCCGCTGGAGGGCGAGGAGACCCGCGAGACGGTGACCCGCTTCCGCGAGGGCTCGACCGACCGCCCGGCTGAGAGCTGACGATGGCCGCCCAGGTTCGCGTTCTTCGTCAACGGATCCGCTCGGCGAAGTCGATGAAGAAGATCACCAAGGCGATGGAGCTCGTCGCGACGAGCCGTATCGCCAAGGCCCAGGCGCGGGTGGAAGCGTCCCTGCCGTACGCCAAGGCGATCACGGACGTGCTCACGGCGCTGGCGTCCAACGCGCGGATCGACCACCCGCTGCTCACCCCGCGCGAGCGGGTGCGGCGGGCGGGCGTCCTGCTGGTCACCAGCGACCGCGGTCTGGCCGGCGGCTACAGCTCCAACGCGATCAGGACCGCGGAGTCGCTGATCGCCCGGCTCGCGGCCGACGGCAAGGAGCCCGTGCTCTACGTCATCGGTCGTAAGGGCGTGACCTTCTACCGGTTCCGCAACCGGGACATCGCGGCGAGCTGGACCGGCTTCTCGGAGCAGCCGGCGTTCTCCGACGCCCGCGAGGTGGGCGAGACGCTGATCAAGGCGTTCACGGCCGGCGCGGACGACGTGGACGGCGGGGCCGGGCCGGACGGGGTTGTCGGCATCGACGAGCTGCACATCGTCTACACCGAGTTCAAGTCCCTGATGACCCAGACGCCGGTCACGCGGATCATCGGCCCGATGCAGGTCGAGGACCGGCCGCGGTCCGAGGGTCTGCTCCCGGCGTACGAGTTCGAGCCGGAGGCGGAGGCGCTGCTCGACGCGCTGCTGCCGAAGTACATCAACACGCGGATCTACGCGGCGTTGCTGGAGTCGGCGGCCAGCGAGTCGGCGGCCCGTCGGCGGGCGATGAAGAGCGCCACCGACAACGCCGAAGAGATGATCGAGAAGTACACGCGTGAGATGAACACGGCCCGCCAGGCCGGGATCACCCAGGAGATCAGTGAGATCGTCGGCGGCGCGAACGCGCTCGCCGCGTCGGGAAGTGAAGTGTGATGACTGCCCCAGTAGAGACCAAGACGGCCACCGGTCGCGTGGTCCGGGTCATCGGCCCGGTCGTCGACGCCGAGTTCCCGCGCGACGCCATGCCGGATCTGTTCAACGCCCTGCACGTCGACGTGACCCTGTCCGGCGGCGAGAAGACGCTGACCCTGGAGGTCGCCCAGCACCTGGGTGACAACCTGGTCCGCGCCATCTCGATGCAGCCGACCGACGGCCTGGTCCGCGGCACCGAGGTGCGGGACACCGGCTCGCCGATCAGCGTGCCGGTCGGCGACGCGGTCAAGGGCCACGTGTTCAACGCGATCGGCGAGTGCCTCAACCTCACCGAGGGCGAGACGCTCAACCCGGACGACCACTGGCAGATCCACCGCAAGGCCCCGGCCTTCGCGGACCTGGAGCCGAAGACCGAGATGCTGGAGACCGGCATCAAGGTCATCGACCTGCTCGCCCCGTACGTGAAGGGCGGCAAGATCGGCCTGTTCGGCGGTGCCGGCGTGGGCAAGACGGTGCTCATCCAGGAGATGATCACCCGCGTTGCCCGGAACTTCGGTGGTACCTCGGTCTTCGCCGGCGTGGGTGAGCGCACCCGTGAGGGCAACGACCTCATCGCCGAGATGACCGAGTCCGGCGTCATCGACAAGACCGCGCTGGTCTACGGCCAGATGGACGAGCCGCCGGGCACCCGGCTGCGCGTCGCCCTCTCCGCGCTCACCATGGCGGAGTACTTCCGCGACGTGCAGAAGCAGGAGGTGCTGCTCTTCATCGACAACATCTTCCGCTTCACGCAGGCCGGTTCCGAGGTCTCCACGCTGCTCGGCCGCATGCCGAGCGCCGTGGGTTACCAGCCGACCCTGGCCGACGAGATGGGCGAGCTCCAGGAGCGGATCACCTCCGTCCGGGGCCAGGCCATCACCTCGATGCAGGCGATCTACGTGCCCGCCGACGACTACACCGACCCGGCGCCGGCCACCACGTTCGCCCACCTGGACGCGACCACCAACCTGGAGCGGTCGATCTCCGACAAGGGCATCTACCCGGCCGTGGACCCGCTGGCGTCCTCGTCCCGGATCCTCGCCCCGGAGTTCGTCGGCCAGGAGCACTTCCAGGTGGCCACCGAGGTGAAGCGGATCCTGCAGCGCTACAAGGACCTGCAGGACATCATCGCCATCCTCGGTATCGAGGAGCTCTCCGAGGAAGACAAGATCACCGTGCAGCGTGCCCGGCGGATCGAGCGCTTCCTGTCGCAGAACACCTACGCCGCCGAGCAGTTCACCGGCGTGCCGGGCTCGACGGTCCCGATCAAGGAGACCATCGAGGCGTTCAAGAAGATCAGCGAGGGCGAGTACGACCACTTCCCCGAGCAGGCCTTCTTCATGTGCGGCGGTCTTGAGGACCTGGAGCACAAGGCCAAGGAGCTGATGGAGGGCTGAGACCCTTGCCGCAGTCCACGGAGGCCGTCCCGACAGATGTCGGGGCGGCCTCCGCCTGTTCAGGCCCGGCCCATACCAGCTGTCCGGTTGCCCGGCAAGCGGTTCGCTCGACCGCGCGGTACCGTTCGTGACACGACTTCACGTCATCAACGTTGATCTCTCGCAACGAAACGGATCCGCCCGCCCGTCTACCAGTCGTGGGCGCGACGATTGGAGAAGCTCGTGGCTAAGGCCGGCACGCGCGGCGGCAAGCGGTCCGTGTGGCGGGGCGTGCCCCGGTGGGCCCGGGTGTGCACCATCTTCGGTGTGGTCCTCATGGTGCTCAGCGGCAGCGTGCTGGTCGGCTACCACGCGCTGGTGGCCCGCTACGAGGGCGCGGTCGGCAAGGGGGACCTCTTCGGCGACCAGGCGGCCGGCGCCACCGAGAAGAAGAGCGACATCAAAGGCCCGCTGAACATCCTGCTGGTCGGCGTCGACACCCGGAAGCCGGAGGACCGGCCGCTGTCCGACTCGATCATGGTCCTGCACGTGCCGGCCAGCCTGGACCGGGGCTATCTCTTCTCGCTGCCACGCGACCTGCGGGTCGACATCCCGGCCTTCGCCAAGGCGGACTACTCGGGCGGCACCGACCGGCTGAACGCGGCGATGTCGCGGGGCAGCGTGGTTCCGGGGCGGAACCCGGACCCCGTACAGGGCTTCGAGCTGCTCGCGCTGACCGTCCAGCAGGTCACCGGGGTCAAGCGCTTCGACGCCGGCGCGATCATCGACTTCACCGGTTTCCGGAAGATCGTCGACGCCATGGGCGGCGTCGACATGTACATCGAGCGGGACGTGAGGTCGGAGCACCGCCAGCCCGACGGCAGCATGCGCCAGCTCAAGCCGGGCGGCGGCGGCTACCTCGGCCCACAGGCCGAGTACAAGAAGGGCAACGCCCACCTCAAGGGCTGGGAGGCGCTGGACTACGTGCGGCAGCGCTACCCGAAGAACGGCGTGCCGGACGCCGACTACGGCCGGCAGCGGCACCAGCAGCAGTTCATCAAGGCGATGGTGAGCCAGGCGTTCAGCGCCGACGTGGTGACCAACCCGGTGAAGCTGGACCGGGTGCTCCGCGCCGCCGGCGAATCCCTCATCTTCAACGGCCGCGGCAACAGCGTGGTCGACTTCGCGCTCGCCCTGAAGGGCATCCGCGCCGACTCGATCGAGATGATCAAGCTGCCCGGCGCGAACATCGGCACCGGCTCGGCGTACAAGGGGGAGCGGCTGCTCCCGGCGGCCGACGACTTCTTCGCGGCGATCGGCAACGAACAGGTCGACGCGTTCATGCTGGAGCACCCCGAGTTCAAGCAGAAGACTAGCTAACCTGAGCGCCAACGGACCCCGGCGGGTGCCGGGGTCCAGTTTGACGTGACCGTGGCGCAGCTCTCGCCACCCGCGTTGGGTGGGGCTCGGAGCCGCGACTAGACTTTCGGAAATCCGCCGCCGCAGCAAGGAGACAGCGTGGCACAGCAGCTTCACGTCGAGCTCGTAGCCGTCGAGGAGAAGGTCTGGTCCGGCGAGGCCGAGATGGTCGTCGCCCGGACGACCGAAGGTGAGCTGGGTGTGCTGGCGGGGCACGCGCCCCTGCTCGGCCAGCTCGCGGAGCCCAGCCAGGTACGCATCAAGCAGGCCGGCGGCCAGCAGCTCGCCTACGACGTCGCCGGCGGATTCCTGTCGGTGACCGGTGCGGGCGTCACCGTCCTCGCCGAGAGCGCAACCCCCGCCACCCCGGCGCGCTGAGCCGACCCGCCGATGGAGATCGTGGAAGGGATCGGAATCGGCCTCGCGGTCGTGCTCGCCGCGCTTCTGATCCTCTTCGTTCGGCGGGCCCTGTTCACCCGCAGCGGAGGCATCATCCGGCTCAGTGTCCGGGTCTCCACGATCCTTGACGGCCGAGGCTGGTCACCCGGCTTCGGCCGTTTCGTCGGTGACGAACTTCGCTGGTACCGCATGTTCAGCTTCGCCCTGCGGCCCAAGCGGGTGCTCTCCCGTAAGCGGCTCGCCGTGGAGCGCCGCCGGCTGCCCGAGGGGCAGGAACGGTTCTCCATGCCGGCCGACTGGGTGATCCTGCGCTGTACCAGCAACCACGCACCGGTGGAGATCGCCATGGCGCGATCCACGGTCACCGGCTTCCTCTCCTGGCTCGAGGCCGCCCCGCCCGGGGCGGTCTCGCCGCGTCTGGCCTCCCAGGACTGGCCCGCCGCCTGAGCCGCCGCCTCGGGTGGTCGTGGCGGGTCCGATTCTGGTCGCTCCTGGGTTGCGGCCCGCCGTGCACCCGTCGTGAGTGGCTGCTGACTTTGGTTGCGGTGTAGCGGGGTGTGGCCCGCGTTGCGCCGTCATGGGTCGCTGCCGACTGTGGTTGCGGTGTGGGGGTGTGGTCCGCCGTGCACCCCCGCGGCTTTGGTTGCGGTGTGGGGTGTGGCCCGCCGTGCCCGGCTCCGGGCGGTCAGGCTTGATCCCTGCGCCGGTCACGGCGGGCCACACCCGCGTCGTGGTCCTGCGCCGTCCGGCTGTGCGGCCTGCGTGGTCCGTGTCCGGTGTACGTCGTGGCATCCGCCGTCCGGATTGTCGGGGTGCGTAGTGCGTGCCTCTGCTGCGGGCGGCTCCCCTTGGTTGGGCCTGGCTGGCCTGTCCTCGGTTCGCCGCGTGTGTGTTCAGGGGCGCAGTTTCGCCGAAAGTGGGGTCTCCTGGCGCGTCGAAGGGCCACTTTCCCCGAAGGTGTCCGAAGGGCCGCGTTCCCCGAAAAGTGTCGGCCTCGGTTGTTGCGTAGGGGTCGTGATCGACTTCGGGTCGGGGATGTGGCGGTATCGGGCGGTGTCCGATACCGCCGTTTCCGCGACGTGGAGCACGTCTACTCCCGCCCGTCCCGGATTGCGGTGCGCGGTGTCCGGTTTTGCGGGCGGCCGGTGGGCATCCCCGGCCCGGAATGCCGGCCGGCTCGGGGGCGTTGAACACGGGTGCACGGCCGAGGAAGGTGCCCCGCGAGCCGGGGTCGCCCGGGTGGGCCCGGATCGGAATGTTGGTGGCCCGCCGGTCGTTGCAGATGACTCGCGACCGAGGAAGCCGCCCCCGCGTGTGGCGGGGTGGTCGGGCCCGGAATGTTGGCGGGCCGCCGGTCGTTGTACATGGTCCCGGCGCCGCGAAGAGGCGAACCCCCCTCGCCCCGCGAGCCGCTGGTCGACAGACTTTTCCCCCTCTTGTTTGAGCGCCTGACGGTGCTTGCGCACATGTAGCCGACCCCCATCGGTGTGTGCGCCAATCCCCCGAATGGAGCTTTGGTCATGAACTCGATGCTGCGTAAGAGTGTTCTTGGTGTTGCTGGTCTGGCTTTCACCGGTGGTGTGTTCGCCGGTCCGATCGCCGCTCACGCCGATGCCCCGGCCACCGCTGTTGGGAAGCCGGTGGCGGCGGTGCAGGCCGACAAGCCGGACATGGGCAAGCTGGTGCCGCATGGTGTGCAGGGCGCCCAGTCGAAGATCACCCTGAACGACGAGCAGACCGCGAACGCGAAGGCGATCATCGCCGCCACCAAGAAGGCGGGCCTGCCGGAGCGGGCCGCGGTGATCTCGATCGCCACGAGTCTGCAGGAGTCGAAGCTGGAGAACCTGGGCCACCTGGGTGACGCCAATGACCATGACTCGCTGGGCCTGTTCCAGCAGCGCCCGAGCTCGGGTTGGGGTACGCCGGAGCAGATCACGAACCCCGAGTACGCGACCCTGGCGTTCGAGAAGGGTCTGAAGCAGGTCGACGGCTGGCAGGACATGCCGCTGACCAAGGCCGCCCAGACGGTGCAGGTGTCGGCCTACCCGGACGCCTACGCCCAGTGGGAACAGCAGGCCGCCGACCTCGTCGCCCAGCACTGGAACAGCTGACAACACAGCCGAGCACCACAGCTGACAACCGAAAGAACGTGAACACGCCGCTGGCCGGCACCCCAAGACGGGTGCCGGCCAGCAGTGTCTCTGGATGCTGGCGCCTGGAAGACCGCGACGCACGGGCGGGCAGGGCCCACGACGGGGCTGGGGGCGACCGTGACCGGCGGAGGGATCAAGCCTGACCGCCCGGAGCCGGGCACGGTCGCCCCCAGCCCCCAAGCGGAGAGCAGGGATCAAGCCAGCCGGGCACGGTCGCCCCCAGCCTCAGCGGAGAGCAGGGGTCAAACCCGAAGCCCCTCACCCTCGCCCCCAGCCCCCAACAGCAACCAAGAAGCAACCGCGAGACGCGCAGCACCCGGCCGGTCAGAGTTCACGGCGGAGCGGGCGGCGGCAGTGGTAGACCAGGGCCGGCGGCAGGTTGGCCCAGACGGTCCGGCCCACGGTCACCTCGTCGAAGACACCGGTCAGCAGCCGGTGGAAGCGCCGGGCCGGGCGGGTCGGCAGGGCGTGGCGGTACGCGAAGGTGGTGAACACCCCGCCAACGTTGAGCGCCCCGACCACCGCGTCGAGGATCGCCCGTTGCCGTCCGGCCGGAAAGGCGGCCCAGGGCAGCCCGCTGACCACCACGTCGGCCGACACCAGCCGGCGTTCCGCCAGCAGTTTTCCGAGCGCGGCGGCGTCGGCGCGGACCACTTCGACGGCGGGGTGCCGGCGGGCCAGGCCGGTGGCGAACGTCGGGTTGAGTTCGACCGCCAGGTGGTGGCCGCGGCCGGCCAGCCGTCGCTGGATCGCCCGGGTGAACACTCCGGTCCCGGGGCCGAGCTCGACCACCAGCGGATGTCCCGCCCGCGGCACCGCGGCCGTGATGTCCCGGGCCAGCGTCGGCCCGCTGGGCAGCACCGCGCCGGTGGCGAGTGGGTGCCGGGCGAACTGGGTGAGGAAGGTCGGCGCGTCGCTGATCACGCTGGTCGACGCTAGGCGTGGGACGGCGGGGCAACCCTCGTGCCGGCGGCCGGCTTACCGGCCACCTGGAGGAGGTGCGGCGGCCGATGGGAGGGCCGCCGGCGGGACTGCTCCTCCGTATGGTTGGCCAGGTGACGGGTGGGTGGCGCGGCTGGTGGCGGGAGCTGCTGCTCGGGTTGGTCGCAGCCGGACTGGGCCTGGCCGGCAGCTGGATGGCCCGGGCCGGGGTGGCCCGCGAGGAGTGGGCGGCGGTCTTCGCGGTCCTCGCCGGGCTCGCCCTGGTGGCCGTACGGCGGTGGCCCTGGCCGGTGCTGCTCGCGGAGTCGGCGCTGATGGTCGTCGGCGGCGCGGTGACGCTGGCCGGTGGCGGCGTCCCGCAGCTCGCCGGGGCGGTCGCGCTGGGCTACGTCGCGTACTGGTGCGGCCGGTCGGCGACGGTGGCGGCGTACGCCCTCTACCTCGGGGCGACGCTGGTCGACGTCCTGTACCGGGGAAACGCGGGCGTCCTCTCCGGCGGCACGGGGGTGATCCGCCTGGTCATCCTGGCCGCGGTCGTCGCCGCGCCGGTGGCGTTCGGCCGGTACCTGCGCGGGGTGCGGCAGGCCGCAGCGGCGGCCGAGGAGCGGGCCCGGGAGGTGGAGGAGCGCCGCGCGGCGGAGACCCGGGCGGCCCGCCTCGCCGAGCGGGCGGGTATCGCCCGGGACCTGCACGACATCGTGGCCCACCACATCGCGGCGATCGCCCTGCGCGCCGGCGCGGCCCGGTACGCCGTGCAGCACACCGGCCGCACCGACGAGGCGGTGTCCGCCTTCGGCGAGCTGCGCGACACGGCCGGGCAGGTGCTGGACGAGCTGCGGGAGCTGCTGGAGGTGCTCCGGGACCCGGAGGCGGTCGAGCCGACCGACCCGCAGGTGGAGCCGGAGCAGCTGATCCGGGACGCCGCCCGGCGGGTCCGCGAGGCGGGCGTGGCGGTCCAGGTGACCGTGTCGTCCGCGCTGGCCGGGGTGCCGCTGGTGGTGGGGACGACGGCCGCGCGGGTGGTGCAGGAGGCACTGACCAACACCCTCAAGCACGCCGGGCCCGGGGCGATCGCCTCGGTGGACGTCCGGGGCGTCGACGGTGCGCTGCTGCTCGAGGTGCTGGACAGCGGGCCGGTGCGGCACCAGCTCGTCGAGCCGGACCGCGGCCGGCCGGGGCCGGCGCTGCCGGTGTCCGGGTACGGGTTGAGCGGGATGCGGGAGCGGGTCGGCCTGCTCGGTGGCACGCTCACCGCGACGGGCACGGAGGGTGGTGGCTGGCGGGTGCAGGCCCGGCTGCCGATCAGGGCGAACGCATGATCAGGGTGCTCGTGGTCGACGACCAGACGCTCGTCCGGGCCGGGGTCGGCCTGCTGCTGCGGACGGCCGGTGGTTTCGAGGTGGTGGGCGAGGCGGGGAACGGCCACGACGCGGTACGCCTCGCCGAGCGGCTGCGGCCGGACGTGATCCTCATGGACCTGCGGATGCCCCGGATGGACGGCATCGAGGCGACCCGGCGGATCCTGGACCGGCAGCCGTCCGCCCGGGTACTGGTGCTGACCACCTTCGCCGACGACGTCAACGTGTACGGGGCGCTCGGCGCTGGGGCGATCGGCTATCTGGTGAAGGACGGCGCCCCGGAGGAGCTGATCGACTCGGTACGCCGGGCGGCGCGGGGGGAGACCCTGCTGGCGCCGCCGGTGCTGGCCCGCGTACTGCGTCGGGCGCTCGCCGCCCACGACCGGGACCGGCGGCCGCACCCGGACCCGCGCGCGGCGGGCCTGCGGCTGCTCAGCCCCCGGGAGCGGGAGGTGCTGGCGCTGGTCGGTGCCGGGCTGTCGAACGCGGAGATCGGCGTGCGGCTGCACCTGGGGGTGACCACGGTGAAGACGCACGTGTCGGCCGCCATGGAGAAGCTGGAGCTGCGTAACCGGGTGCAGGCGGCGGTGCTGGCGCACCGGCTCGGCCTGGTCGACGACGACTTCAACCCCCTCCCGGGTGCCTCGGGAAACAGCCCGTAAGGGGGTCGCCGGCCACCTGGAGGATCCGGGCCGGCCGGTGGGAGGACGGCGGGGCCGCCCCGGCGCGGCACGCTGGTTGACGTGACCCTCCTGGATTCCCTGCTGGACCGGCTCGACACCCTGCCGCCGGGTTACGTGTTGCTGGCCGCCGCGGCGGTGCTCGCCGCCGAGGTGGGCCTGCTGGTCGGCCTGGTGCTGCCGGCCGCCACCACCATGCTGACGGTCGGCCTGCTGGCCCGGGCCGGTCGTCTCGACCTGGGCCTCGCGCTCGCCGTCACCACGCTCGCCGCGTTCGCCGGGGACCAGCTCGGCTACCTGGAGGGGCGGCTGCTCGGGCCCCGGCTGCGGCGCGGCCGGCTGGGCCGCTGGGTGGGGGAGCGCCGCTGGCAGCGCGCCGAGACCCTGGTCGCCGCGCGGGGCGGCCCGGCGGTGCTGCTCGGACGATGGACCGCGTTCGTCCGTACCCTGGTGCCCCGGGTCGCCGGGGCGGCCGGGCTGCCGTACCGCCGGTTCGTGCTCTTCGACGGCCTGGCGGTGGCGGTCTGGGTGCCGGGGACGGTGCTGCTCGGCTGGGCGGTCGGCGCGGCGCCGACGGCGCTGCCGGCCGCCGCGGGGGTGCTGGTCGCGGCGACGGTCGCCGCCGCGGTCGGCCACCGGGTACGCCGGGCGCGCCGCCCGGCCGGGCGGGCCTGTTCCGGTCCGGTCCGGGGAAGTCGCCAACGCGGCGGCCGGCGGGGTGGTTCCCGCCGGCCCGGCGCCGGCCACAGCGCGCCGGCCCGCCGGGGTGCCCTGTTCTGAACGCCGGGCCGGGGTGACCGGTCAGTCGGGTGCGGCGACCAGCTCCACCTCGTACCCCTGCCCGTCGGCCAGGTAGGCGGCGTACGTTCCGGGGCCGCCGGCGTGCGGGTGGCGATCCGGGAAGAGCAGCTCCCACCCGTGCCCGGGTGCGGCCGCGACCAGCCGCTCCACCGCGGCCGGCGGGCCGGCGTGGAAGGCCAGGTGGTTGAGGCCCGGCGCGAGCCGGTCGTGCACCCGTCCGGAGAGCGCGGGAGACTCCTCGATCACCAGGTACGTCGGGCCGAGCCGCCAGGAGCAGCCGGCCGGCCAGTCCTGGTACGACGTCCAGCCCAACTCGCCAAGGAGCCAGCCCCAGCTGTGTCTGGCGGCGGCGAGGTCGGGTACCCAGACCTCCACGTGGTGCAGGGTCCCGGCGGTCAGCGCTTCCCGCCCGGCACCCATAGCACATCTCCGTTCGGATTTGCCGTTCTTGACAGGATAAAGAGCAGATCGGAGAGCCGGTTGAGATACTTTGCCGGGAGCGTGCTGGTCCGGTCCGGATCATGCGCGATCAGGGCCCAGGCCGCCCGCTCGGCGCGCCGGGCGATGGTCCGTGCCACGTGCAGCAGCGCCGCGCCAGCGGTGCCACCGGGGAGGATGAAGGAGTCGAGCTTGCTCAGGCGCGCGTTGTACTCGTCGCACCAGCCCTCGAGGCGCTCGACGTACGCCTCGGTCACCCGCAGCGGCGGGTACGCCGGCTCCGGCTCCACGGGGGTCGCCAGGTCCGCCCCGACGTCGAACATGTCGTTCTGGATCGACCCGAGCACCGCCCGCAGCTCGTCGTCGAGCTGCCCGAGGGCGAGCGCGACGCCGATCGCGGCGTTGCACTCGTCCACGTCCGCGTACGCGGCGATCCGCGGATCGGTCTTCGGCACCTGCTCGTTGTTGCTCAGCCTGGTCATGCCGGCGTCGCCGGCCTTTGTGTAGATGCGCGTGAGGTGGACGGCCATGACGCACAGCCTACGGATACCGGACCTGACCATCCCGGCGCGGCCAGGCCAGGCCGGCTGGCCGGCCGGGGTCGGGCCGGGCGACGCCGGTGACCCGGCGGTCAACGACGTCGACGTCATCCGGGTGCTCGGTGAGGCCCGGCTGGCGGGCACGGTGCACGTGGTCGGTGCGAAGAACTCGGCGCTGAAGCTGATGGCCGCCGCGCTGCTCGCCCCCGGACGCAGCGTGATCACGAACGTGCCCCGGATCACCGACATCGCCATCATGGGGGAGGTGTTGCGCCGGCTGGGCTGCGGTGTCCGGTTCGCCGAGGACGACCCGGTCGACCCGATGGTGGCGCGGGGCGGGGTGGAGCGCTCCCGGTCGGTGGTCATCGACGTGCCGGAGCAGCCCGGCGCGGAGGCCGACTACGACCTGGTCCGCCGGCTGCGTGCGTCGATCTGCGTGCTCGGCCCGCTGCTGGCCCGGCGGGGGTACGTGCGGGTGGCCCATCCCGGCGGGGACGCCATCGGCTCGCGCGGCCTGGACATGCACATCTCCGGCCTGACCCGGATGGGTGCCGACATCTCCGGCGAGCACGGCTTCGTCATCGCCGAGGCCCCGGACGGCCTGCACGGCGCGGACATCGTGCTGGACTTCCCGAGCGTCGGCGCCACCGAGAATTTGGTGATGGCGGCGGTGCTGGCCGGCGGCACGACGACGATCGACAACGCCGCCCGGGAGCCGGAGATCGTCGACATCTGCACCATGCTGAACTGCATGGGCGCCCGGATCGAGGGGGCCGGCAGTTCGACCCTGCACATCGTCGGGGTGCCCGAGCTGCAGCCGGTGCGGCACGCCACGGTGGGCGACCGGATCGTCGCCGGCACCTGGGCGTTCGCCGCCGCGATGACCCGCGGGGACGTGACGGTGACCGGCATCGACCCGGCTTTCCTGGAGGTCGCGCTGGACAAGTTGGTCTCGGCCGGCGGCCTGGTGGAGACCCGGGCCGACGCCTTCCGGGTGCGCGTCGACGACCGCCCCGCGGCCGTCGACGTGGTGACCCTGCCGTTCCCGGGTTTCGCCACCGACCTGCTGCCGATGGCGATCGGGCTGGCCGCGGTGAGCGACGGGGCGTCCCTGATCACCGAGAACATCTTCGACGGCCGGTTCATGTTCGCCAACGAGATGATGCGGCTGGGCGCGGACATCAAGACCGACGGCCACCACGCCCTGGTGTGCGGCCGCGAGCGGCTCTCCGGCGCCCCGGTCCGCGCCACGGACATCCGGGCCGGCGCCGGCCTGATCATCGCCGGGCTCTGCGCCGAGGGGGTCACCGAGGTCTCCCACGTGCACCACGTCGACCGCGGCTATCCGGACTTCGTCGCCGACCTGCGGGCGCTCGGCGTGGAGGTGGACCGCGGCACCGCGCCCGAGGAGCCGGATCTCGCCATCTGACGGCTCGCACGGCGCTCGCTCGGCGGCGCCCGCGAGACCGACCGCCTCGCCCCGGCCCCGAAGACGTGCCTTAGCACTCGTTCAGGCTCGCCGACTAGGGTGCTGGCAGACACTCAATCAGGCGAGGGAGAAGCAGATGGCGGGTCGACTCGCGGTCGTCGGTGCTGGGCTGATGGGTTCGGGCATCGCCCAGGTCGCGGCGCAGGCGGGCTGGCAGGTGACGCTGCGGGACCTGGACGACGCGGCCACCAAGCGGGGTGTCGACGGCATCCGGAAGTCGCTGGAGAAGTTCGCCGAGAAGGGGAAGATCGAGGCGTCCGAGGTCGAGGCCACCCTGGCCCGGATCACCCCGACCACCGATCTGGAGGCGGCGGCCGACGCGGACATCGTGGTCGAGGCGGTCTTCGAGAAGATCGAGATCAAGCACGAGGTGTTCCGCGCGCTGGACAAGATCTGCAAGGCGGACGCGGTGCTGGCCACCAACACCTCGGCCATCCCGGTCACCCAGATCGCCACCGCCACCGAGCGCCCGGAGTCGGTCGTGGGCACCCACTTCTTCTCGCCGGTGCCGATGATGAAGCTCTGCGAGCTGGTCCGCGGCTACAAGACCAGCGACGAGACCCTGGCGACCGCGAAGGCGTTCGCCGAGGGGGTGGGCAAGACGGTGGTGGTGGTCAACCGGGACATCGCCGGCTTCGTCACCACCCGGCTGATCTGCGCGCTGGCCATGGAGGCGGTCAAGCTGGTCGAGTCCGGCGTGATTTCCGCCGAGGACCTGGACACCGCCTGCAAGCTGGGCTTCGGTCATGCCATGGGCCCGCTGGCCACGGTCGACCTGACCGGGGTGGACGTGCTGCTCAACGCCACGAAGAACATCTACACCGACACCGCGGACGAGAAGTTCTTCCCGCCGGAGCTGCTCCAGCGCATGGCGACCGCCGGCGACCTGGGCCGCAAGACCGGCCAGGGCTTCTACCCGTACTGAGTCGGGCGGAGGGCGCCCCCGGCCGAGGCGGCCGGGGGCGTCCCGCTCAGCCGTCGCGCTTGGTGGTCCACCGGAAGGTGGTCAGGCAGAGGACCAGGCCGATCACGCACCACAGCGCCAGCACCAGGGCGACCCGGCCCAGCTCGAACGAGCCGGCCGGCTCCTGGGCGCCGAAGCTGTCCGGCAGGAAGACGGCGCGCAGCCCCTGGCACATCCACTTGAGCGGGAAGAGCGCCGCGACCTGCTGCATCCAGCCCGGCAGGCCGGTGAAGACGAAGAACACGCCGGAGATGAACTGCAGGATCAGCGCCACGGGGGTGACCACCGCCGAGCCGCTGCGGGCGGTCCGCGCCAGCGACGAGATGGCGATGCCGCACAGGGTGCAGGCGGTGACCCCGAGGGCGGCGACCCAGCCGAAGGTCAGCCACCTGCCCGCCGTGCTGGGCAGGTGCAGATCGAAGAAGACGGCCGAGACGGCGAGCAGCAGCACGGTCTCGGCGACGCCGATCGCCACCACCATGAGCACCTTGCCGGCGAAGTAGACCCATTTCGGCATCGGGGTGCCCCGGTAGCGCTTGAGCACGCCCCGGTCCCGCTCGATCGGGATCCAGATGCCGAGGTTCTGGAAGCTCACCGTCATCAGCCCGGTCGCGATCATGCCGGTGACGAAGTACTGGGTGAACCGCACTCCGGGTGTGATCTCCCAGGTGAAGATCGAGGCGAAGATGGCAATCATCACGACCGGGAAGAGCATGGTGAAGACCACGGACTCCCGGCTGCGCAGGAACTGGGTGATCTCCAGCCGGCCCTGCCGCAGCGCCAGGGTGCCCGCACCCGGCCGACGCGCTCCGGGGGCGGCGGCGACCGGGGTCGCCGGCTTCGTGGTGGTCGTCATCAGTGTCCGATCATCCGCAGGTAGACGTCTTCCAGGGTCGGCCGGGTCACCGTGAGCCCGGGGACCTCGCCGCCGAAGCGCGCGGCCAGCTCCGCGACCAGCGCCGTCGGCGTCGCGGTCGCCGCGGTCTCCAGCGTTCCCTCCGGGGTACGCCAGGAGACGGTGGTCAGGGCCTCCTGCCGGTTGCCGAGCCGGTTCGGCGGGGCCACCTCGACCACCCGACCGGCGGCGATCACGCCGACCCGGTCCGCGAGGGCCTCGGCCTCGTCCAGGTAGTGCGTGGTCAGCACGATGGTGGTGCCGGCGGCGGCGAGGTCCCGGATCAGCTCCCAGAACTCGCGCCGGGCCTCCGGGTCGAAGCCGGTGGTGGGCTCGTCCAGGAACAGCAGTTCGGGGCGGCCGATGATGCCCAGCGCCACGTCCAGTCGGCGCTTCTGCCCGCCGGAGAGGGTGTGCGTACGGGCCTTGGCCTTGGCGCCCAGCCCGACCCGCTCGATGACCTTGTCCGGGTCGTCCGCGCCGGGGTAGAAGCCGGCGAAGTGCCGGACCACCTCGGCGACGGTCAACTCGTCGAACTCGCCGGTGCCCTGGAGCACGATGCCGACCCGCGAGCGCCAGTCGCGGGCCGGGTGTCGCGGGGCGCGCGAGGAGCGAGCTTGCGAGCCCCGCAGTCGCGACCCGGAGACGAGCTCAGGGTCGACGCCGAGCACCCGCACCTCGCCGGCGTCGCGCTGCCGGTAGCCCTCCAGGATCTCCACGGTGGTGGTCTTGCCGGCGCCGTTCGGGCCGAGCAGGGCGAACACCTCGCCCCGGTGGACGTCCAGGTCCACGCCGGCCACCGCGACGTTGTCGCCGTACGCCTTGCGCAGCCCCCGGACCGAGATCGCCAGCTCGTCTTCCATGACGTCCAGTGTGCGACTCCGGCACACCCACCGGCGGCGCGGGGGGTGGTGGTCTCGGACATGTCGCGCCGCTCGTGCCCGGTGGTCCGCTCCATGGACCTGTGTGGTTTTCCACAGCCCGTTTTACTGAACGGTAACTTAGACTCCGGCCATGGACGAGAAGGCTCCCTCGGGGCGGTTGCCGGAGCGCGACCGGCCCTGGGTGATGCGCACCTACGCCGGGCACTCCTCCGCCGCGGCCACCAACGCGCTCTTCCGCCGCAACCTGGCGAAGGGGCAGACCGGTCTCTCCGTCGCCTTCGACCTGCCCACCCAGACCGGGTACGACCCCGACCACGAGCTCGCCGCCGGTGAGGTGGGCCGGGTGGGGGTGCCCGTGGCGCACCTCGGCGACATGCGGGCGCTCTTCGAGGGCCTCCCGCTGGCCGAGCTGAACACCTCGATGACCATCAACGCGCCGGCCATGTGGCTGCTCGGCCTCTACGGTACGGTCGCCGCCGAGCAGGGCGCGGAGTTGGCCCGCTGCGCCGGCACCACCCAGAACGACATCATCAAGGAGTACCTGTCCCGCGGGACGTACATCTTCCCGCCGGCGGCGTCGCTGCGGCTGACCGCGGACGTCATCGCCTACACGCTGCGCGAGATGCCGAGGTGGAACCCGGTCAACATCTGCTCGTACCACCTGCAGGAGGCCGGGGCGACGCCGGTCCAGGAGGTCGGCTTCGCTTTGGCCACCGCGGTCGCCGTGCTCGATGCGGTGCGCGACGCCGGCCAGGTGCCCGCCGACCGGATGGGCGAGGTGGTGCAGCGGATCTCCTTCTTCGTCAACGCCGGGGTGCGCTTCGTCGAGGAGATCGCCAAGATGCGCGCGTTCGGCGCGCTCTGGGACGAGATCACCCGCGACCGGTACGGCGTGGCGAACCCGACGCAGCGCCGCTTCCGGTACGGCGTCCAGGTCAACTCCCTCGGCCTCACCGAGGCCCAGCCGGAGAACAACGTCCAGCGCATCGTGCTGGAGATGCTCGGCGTCACGCTCTCCCGGGACGCCCGGGCCCGCGCGGTACAGCTGCCCGCCTGGAACGAGGCGCTCGGCCTGCCCCGCCCCTGGGACCAGCAGTGGTCGCTGCGGATGCAGCAGGTGCTGGCGTACGAGTCGGACCTGCTGGAATACCCGGACCTCTTCGCCGGCTCGCACGTGATGACCGCGCTGGTCGACGACATCGTCGCCGGCGCCCGGGTCGAGCTGGCGAAGGTGCTGGAGATGGGCGGCGTGGTGGCCGCCGTGGAGACCGGCTACCTGAAGAGCGCGCTGGTGGCCTCGCTCGCCGACCGGTGGCGGCGGATGGAGGCCGGCACCGACGTGGTGGTCGGCGTCAACACGTTCACCGAGACCGAGCCGTCGCCGCTGACCGCGGCCGGCGCCGAGGCGATCGAACAGGTCGATCCCGCCGTCGAGGATGCCGCCGCGACCGCCGTACGCGCATGGCGGGCCGGCCGGGACGCGGCCGCGGCGGCCGCGGCACTGGCTCGGCTGCGCGCGGACGCCGCGACCACGACGAACCTGATGCCGGCGACGCTGGCGTGCGTGCGGGCCGGGGTGACCACCGGCGAGTGGGCCGGCGCGCTGCGCGAGGTTTTCGGCGAGTACCGGGCCCCGACCGGCCTCTCCGGCGCCGCCGGGTCGGGCGGGGACGCGGGGCTGGCGGGGGTCCGCGAGCGGGTCGCCGCGACGGCACGCGAACTGGGCAGCGGCCGGCTGCGGCTGCTGGTCGGCAAGCCCGGCCTGGACGGGCACTCCAACGGCGCCGAGCAGATCGCGGTACGCGCCCGCGACGCCGGCTTCGAGGTGATCTATCAGGGCATCCGGCTGACCGCCGGGCAGATCGTCGCCGCCGCGGTCGAGGAGGACGTGGACCTGGTCGGCCTGTCGGTGCTCTCCGGCTCGCACCTCGCCGCCGTGCCGGCGGTGCTGGACGGGCTACGCGTCGCCGGGCGGGGCGACCTGCCCGTGGTGGTCGGCGGCATCATCCCCGGCGGTGACGCGGCGGCGCTGCGGTCGGCCGGTGTGGCCCGAGTCTTCACCCCGAAGGATTTCGCGCTGACCGGCATCATCGACGACCTCGTCACCGTGATCCGCGAGGCCAACGGCCTGAGCTGAGAGAGCCCCTGGTCAACGCCTCGGGCACCTCCTCAGCCGGGCCGTGATCGACGCCGTGTCGGCGATATAGCGGTATCGCAGCGTGCCGGATACCGCCGGTTGCGCGATCTGGTGTGAATACCCGAGTCCTGGCTGGCGCCCGCCGCAGGAAGGATCAGACCCGGAACCCAGCCGCGCGGGCTGCCGCGCGTTCCCGACGCCGATCCTTGCGCCGCCGCAGGAACCAGCCGAAGAACAGCACGAACCCGAGCAGGAACGCCAGCACCAGCACCGGCAGCAGGATCGCCACCACCGACATCACCGCGCTCGTGGCGTCCTCGGCGGTGCTGGCAACCGGGGCGCCGAAGCCAGCGGTGGTCGCGTTGATGACCGGGCGGGCCGCCGACTTGAGCAGGTGCACGCCGAGCGCGATGAGGACGCCGACCACCACCGGCACCCACTGGTGCGAGGAGAAGAAGGTGTCCGGGTCGCTGACCGTGACGGTCTCCGAGCTGGAGCCGGCGCCGAAGGCCAGGCCGCCGGCGGTCGGCCGGACCACCGTCTGCACCACGTCGTTGACGTGGTCGACCACCGGCACCTTGTCGGCGACCACCTCGATGGTGAGCAGCACGGCGAGGATCAGGATGACCCAGCCGTTGCCCAGCCACTGCCACCCGCCGGGCAGGTCGACCAGGTCGGTGTAGCGCGCCAGCAGACCCATGAGGAGGAGCGGGATGTAGGCGTTCAGGCCGGCCGAGGCGGCGAGGCCGGAACCGGTGAGGACTTCGAGCACGATCTCAATATCGCACCGGTACGCCAGTGGCGCTCGCCGGCGGGCGTCGGGTGCTCGGCTACCCTCGTCGGGTGCGGTTGGTGATTGCGAAGTGCTCGGTGGACTACGTCGGACGGCTCTCGGCACACCTGCCGCCGGCCACCCGGCTGCTCATGGTGAAGGCGGACGGCTCGGTGTCGATCCACGCGGACGACCGGGCGTACAAGCCGTTGAACTGGATGAGCCCGCCGTGCCGGTTGGAGGAGGCCCCCGGCGTCTGGCGGGTGGTCAACAAGGCCGGCGAGGAGCTGCGCATCACCCTGGAGGAGATCTTCCAGGACACCTCGTACGAGCTGGGTGTCGACCCGGGCCTGCGTAAGGACGGTGTGGAGGCCCACCTGCAGGAGCTGCTGGCCGCCAACCCGGAGACCCTGGGCGAGGGCTTCACGCTGGTCCGGCGGGAGTACATGACCGCGATCGGCCCGGTCGACCTGCTCTGCCGGGACGCCAACCAGGGTGCGGTCGCGGTCGAGGTGAAGCGGCGCGGCGAGATCGACGGCGTGGAGCAACTCACCCGCTACCTGGAGCTGATGAACCGCGATCCGCTGCTGGCCCCGGTCGCCGGTGTGTTCGCCGCCCAGGAGATCAAGCCGCAGGCCCGGGTGCTCGCCACCGACCGCGGGATCCGCTGCGTCGTGGTCGACTACGACAAGCTGCGCGGCATCGAGCGCGACGAGCTGACCCTGTTCTGATTCCGGGTCCGCCGACCGTCAGCGGCCCCGGCCGTACCTCAGCTTGGCGGCCTTGACCAGGCGGGCGACGTCGGCCGGGGTGCGTTCGAAGGTCATCGACGGCAGCAGGGAGGGCCCCCGGCGGCGGGTGATCGCCTTGGCCCGGCCGAACTCGCGCAGCCCGTCCTCACCGTGGATCCGGCCGAAGCCGGAGTCGCCGACCCCGCCGAACGGCAGGGTGGACATGCCGGCGAAGGTGAGCGTCGAGTTGATCGCGGCCATCCCGGAGCGCAGCCGCCGCGCGACCGCCACCGCCCGCTTCCGGCCGAAGACCGAACCCCCGAGACCGTACGGGAGGGCGTTGGCCCGCTCGACGGCCTCGTCGACGTCGCGGACCCGGTTGACCGTCAGGGTCGGGCCGAAGGTCTCCTCGCGGACGGCGGCCGAGTCCTCCGGTACGTCCACCAGCACGGTCGGGTGCACGTACGGCGGTCGCACCGCCTCGGGGCCGCCGAGCACCGCCCGGCCGCCGCGGGCGACCGCGTCGTCGATGTGCCGGCGGATGATGTCGAGCTGGGCGGGCATGGTGATCGGGCCGATGTCGGCACCCTCCGGGCCGACGGTGAGCCGGCCGGCCTTCGCCACCACCTTGTCGAGGAAGGCGTCGTAGACCGGGTCGACGGCGTAGACCCGCTCGATGCCGATGCAGGTCTGGCCGGCGTTGGTCAGCGCGCCCCAGACGCATGCCTCGGCGGCGGCGTTTAGGTCGGCGTCGGCGTCCACGATCATCGCGTCCTTGCCGCCCGCCTCGAGCAGCACCGGGGTGAGGGTTTCGGCACAGGCCGCCATCACCTTCTTGGCGGTGGCGGTGGAGCCGGTGAAGGCGAGCTTGCCGACCCCGGAGCGGCACAGCGCGGCACCCACGTCGCCGAGCCCGTGCACGGCGGTGAGGACGGGCTGCTCCGGCACCACCTCGGCGAAGCGGTCCACCAGCCACTGCCCGACGGTCGGGGTGTACTCGCTCGGCTTGAACACCACCGCGTTGCCGGCGGCGAGGGCGTACGCGGCGGAGCCGATCGGGGTGAAGACGGGGTAGTTCCACGGGCCGATCACCCCGACCACCCCGTACGGCTGGTATTCGAGGTGTCCGGCGAACTCGGCGAGGATCAGCCGGGTGCGCACCCGGCGTGGCCCGAGCACCCGGCGGGCGTTGCGGGCGGCCCAGTCGATGTGCTCCAGCGCGGTGAGGATCTCGACGACCGCGTCGCCGACCGGCTTGCCGCCCTCGGCGTGCACCAGTTCGGCCAGTTCCTCGATCCGTCCGGCGAGGACGCCGCGCCAGCGCAGCAGCCGCTGCCGGCGGCCGGTGAAGCCCAGCCCGGCCCACCACTGACTGGCGGCGCGCGCCTGTTCGACCGCGTCCCGTACGTCCGCCGCGGTCGCCACCGGGAGCCGTCCGGCCTCAGCGCCGGTGGCCGGGCTGGTGGACACCAGCCGACCGTCCTCGATGATCGGGGTCCCCGGGACATGCACAGCCGTCATGGCCGAAGTCTAGACCCGAACGTTACTCGCCGGTAGGTCCGGCGTCCCGCGTGACCTGCCCCTGGCTGCGACGCCGGAAGTCCGGGGGATCGACGGACGTGACTGGTGAATGAAGCCGAAACGGCGAACGGAAGTTGACCGGCCGGGGTCGCGGGGGTGACCACCCGGTGGTGACGGCGATTACGGTGAGCTGGCAGGCTGACGCCGCAGGGCGACCGGAGGGGCGACTGTCAATGGAGGAACATCCGGAGCTGATGCCGCTTTTGACGGTGTCGGGTGGGGCGATGCGCGGACTCAGCTTCCGCGTCGGTCGGGACCCGCTGGTGATCGGCCGGGCGCCGAGCGCCCACATCGTGCTCGCCGACGCGCATCTGAGCCGGCGGCACGCCACGGTGCAGCTGACCCCCGAGGGGGCCTGGCTGACCGACCTCGGCTCGACCAACGGCACCTGGCTCAACGACCAGCGGATCAGCGGTAGCGTGCCGCTCTCCGACGGTGACGTGGTCCGGCTCGGCCGTACCGACCTGCGCTACTTCGACCCGGGCGTGGCCCGGACCGACCCGGTCGGGATGAGCTTCGGCCTCCCGGTCCCGAGCCACCGGCCGACCGTGCCGCTGCCCCGGCCGTCGGCCCCACGGGTGCCCGTGCCGCGCGAGGCCCGGTCGCTGCCGGTCGACGCGCACTCCTGACCACCGGGCCCGTCCACACCGGGGAGCGGCCCGGGATGGGGAGCGGGCACATGGACCGGGTCGGGCCGGTGTGCCAGCATGCGCGGATGCGGAGCACACGGCACACCGTCCAGGCCAACGGCATCACCCAGTCGGTGCGGGTGGCCGGTCCGCCGGACGGCGTACCGGTGCTGCTGGTCCACGGCAACGTCTCGTCGTCGGCGTTCTGGGAGCCGCTGCTGCGCCGGCTGCCGGAGACGCTCCGCGTGATCGCGCCCGACCTGCGCGGGTACGGCGACACCGCCACCGCCCCGGTCGACGCGACCCGGGGCCTCGCCGACTTCGCCGACGACGTGGCCGCCCTGCTCGATGCCCCCGGGCTGTTCGCCCCTGGCGCGCGGCCGGTGGTGGTCGGGCACTCGCTGGGCGGCGGGGTGGCGATGCGGCTGCTGGTCGACCACCCCGAGCGGGTGGCCGGGCTGCTGCTGGAGGCGCCGGTCTCGCCGTACGGGTTCGGCGGGACCCGGGACCTCGACGGTACCCCGACCACGCCCGACTTCGCGGGCACCGGCGGCGGCACCGCCAACCCCGACTTCGTCGCCCGGCTCGCCGCGCAGGACCGGGGCGAGGAGGGCCCGACCAGCCCGCGGAACGTGCTGCGCGCGGCGTACGTGGCTGACCCGGCGTCGCTGGGCGAGGACGAGGACCTGCTGCTGGACAGCATGCTCACCACCGCGACCGGGGACGACAACTACCCGGGCACGGCGATCACCTCCGCGCACTGGCCGGGAACGGCGGCCGGCGAGCGCGGGGTGCTGAACGCGTTGGCACCCGCCTGGTTCCGGGTCGCCGACGAGCTGGTCGCCGTCTCGGCCAAGCCGCCGGTGATCTGGGTACGCGGCGACGCCGACGTGATCGTCTCGGACACCTCGCTGTTCGACCTGGCGTACCTGGGATCGCTGGGGGCGGTGCCGGGCTGGCCGGGAGCGGCGGACTGCCCGCCCCAGCCGATGGTGGGCCAGACCCGGGTGGTGCTGGACCGGTACGCCGCCGCCGGCGGGACGTACCGGGAGGTGGTGCTGCCCGGTTGCGGCCACAGCCCGCACCTGGAACGGCCGGCCGAGTTCGTCGCGGAGCTGCTGGCACTGGTCGGGGCGCCCGCGGAGGCCTGACCCGGCAACGCCGGCGGAGGCCTGACCCGGCGGCGCCGGCGGGCGTCGGTGCCCGGCCTGCGGTGGCGGCCCACCCCCGGGGCCGGCCGTGCGCCGGGGCGGAGAGTGACGGACGTCGTGAAATATCCCACGGCGTCTCGACAACGTAGAGTCACGTGGCAGACTCCGGCGCATAACCTTAGCGGCCGTTCATGTCGGCAACGGCGGAGTCAACCAAGGGGAGGCCGGTCGTGGCGCGCGAGTTCACCAGGGTGGGTGTGGTGGGTCTGGGCACCATGGGTGCCGGCATCGTCGAGGTGTTCGCCCGCAACGGCATCGACGTGGTGGCCGTGGAGATCTCGGCGGCCGCCCTGGAGCGTGGCCGGGCCACCCTCACCGGGTCGACCGACCGCGCCGTGGCCAAGGGCAAGCTCGCCGAGGCCGACCGGGACGCCCTGCTGAGCCGGGTCGACTTCCAGGTCGGGCTGGGTGCGCTGCACTCGGTGGACCTGGTGATCGAGGCGGTGCCCGAGCACCTGGACCTGAAGCAGCGGATCTTCGCCGAGCTGGACCGGGTCTGCAAGCCCGAGGCCATCCTGGCCACCAACACCTCCTCGCTGAGCGTCACCGAGATCTCGGTCGCCACCACCCGGCCCAACCAGGTCATCGGCATCCACTTCTTCAACCCGGCGCCGATCATGAAGCTGGTCGAGGTGGTCCGCACCGTGGTCACCTCCGCCGACGTGGTGGCCGACGTGGAGGCGCTCTGCACGCGGCTCGGCAAGGTCGACGTGACCATCAACGACCGGGCCGGCTTCATCGCCAACGCGCTGCTCTTCGGCTACCTGAACCACGCGGTGAGCCTGTTCGAGGCGCGGTACGCGAGCCGCGAGGACATCGACGCCGCCATGAAGCTCGGCTGCGGCCTGCCGATGGGCCCGCTCGCGCTGATGGACCTGATCGGCCTGGACACCGCGTACGAGATCCTGGACACCATGTACCGGCGCGGCGGCCGGGATCGCCGGCACGCCCCGGTGCCGCTGATCAAGCAGATGGTCACCGCCGGGCTGCTCGGGCGGAAGTCCGGCCGCGGCTTCTACACCTACGAGCGGCCGGGCTCGCCGAAGGTCGTACCGGACGAGCAGACGCCGGTGGCGACGAAGTCCTCGCTCGCCGACGGCGCGCGGGCCATCGCCAAGGTCGGCATCGTCGGCTCCGGCACCATGGCCACCGGCATCATCGAGGTCTTCGCCAAGGCCGGGTACGAGGTCATCTCGGTGACCCGGGGCGCGGAGAAGTCCGCGAAGGTCTGCGAGGCGGTCAAGACCTCGCTCAACAAGGGCGTGGTCCGGGGCAAGCTCAGCGAGACCGACCGGGACGCCGCGCTGGGCCGGGTCACCTGGTCGGCCACCCTCGACCACCTCGCCGACGTCGACCTCGTGGTCGAGGCGGTGGTCGAGGAGTTGAGCGTCAAGAAGGCCCTCTTCGCCAGCCTCGACGAGATCTGCAAGCCGGGCGTGGTGCTCGCCACCACCACCTCCTCCCTGCCGGTGATCGACGTGGCGATGGCCACCCAGCGCCCGGCGGACGTGATCGGCCTGCACTTCTTCAACCCGGCGCCGATCATGCCGCTGGTGGAGATCGTGCGGACCATCCGCACCTCGGCGGAGACCGCCGCCACCGCCCGTGCGGTCTGCGCGGTGCTCGGCAAGACCGGCGTGGTCTGCGGTGACCGGTCCGGCTTCATCGTCAACGCGCTGCTCTTCCCGTATCTGAACGACGCGGTGAAGATGCTGGAGGCCAGCTACTCGACCGCCGACGACATCGACCACGCCATGAAGCTGGGCTGCGGCTATCCGATGGGCCCGTTCGAGCTGCTCGACGTGGTCGGCCTGGACGTCGCACTGGCCATCCAGCGCGAGCTCTACCTGGAGCTGCGCGAGCCGGGCTTCGCCCCCGCGCCGCTGCTGGAGCACCTGGTCACCGCCGGCTACCTCGGTCGCAAGAGCGGGCGCGGTTTCCGCGACCACACCAACCGCTGATCCGGGTCAACACCGGAGGCCGGTGACGGCGTCTTGAGGGTGTGACCTTCGAGGAGTACGTCGGCAGCCGCGGCCCGGCCCTGTTACGCCTGGCTCGGCTGCTGACCGGCGACGTGCACCGCGCCGAGGACCTGACCCAGGACGTCCTGGCCCGCGCGTACGTGCACTGGCGAAAGATCGCCCGGGCCGACCGGCCGGACGTGTACGTGCGGCGGATGCTGGTCAACGCCAACGCCTCCTGGTGGCGCCGGCGGTCGAACCACGAACTGGCTGTCGACACCTTCGCCGAGCAGGCCCACCGGGGCGACCTCGGCGGCGAGGCGGCCGCCCGGGATGAGATGTGGCGGCTGATTCGGGCGCTGCCCGACCGCCAGCGTGCCGTGCTGGTGCTGCGCTACTACGAGGACCTGGACGACGCCACGATCGCTCAGATCCTCGACTGCTCCCCGGTCACCGTCCGTACCCACGCGATGCGGGCGCTCGCCCACCTCCGGGAGCGCTGCGGCATCCCGACGACCGACGGGAGCCGGCCGTGACCGACCTCGACGACCGGATCGCCTCGGTGCTGCGCGAGCGCGCCGAGGGGGATATCGACACTGACCGGCTGCTGAGCCGGTCCCGGGCCCGGGGACGCCGGAGGCAGGTGCGCCGCCGGGCCGCGACAGGCATGGCACTGGCCCTGGTCGGGGTACTCGGCCTCGCCACGATGACCGCACCGGGGCTACCCGGCCTGCCGGGAAGGCTGCCCTGGACGACCGCCACCCCGGCCATCGTCAACCCCGTGCCACCCCGGGCCGGCGGGGTGCCCGGCGCCGCCCAGCAGCCCGAGCTGGTGGGTACCGATCCGCAGGTGCTGCACCTGGGCGTCGACCCGGCGAAGGGACGCTACCTGGGCTGGCAGGTCGTGGGCGATGGCGTGGAGACCCTCCGGATCGGGCCCCCGGGTGGGCGGCCGGTCACGATCGACGTGGCCAGCACGGCCGCCGCGGTCGATGGTCTCGCGATCGATGGGCTTTCGATCGATGCGCCGAGGGGAGGTGCCTTCGACGGCAAGGTGTGGCAGCTGGGGAGCAACCCGGGCGGCTTGGTCATGCTCTGGCAGCCCGCACCGGGCGTGTACGCCCGAGCCGCCATGCCAGGGAGGGACCGAGCTGCTCTGGCGCGGGCGGTAAAGGCCCTGAAGTGGGACGAGGCGCGCCGGTGCGGCGGACCGCTGCGACTCACCGCGCTGCCCGCAGGGGCCCGGATCGCTGGATGCCGGGTGGACGTGTCTTCCTTCCCTGGCACGATGGACGTGGTGGTGACCCTCTACCGCGGCACGTCCGACATGATGTCCGTCCGCCTCCAGTACAACGCCGGAATAACCGGCGCGCGCAGCGACAGCAACCGCACCATCGGCGGGCGTCCCGCCTACCTCTATCCGGATGGCATGGGACTGGAGCTGCTCGGGCTCCCGAAGGCTCACCTGATCGCCGAGTTCGGCTCGCCGTGGAAGGGCTTCACCGAGGCCGACGCGACGACCGTACTGGCCGGGGCGAAGGTGGCGAAGGATCTGACCGACCCGGAGACCTGGAAGTGAGGGGCGCCGGCCGGGCCGCCCGATCCGGGCCGGTCCGGCCGGCGGAACGTACGCTTGTTGACCGTGAGCCCCCGTCGCAACCGTCCCCGCCGGGACGAGACCACCCACCTGGACTCCGAGCGGGCCCGCCAGGGCGTGCCCACCGTCCAGCAGTGGCGCGACGGCGACTGGCAGGTACGCGGGATCACCGGCGGGGCGTCCGTCAAGACGTACCGCTGTCCCGGCTGCGACCAGGAGATCCGTCCGGGGGTGGCGCACGTGGTGGCCTGGCCGGCCGACGACCGGGGCGACCTCACCGACCGGCGGCACTGGCACAGCGGCTGCTGGCGCGCCCGGGACCGGCGCGGGCCGAACCTCCAGCGC
Organism: Micromonospora sp. NPDC047740; assembly: GCF_043204735.1. Taxonomy (NCBI): domain Bacteria; kingdom Bacillati; phylum Actinomycetota; class Actinomycetes; order Micromonosporales; family Micromonosporaceae; genus Micromonospora; species Micromonospora sp. NPDC047740. The sequence goes on from NZ_JBIDCT010000005.1 coordinate 230,467, forward strand.
GGACGCGGCGCCCCCCGGTACGGCTGAGCGATCTGCGTCACCCTGTTTCCGCCCGGGCAGGCGGCGAGGGCGGCGGCGCGCGAGACTGGGACGGTGAGCACCCCGATCCGTGCGTCGTCGATCCTGCCCGGTCACCGGGAGGACATCGAGCTGCACACCGCCGACGGGCTGACGCTGGTCGGTGAGCTGGCCCGGCCGCTGGACCGGGCACCGGCCGGCACGCTGGTCTGCCTGCACCCGCTGCCCACCCACGGCGGGATGATGGACAGCCACGTCTTCCGGAAGGCGGCGTGGCGGCTGCCCGCGCTGGCCGACCTGGCCGTGCTGCGGTTCAACACCCGAGGCACCAGCAGCGTCCGGGGGACCAGCGAGGGAGCCTTCGACGGCGCGGTCGGCGAGCGCTTCGACGTCGCCGCCGCCATCGAGTACGCCGAGTTCCACGAGCTGCCGAACATCTGGCTGGTCGGCTGGTCCTTCGGCACCGACCTGGCGCTCAAGTACGGCTGCGACCCGGCGGTGGCCGGGGCGATCCTGCTCTCCCCGCCGCTGCGTTTCTCCGAGCCGGCGGACCTCGCCGTCTGGGCCGAGTCGGGCCGCCCGCTCACCGCCCTGGTGCCCGAGTTCGACGACTACCTGCGCCCGGAGGAGGCCCGGCAGCGGTTCGCGGCCGTGCCGCAGGCCGAGGTGGTCGGGGTGCCCGGCGCCAAGCACCTGTGGGTCGGCGACGCGGAGACCGTGCTGGACGAGATCGTCCGGCGGGTCAACCCGGCCGTGCCGGTGCCGCTGCCGACCACCTGGGACGGGCCGATGGAGACCGGCGACGTCAGCGCGTACGCCGACCGGACGGTGGCCGCGTTCGCCGACACCCCGGTCCCCGGCCCGCAGCAGCGGCAGGCGGGCTGACCCCGCGCACCCGGGTCGGTCAGCGGGAGTCCTGCCGGGGCAGGACCACCTCCCGGAGGATGAGCTGGAGGGCGGCCACCATCGGGATGGCGATCAGCGCGCCGACCACGCCCAGCAGCGACACCCCGAGCAACGCGCCGAGCAGCGCCGCCACCTCGTTGACCGAGACCGCCCGGCGCATGATCTTCGGATAGATCAGGTAGTTCTCCACCTGCTGGTAGACCAGGAAGAAGACCAGGCAGGCGACGCCGACGGGCAGGTCGGTGGCGAAACCCACCAGGGACACCACCACCGCGCCCAGGGTCGCCCCGATCTGCGGGATCAGGTCGGTCACCGCGACCACCACGGCCAGCGCGAACGGGTACGGCAGCCCGACCGCCAGCGCGAAGACGAAGGTGCTCGCCCCGGCCAGCACCGCGATGGCGAGCGCGCCCACCATGTACGCGCCGACCCGGGTGAGGATCTCGTCGCCGATCAGCCGGACGCGTTCCCGGCGGGTGCGGGGCACCAGCGCATAACCGAGGTCACGTAGGCGGTCGAAGTACGCCAGGAAGTAGATCGTCAGCACCAGCACGGTCAGCACCCGGAGGATGGTGCCGAAGATCAGCTGAGCGCCGCCCAGCACGCCGCCGAGGGCCCGGCTGATGGTGTCCGCGTTCGCCGCCGCGCGGACCCGTTCCATCACGTCGTACCGCTCGATGAGATCGTTGACGGTGGGGTTGCGGCGCAGTTCCTCGACGTAGCCGGGCAGGTGCGTGATGAACTGCCCGGACTGGGTCACCACCGGGGGCACCAACGCCAGCAGCCCACCGATGATCAGCAGCAGTACGGTCAGGGTCACCACCGCGACGGCCAGCCCGTGCGGCAGCCCCCAGTGGCGCAACCGGACCACCGCCGGGTGCAGACCCACCGCGAGGAACAGCGCGATGACCACCAGCACCAGGATGCCGGCGGCGTTGCGGATGCCCAGGAAGACCGCGTACGCCAGCAGCACGCCGAGCGCCCCGGTGAAACCGACCAGGAAGGCGCTGCGGCGCAGCGGCTTGCCCGGCACGCCGAACCGCCCGCTCGGCTCGAACTCGGTCGGTTCGGTCACCTGCTCGACGGTGCGCCGCCCGGACTCGTCGGTCGCGCCGTCCTCGGGCCGGAGCGCGCCCAGCGGGTCCTCGTCCTCCGGTCGGGCGTCGCCCGGCCGCCCGTCCTGCGCCACCTGACCTCCCCGCATCCCGCTCCGTCGTACGCGATCGGAGTCCAGCTCGCCGGGCCGGCCGGGTGACCCGGATCGGCCAGCCGGGCGTCGCCGTCCACGCGGCAGCCCGTTGCTCGGCAGGTTATCCGGCCGGGCTTTCCTCGGCCAGCCCTCCCACCGGCTGGCCGGGGCACGTCCCGCCTGAATCGTTTACGCCATCAGGTCCATAGCGTCCCAGTGGCAACGGTCCGGCCACCGTCGGCCACCGCCGCGGCCAGTCGGCCGCCAGGCCGGCGGTGCCGGGCGTGACGGCGGCGGCGGTGCGGCTGATCGGGCGGATGCCGGGCGTGGGGCCGTGACCACGTCGCCGATCCGGCGGGGTCCGGGCGGGTTGGATACCGCGAGGTCGCCGAACTGTGGCGCCCCGGCGGGCTACCCGCGGCAAGGGCGCCGACCTGGCGGGCGTGCCGTTCGGCGGGATGTCGCCTGCGTCAGTCGGACTCGACCTTCACGGCGCTCGGCTTGGCGCTTCGCTCGTCGGTGGTGGGCTTGGTCGGGCGCTTGCCGTTCTCGCCAGTGCTGGTGATCTTCGTGGGAGTGGCGCCCCGGCCGCCCTCGCCGGGTACGGCGGCCACGGTCGGCTCGCCCTCCACGCCAGCGGTGGCGGCGCCTCCGTCCACGGTGGTCACCGGTTCGGCGACCGGGCGGGCCGGGCTGCCGTCCGTCGCCGGCTCCGGGGCCGTCGCCGGCTCCCCGGTCGCCGCCGGCGCGGAATCGGCGCCCTCGGGGGAGACCGTCGCGGTGCTCTTCGCGCTGACCGGCGCGGTGTCCTTGCCGGTGGCTGGCGCCGTGACCGTGTCGGGCGTCATTTCCTTGCCGGCCACCGGCGTCGTGTCCTTCCCGGAGGTCACCGGCGCGGTCTCCTTGCCGGCCGTCGGCGTGGTGCCCTTGCCGGCCGCCGGAGTGGTGGCCTTGCTGGCCCCCGGCGGGGTGCCCTTGCCGGTGACCGGCGTGGTGTCCGGACCGGCCGTCGGCGCGGCCGCGCCGGAGTCACCCCCGGGCGTCGCGGCCAGCTCGTCCGGGTCCACCGGGGTGGTGGCCAGGCCGGCGCTGCTCGCCGACAACCGCAGCTCGGCGAGCTTGCGCTGGAGGTCGTCGGACTCCTGGCGGGACTTCCACGTCTCCGTCCGCAGGTCCGCCAGCTCCTGTTGGGCGTGGGCGATCTCCAGCATCACCTGGGCGAGCTGCTGCCGGCCGGCGGCCACCTCCTGCTGGGTGGCGGCGAGGTGCTGCTGGGTGGTGGCCAGGTGCTGCTGGGTGGTGGCCGCATACTCCTCGAACTGGCGGCGCGAGGCGGCGACGTGCTCGTCGGCCTTGCGGCGCTTGTCGGCGGCGTCGACCTCGGCCCGGCGCAACAGCTCGGCACCCTCCTCCTCGGCCTGCCGGCGCATGTTGAGCGCGTCCTGCTCGGCCGCCTTTCGGATCTTGATGGCACCCTGCTCGATCTCCTGGCGGCGGGTGGCGTACGCCTTCTCCAGCTCGTCCTGCCGCTTCTTGTGCTGCTTGTCGAGCTCGTCGCGGCGCTTGGCGTACTCCTGCTCGGCGGTCGCGCGGCGCTGGGCGAACTGCTTGTCGGCCGCGTCCCGCCTGGCGTTGACCTCCTTCTCCACCCCGGCCCGCCAGGCGCCCAGCTCCTGCTGCGTCTGGGCGCGGGCCTGCTGGACGTACGCCTCGGTCTCGGTGCGCATCCGCTGGACGTACGCGTCGACCTCGGCGCGGTTGCGCTTGCCGGCCTCGGCAGCCTCGGCGGTGAGCCGGCTGGCCTCGGTGCGGGCCTGGCCCCGGGTGGCCTTCGCCGCCTCCTCCGCGTCTTCGACGATCTTCTTGGCCTCGGCGAGCGCCTTGGCGTGGGTGGCCCGGCCGGCCTCGGCCGCGGATTCGGTGAGGCGCTTGGCCTCCTGCTGCGCCTTGCCGTGCACCTCCTTGGCCGCCTCGCGGAGCTGGGTCGCCTCCTGCTGGGCCTTGGCCAGCGCCTCCTTGGCGGCCTCGCGCAGTCGGGCGGCCTCCTGCTGGGCGCGGCTGTGGATCTCCTTGGCGGTGTCCCGGAGCTGGGTCGCCTCCTGCTGCGCCGTGGCCAGCGCCGTCTGAGCCGTCCGGCGCAGCCTGGTGGCCTCGTCGTTCGCGTCCCGACGGAGCTTGGTGGTCTCCTCGGCGGCGTCCTTGCGAAGCTTGGTGGTCTCCTCGGTGGCGTCCTTGCGGAGCTTGGTGGCCTCTTGCTTGGCCGCCGTGAGGGTGGCCTCCGCCTCGGCCTTGCGAGCGGCGGTGAGTCGCTCCTCCTCGGCCCGCCGGGCGGCGAGGGCGATCTCGAAGTCCTTGAGGGCCTGGGCGGACTGCTCGCGGGCCTCCTCGATGATGTGCTCGGCGGCCGCACGACGGGCCTCGATCTCCTCGTTGGCCGCGGCGACGATCTCGTCCGCCTGCTCCTCGGCCATCAGGAGGATCTGCTCGACCCGGGGACCGAGGTGCCGGAACGAGGCCCGGTCCACCACGCCCACCTGCTTGCGCACCTGGGCGAGGTCGCGTTGCAGCACCTCGACCTGGCCGGCCAGCTTGTGGATCTGGGTGTACGCCTGCTCCCGCTCGGCCGTCAGCGCCGTGATCTCGTGCTCCGCACGAGCGACGTATCGGTCGACCTGTCGTTTGTCGTACCCCCGCAGCGCGGACTCGAAGCTGGGCTCCGTGGTCACGTCCCCGCCGAGAGCGAACAGTTCCTCGCCGTGCGACATGCTCCCATCCTCACACGCATCCGGCTCTGCTGGGGCGATACGGACGCCCCTGCTGGGACCTACTTCACTGACAGGTCGAAACGGGCGGGAAATGCATGACGGCGCGGGGTGACACCGGTTACCCGGTGTCACCCCGCGCCGTGGCTCATGCCCCGGTGCGGGTGTCTCAGCTGGCCGACTCGGCGGTCACCTTCTCCTCGGCGTCACCGGACTTGGCCGCCGGCTTGGCGCCGCCGCCCGGCACGCCAGGCACGATGCCGGCGAGGCCGGAGAGCATCTGCCCGAGCTGCGAGGTGACGGCGTCCTTCTGCCGGGTGAGGTCCTCGACCTCGCGGCGGGCCGCCTGGGTGGTCAGTTCCGCCTCGGTACGGGCCTCGCTGAGCAGGCGCTGCGCCTCGGCCTTCGCCTCGTTGAGGGTCTTGTCGGCCAGCGCCTTGGCCTTGTCCACCGTCTCGTTGGCGGTGCGCTCGGACTCGACCCGGCGGGCCTCGGCCCGCTGCTCGATCTCCTTGGCCCGCTCCTGGGCGGCCCGGGCCCGCTGCTCGGCCTCGCTGACCAGCTTCTGGGTCTGCGCGACCTGGGCGGCGTGCCGCTCGGACTCCTCGCGCTCGGCCTTCTCCCGCCGCTCGGCGAGCTGGAGCTCCAGGGCCTGGAGGTCCTTGTCGCGCTTGTCCCGCGCGTCGGTCAGCAGCTTGGTCGCCTCGGCGCGCTTCTCCTCGGCCTCCCGAGCGGCCTTGGCCCGCTGCTGGGTGATCTCCCGCTCGGCGGTGGCGCGCAGGGTGGCGACCTCACGCTCGACGGTGGACTTCAGCTCGGCCACCTCGTGGGCGGTGACCGTACGCAGCTGCTTGGTCTCCCGCTCGGCGTCGGCGCGCAAGGTGTCCGCCTCGCGGCGGGCCTGCACCCGGACCTCGGCGGCCTCCCGCTCGGCGGCGGTACGCACGCTGCCGGCCTCCCGCTCGGCGGTGGCCTTCATGGCGGCCGCCTCGGCGCGTGCCTTGTCGGTGATCTCGCGCGCCTCGAGGCGGGCCGCGGAGAGGATGCCCTCCGACTCGCGCTTCGCCTCGTTGCGGTGGTCGTTGGCCTGCTCCTCGGCCAGCCGGAGGATCTGCTCGACGCGGGTGCCCAGGCCGGAGAGGGTCGGCCGGCTGTTCTCCTCGAGCTGCTTGTTGGTGTCGGCGAGCTTCTGCTCCAACGCGCCCTGGCGCTGCTCGGCCTGGCGGAGCCGACGCTGGGCGTCGTTCATCCGCTGCTCGGCCTCGGCCCGGGCCTGCTCGGACTGGCTCAGCGCGGCGCTCAACCGGCCGATGAAGTCGTCGACCTGGTTGGTGTTGTATCCGCGCAGGCCAACGGTGAAATCTGGCTGCGTGTTCGCGTTATCGAAGAACGCAAGAGGGGAGGACTGCTGCTGGGGCATTGGGACATACTGGCAGACGCCCCAGGGTGCTTCGCAAGAGCGGTCCGCAGCTTTCGTGTCCTGTTTACATGGTCAACTTCGGGAGCCGGTTGGGACCGGACCGAACCGGCGATCTTGGCAGGTCCCAGGCGCGCCGGGCGGGACGCGAGGCGCGCGCGGAAAGGGCCGTGGGTCGGTGGCCCGCGGCCCTTTGTCGAGCATCGCCGAATCGCGCGCCGCGCAATGGAAAGCGCAATGCCGCCACCATGCGGATGGTGCCGGGACCACCCGGACGGGTCAGTGCCCGCGGAACCGGTTGATCGCCGTTTCGTGCCGGTCGCGCAGCTCGGTGTCCCGGACACCGAGGCCGTCGGTCGGGGCGAGGCAGCGCACACCCACCTTGCCCTGGTGTGCGTTGCGGTGCACCTCGTACGCGGCCTGGCCGGTCTGCGCCAACGGGTAGGTCCGCGAGACCGTCGGGTGGACCTTGCCGAGCGCGACAAGCCGGTTGGCCTGCCAGGCCTCGTGGTAGTTGGCGAAGTGGCTGCCGACGATCCGCTTGAGGTGCATCCAGAGGTAGCGGTTGTCGTACTGGTGCTGGTAGCCACTGGTGGAGGCGCAGGTGACGATGGTGCCGCCGCGCTTGGCGACGTAGACGCTGGCGCCGAAGGTCTCCCGGCCGGGGTGCTCGAAGACGATGTCCGGGTCCTCGCCGCCGGTCAGTTCGCGGATCCGCTCGCCGAAGCGGCGCCACTCGTCCGGGTCCTGGGTCTCCTCGTCGCGCCAGAACCGGAAGCCCTCCGCGGCCCGGTCGATGACCAGCTCGGCGCCCATCCGCCGGCACAGCTCGGCCTTTTCCGGCGAGGAGACCACGCAGACCGGGATCGCCCCGCCGCCCAGCGCCATCTGGGTGGCGTAGCTGCCCAGGCCGCCGGAGGCGCCCCAGATCAGCACCACGTCGCCCTGCTTCATGTTCGCCCCGTGGTGGGAGACGAGCTGCCGGTACGCGGTGGAGTTGACCAGGCCGGGGCTGGCCGCCTCCTCCCAGCTCAGGTGGCGCGGTTTCGGCATGAGCTGGTTGGCCTTGACCACGGCCAGCTCGGCCAGGCCACCGAAGTTGGTCTCGAAGCCCCAGATCCGCTGCTGCGGGTCGAGCATGGTGTCGTCGTGGCCGGCCGCGTCCTCCAGTTCCACCGAGAGGCAGTGCGCGACCACCTCGTCGCCGACCTTCCACCGGGTCACCCCGGGCCCGGTCCGCAGCACCACGCCGGCCGCGTCCGACCCCACCACGTGGTAGGGCAGGTCGTGCCGGCGGGCCAGATCGGAGACCCGGCCGTAGCGCTGGAGGAACCTGAAGGTGGGCAGCGGCTCGAAGATGCTGGTCCAGACCGTGTTGTAGTTGATCGCGCTGGCCATCACCGCGACCAGCGCCTCACCCGGGCCGAGCTCCGGGGTGGGCACCTCCTGGAGGTGCAGCGCCTTGCGCGGGTCCTTGTCCCGGGTGGCCATGCCGTCGAACATCCGGGTGTCCTCGGCGCGGACGACCACGCCCCGGTAGCTCTCCGGTACCGGCAGGCCGGCGAGGCCGGCGAGTTCCCGCTCCGGCTGCGCGGAGCCCTCCGCCGCCATGATCGCATCGAGGATGTCGTGCACGGTGACCTCCCGTTCGTCCGCACCCACACCGGGGCAGGGGTGCTGCCATCGTCGGCGCCGGTGCGACGGGTCCGCCATGTCGGCAATCGACACATCCGGCACCGGTCGCACTCCTGTGGGGCCGGACGTTACTGAACGGTAGCTAGGGCCGGAAGTCTCCTGTGAAAAACTGCATCCGCCGATGCGTGGAGGCGTCCGTGGGACCGCTGAACCGCGCACCGCCGCGCGTTTCCGCGGGTGGGGAGGGCCGCTCGGCCCTCCCCGGCGGCTCACCGGGTGGCCGGCTCGACCAGCTCGACCAGCACGCCGCCGGCGTCCTTCGGATGCACGAAGTTGATCCGGGAGTCGGCGGTGCCCCGCTTCGGGGTCTCGTAGAGCAGCCGTACGCCCCGCTCGCGCAGCGCCGCGCAGGCCGCGTCGATGTTGGTCACCGTGTACGCGACCTGCTGCACGCCCGGCCCGTTGCGGTCCAGGAACTTCGCGATCGTCGACTCCGGCGACAGCGGGGCGAGCAGCTGCACGCAGCCACCCTCGGTGGTCGGCCCGACGGCCAGCATCGCCTCGCGTACGCCCTGCTCGGCGTTCGTCTCGGTGTGCACGCAGCGCATCCCGAAGGTGCGCTGGTAGAAGTCGATCGCGGCGTCCAGGTCCGCCACGGCGATCCCGACGTGGTCGATGCGGCGCAGGCCGATGTCTGTGACATAGTCGGCAGCGGGCTCGACGGGGGAGTTCTCAGCCATGGCGCTAGTCTGACCGAACAATCGTTAAGGCGTACAGGTCGGCACCCCCTCGGAGGCAGGCATGGCTTCGGTGATCGTCAGCGGCGCGCGGACCCCGATGGGGCGCCTGCTGGGCAACCTCAAGGATCTCCCGGCGACGAAGCTCGGTGGCATCGCGATCAAGTCGGCGCTGGAGCGCGCCGGCGTGACCCCCGACCAGGTGCAGTACGTGATCATGGGGCAGGTGCTCCAGGCCGGCGCGGGTCAGATCCCGGCCCGCCAGGCGGCCGTCGAGGCGGGCATCCCGATGACCACCCCGGCGCTGACCATCAACAAGGTCTGCCTCTCCGGCCTGGACGCCATCGCGCTGGCCGACCAGCTCATCCGGGCCGGCGAGTTCGACATCGTGGTGGCCGGCGGCATGGAGTCGATGACCAACGCCCCGCACCTGCTGCTCGGCCAGCGCAGCGGCTACAAGTACGGCGACGTCACGATCAAGGACCACATGGCCCTGGACGGCCTCACCGACGCCTGGGACTGCTGCTCGATGGGCGAGTCGACCGAGCGGCTCGGGGCGAAGCACGGCATCACCCGCGCGGAGCAGGACGCCTTCGCGGCGGCCAGCCACCAGCGCGCCGCGGCCGCCCAGAAGAACGGCAACTTCGCCGAGGAGATCACCCCGGTGGTCATCCCGCAGCGCAAGGGCGACCCGCTGGTGATCAGCGAGGACGAGGGCATCCGTCCGGACACCACGGCCGAGTCGCTGGCCAAGCTGCGCCCGGCGTTCACCTCCGACGGCACCATCACCGCCGGCAGCTCCTCGCCGATCTCCGACGGCGCCGCCGCCGTGGTGGTGATGAGCAAGGCCAAGGCCAGGGAGCTGGGGCTGACCTGGCTGGCCGAGATCGGCGCGCACGGCAACGTGGCCGGCCCGGACAACTCCCTGCACTCGCAGCCGTCCAACGCCATCAACCACGCCCTGAAGAAGGCCGGCCTGACCGTCTCCGACCTCGACCTCATCGAGATCAACGAGGCGTTCGCCGCGGTCGGCATCCAGTCCACCCGGGACCTGGCCGTCAGCCCGGAGAAGGTCAACGTCAACGGCGGTGCCATCGCGCTCGGCCACCCGATCGGCATGTCCGGCGCCCGGCTGGTGCTCACCCTGGCGCTGGAGCTCAAGCGCCGGGGCGGCGGCACCGGCGCGGCCGCGCTCTGCGGCGGCGGCGGCCAGGGCGACGCGCTGATCATCCACGTGCCCTCGGGTGCCGCTGACCGGTGAGCGTGAGGAGTGAGCCATCGGTGCGCCGCAGCCGGGACGTACCGATGCTGGTGGAGCGGGCCCGCACGGGTGACCCCCGCGCGGTGGCCCGGCTGATCACCCTGGTCGAGTCCGGCGACGAGGTGCTGCCGCAGGTCGCGGCGGCCCTCGCGCCGTACGCCGGGCACGCCCAGGTGGTCGGGCTGACCGGGTCGCCCGGGGTGGGCAAGTCGACCACGACCAACGAGCTGGTCCGGGCGCTGCGGGCGCGCGGTCACCGGGTCGGGGTGCTGGCCATCGACCCGTCCAGCCCGTTCACCGGCGGGGCGATCCTCGGCGACCGGGTCCGGATGCAGGACCACGCCACCGACCCCGGCGTCTACATCCGCTCGATGTCCAGCCGGGGGCACCTCGGCGGGCTCTCCGCGGCGACGCCGCAGGCGGTCCGGGTGTTGGAGGGCGCCGGCTGCGACGTGGTGCTGGTGGAGACGGTGGGCGTCGGGCAGGCCGAGGTCGAGGTGGCCTCGCTGGCCGACACCACGCTGGTGCTGCTCGCCCCGGGCATGGGCGACGCCATCCAGGCGGTCAAGGCCGGCATCCTGGAGATCGCCGACGTCTTCGTGGTCAACAAGGCCGACCGGGACGGCGCCGACGCCACCGTCCGCGACATCCAGGGCATGATCGCGCTGGGCGAGCGCGGGCCGGGGGAGTGGCGGCCGCAGGTGGTCCGGGCGATCGCCGCGCGTGGCGAGGGGATCGACGACATCGCCGCCGCGATCGACAAGCACCGGGACTGGCTGGAGCGGCACGGCGAGCTGCGCCGCCGCCGGGAGGCGCGGGCCGCCGCCGAGATCGAGGCGATCGCGCTCGGCACCCTCCGGGCCCGGATCGGTTCGCTGCGCGACGGTACGCAACTGCCGACGCTCGCCGCCAAGGTGGCCGAGGGCGCGATCGACCCGTACGCCGCCGCCGCCGATTTGCTGGCCCAGCTGGGGGCCTGAGCGGTCCACTGCGGACCCGGCCCAACTAGTACGCTCGCACCGCCTCATGGCGGTCGTGGGGTTGGACGAGGGGGCGGGTGGAGCATGGCTGACGAGGCGACCCAGGAGCTGTCGGTGACGCCGGACGCGGTGGCGGGCGGCGCGACGCACGTCTCCGACGAGGTGGTGGAGAAGATCGCGGTGGCCGCCGCGAAGTCCGTGCCCGGGGTGGCCGAGCTCGGTGGCGACGTGGCGCGGTTCTTCAACGCCGTGCTGGACCGGGTCGGGCTGGACCAGGTCGGCGACGCGCGGCGGGGTTGCTCGGCGCACGTCACCAACGGCGCGGCGCTGGTCAACCTGGTCATCGTGATCGACGGCGGCCGGCCGGTCCCCGAGGTGACCGACGCGGTCCGCTCGGCGGTGACCTCGGCGGTGGAGGCGTACGGGCTGCGGGTCGACGAGATCAACATCCGGGTCGACGACGTGGCCCTGGGCGGCCCCGCGGCACCCTCGGCCTGAGCCAGGTTACCGGCCGGTACCCAGATCCTTAGCGATCGTTCAGGCCACCGTTCTACACTCGGTCTTCAGTCGAGGACTCGAGGAGGAGCTCCGCGCATGGACGCCGACGAGATCGCCGCCGGTCGGGCCCGCTGGCAGGCCCGCTACGACGCCGCCCGCAAGCGGGACGCGGACTTCACCACGCTCTCCGGCATGACCGTGGACCCGGTGTACGGCCCGCCGGAGGGCGTGCCCTACCCCGGATTCGAGCGGATCGGCTGGCCGGGCGAGTTCCCCTACACCCGGGGGCTCTACCCGACCGGCTACCGCGGGCGGACCTGGACCATCCGACAGTTCGCCGGCTTCGGCAACGCCCAGCAGACCAACGAGCGCTACCAGATGATCCTCGGCGCCGGCGGCGGTGGGCTCTCCGTCGCCTTCGACATGCCGACGCTGATGGGCCGCGACTCCGACGACCCGCAGTCGCTCGGTGAGGTCGGCCACTGCGGCGTGGCCATCGACTCGGCCGCCGACATGGAGGTGCTGTTCAACGGCATCGACCTGGCCGGCGTGACCACCTCGATGACCATCTCCGGCCCGGCCGTGCCGGTCTTCTGCATGTACCTGGTCGCCGCCGAGCGGCAGGGCGCCGACCTGTCCCGGCTGGACGGCACGCTCCAGACGGACATCTTCAAGGAGTACATCGCGCAGAAGGAGTGGCTCTTCGACCCGGAGCCGCACCTGCGCCTGATCGGCGACCTGATGGAGTACTGCGCCCGGGAGATCCCGAAGTACAAGCCGCTGTCGGTCTCCGGCTACCACATCCGCGAGGCCGGCGCGACCGCCGCGCAGGAGCTGGCGTACACCCTGGCCGACGGGTTCGGCTACGTCGAGCTGGGGCTCTCCCGCGGGCTGGACGTCAACGTCTTCGCGCCGGGGCTGAGCTTCTTCTTCGACTCCCACGTGGACTTCTTCGAGGAGATCGCCAAGTTCCGGGCCGCCCGCCGGATCTGGGCCCGCTGGCTGCGCGACGTCTACGGCGCCACCAGCGAGAAGGCACTCTGGCTGAAGTTCCACACCCAGACCGCCGGGGTGTCGCTGACCGCTCAGCAGCCGGTCAACAACGTGGTGCGTACCGCGGTGGAGGCCCTCGCGGCGGTGCTCGGCGGCACCAACTCGCTGCACACCAACGCCCTCGACGAGACCCTGGCCCTGCCCACCGACGAGTCGGCCGAGATCGCCCTGCGTACCCAGCAGGTGCTGATGGAGGAGACCGGGGTGACCAACGTGGCCGACCCGCTCGGCGGCTCCTGGTACGTCGAGGCGCTCACCGACCGGATCGAGGCCGAGGCGGAGGAGATCTTCGCCCGGATCAAGCAGCTCGGCGGCGAGGGCCCGCACAAGATCGGCCCGATGACCTCGGGCATCCTGCGCGGCATTGAGGACGGCTGGTTCACCGGGCACATCGCCGAGTCGGCCTTCGTCTACCAGCAGGCGCTGGAGAAGGGCGACAAGAAGATCGTCGGCGTCAACTGCCACACCGGCACCGTCGCCAAGGAGCTGGAGATCCTGCGCATCTCGCACGAGGTGGAGCTGGAGCAGCGTCGGGTGCTCGCCGAGCGCAAGGCCGCCCGCGACGACGCCGCGGTCAAGGCCGCCGTGCAGCGCATGGTCGAGGTCAGCCGGACCGGGGAGAACATGATCCCCGCCATGCTGGACGCGGTCCGCGCCGAGGCCACCCTCGGCGAGATCTGCGACGCGCTGCGCGCCGAGTGGGGCGTCTACCGCGAGCCCGCCCGCTTCTGAGTGGCCGCGCCGGTGCCGGGACGCCCGGTACCGGCGCCCACCTGGCGTGAGAGTTGCAACTGTCGCCGTCGCGGTTGATCTGAGTTCAGCGGGACACGTGCGAGACTAGATAACCATGAGCGACCCACGGATCACCTCGTCGATCTTCACCCGCGGCGCGGTCGACCTCAGCGCCCTGCGCAGCACCGCCCCCAACCCCGCCCCAGCCAAGTCCGGTCCCCCCGCCGGCGCGCCCGGCGGCGCGGTCGGTGGGGTCAGCGTCATCGACGTCACCGAGGCGACTTTCCAGTCCGAGGTCCTCGAACGCTCGCTGACCACCCCGGTGATTGTGGACTTCTGGGCCGAGTGGTGCGAGCCGTGCAAGCAGCTCTCCCCGGTGCTGGAACGGCTGGCGGTGGAGGGCGCCGGCGCGTGGGTGCTCGCCAAGGTGGACGTGGACGCCAACCCGCGGATCGCCCAGATGTTCCGGGTGCAGGGCATCCCGATGGTCTACGCGATCGTCGGCGGGCAGCCGATCGACGCCTTCTCCGGGGTGGTGCCGGAGGCCCAGCTGCGCCAGTGGATCCAGGCCGTGCTGAAGGCCGGCGGGGTCAGCGTCGAGGCGCCCGAGGACCCGCGCCTCGCCGAGGCCGACGACGCGCTGATGACCGGCGACCTCGACGCGGCCGAGCGGGCGTACCGGAAGATCCTCGCGGAGTCCCCGGCGGACGCGGCGGCGGAGGCGGGGCTGGCCCAGGTCGGACTGGCCCGCCGGGTGGCCGGCGCCGACCCGCAGGCCGCGCTCGTCGCCGCGCAGGCCAACCCCGACGACGTCGACGCCCAACTGCTGGCCGCGGACATCGAGGTGCTCAGCGGCCTGGCCGAGCAGGCCTACCAGCGCCTGGTCGGCCTGGTTCGCCGCACCGCCGGTGACGACCGGGAGAAGGTACGCCAGCACCTGGTCGGCCTGTTCACCATCGCCGGTCCGGAAGACCCCGCGGTTGCCTCGGCCCGGCGGGCCCTGGCGAGCGCCCTGTTCTGAGCACGTAGCACGCCAGCGCGGGCCGGCGTACCGGCCGGCCCGCCCCGATCATCGAGGACGGGAGCCCATGATGCGCCGAATCGCCGTCCTCGACGCGCCGACCAACCTCGGCTTGCGCCCACCCACGGCCAGCTCGGTCCCGGGCTGCGCCAAGGCGCCGGGCGCGCTGCGTGACCACGACCTGCTCGCCCGGCTGCGGGCCCGCGACGCGGGCTGCCTCACCCCACCCCGGTACGACCCGGGCGACTGGCGCCCCGGCGACGGGGTCTGCCACGCCCCGGAGATCGCCGCGTACTCGGCGGCGCTGGCCGACCGGATCGGCGCGATCATCGACCGGGGGGAGTTCCCGCTGGTGCTCGGCGGGGACTGCTCGGTGCTGCTCGGCTCGGCGCTGGCCATGCACCGGCTCGGCGAGGCGGTCGGCGGCCGGATCGGGCTGGTCTTCGTCGACGGCCACTCCGACTTCCGGCACCCCGGCAACGCCTCGTACGTGGGCGCGGCGGCGGGGGAGGACCTGGCCCTGGTCACCGGCCGGGGGCAGGCCGACCTGGCCGCCATCGAGGGGCGACGCCCCTACTTCCGCGACATCGACGTGGTGGTCCTCGGCATCCGGGCGCAGGACGAGTACCGGCTCGACCTGCAGGCCGCCGGCATCACCACCCGGCCGGTGCCGGCGCTGCGCGCCGAGGGCGCCGCCCGTACCGCCCAGTGGACGCACGAGCAGCTGGCGGACTGCGCCGGCTACTGGGTGCACATCGACGTGGACGTGCTCGACCCGGCGGTGATGCCGGCCGTCGACGCCCCCGACCCGGGCGGGATCGCCTTCGCCGAGCTGGAGATCCTGCTCACCGGGCTGGTGGACACCCCGCACTGCCTCGGGGTCGAGCTGACCGTCTTCGACCCCGACTACGACCCCGACGGGTCGTACGCCGCGGAGATCGTCAACACTGTGGTGGCCGGGCTCGCGCCGGTCTCCGCGCCCAGCGCGGCGCCGCCGCGGCTGCTGCCAGCCGGCCCGGTCGCACCCGCCCCCC
Source organism: Micromonospora sp. NPDC047740 (assembly GCF_043204735.1). Taxonomy (NCBI): domain Bacteria; kingdom Bacillati; phylum Actinomycetota; class Actinomycetes; order Micromonosporales; family Micromonosporaceae; genus Micromonospora; species Micromonospora sp. NPDC047740. The sequence continues at coordinate 245,710 of NZ_JBIDCT010000005.1, forward strand.
GACCGGGCAACGGCCGTCCCGCGAACCGCCGCGTCCTGCCCTCCCCGGTGACGACCCCGGCCCCCGCGGTCGCCGTGGAGCCGATCGGCCCCGCACCGACGCCGAGCGAGCCCGCCGACGGCGACCCCGCTGTCTCCCTGGCCGCCGACGTGGACAGCGACGAGGCGCCGCCCGCCGGGACTGCCGGGCCGGGCCTGTCGCCACAGCTGGTGGCGGACGAGGGCGACGGGCCCGAGCAGGTCGGTCCGGGGTCGGGCCGGCTGCGGCGCGTCCCGGCACGGGACGAGTCTGCGCCCTCCGAGCCGGTCGGGCCGCCCGCGTCGGCGGGTCCGGGCCTGCTCCGCCGGGTGTCCGTCGCCGAGGACGGCCCGACCGCGTCGACCGGCAACGCCTCGTCGCGGCCGGGCATCGACATCGCCTGACCTCCGCCGGCGCTTGCCTGATCGGGAGAGGGGCGGCGGGACACGGGTCAGCGGGTGGGGAGGGCGCGGAGGAAGCGCGCGGCGATCGGGACCGCGCTGGCCGTGCTCGACCCGCCCTGCTCCACGAAGACCGCGAAGGCGATGTCGCCCTGCCAGCCGACGAACCAGGCGTGCGTGTGCGCCGGGTTGTTGTCGTATTCGGCGGTGCCGGTCTTGCCGTACACCGGGCCGCCCGGGACGCCGGCGAGGGCGCTGCCGGTGCCGCTGGTGACCACCGCGCGCATCATCGTCTTCAGCGCCGCCACCGACTCGGGCTTCAGGTCCGGGCCGGCCGGGGCGGGCTGCTGCGGGGCGGGATCGAGCAGCAGCTTCGGCTGCTCCCAGTGGCCCCGCGCGACGGCGGCGGTGGCGGCCGCCATGGCGAGCGGGCTGACCACCGTGGTGCCCTGGCCGATCGCCGCGGCGGCCTGCTCGGTGGGGCCGCCGTTCGCCGAGACCTTGCCGGTGAAGGCGTCCACGCCGAGGTCCCACTTCGCCTCCAGGCCGAGGGCGCGGCCGGTGACCGCGAGCCCGTCCGGCCCGAGCTGCGGCGCCAGGGAGGCGAAGGCGGTGTTGCAGGACTTCGCGAAGTCGGTGGTGAACGGGACCGACCCCAGCTCGAAGTTGTCGGAGTTCTTGAACGAGCGGCCGTCCACGTCCAGGGTCTTGGGGCAGTCCACCCGGGCGTCCGGAGTCACCGCCCCCTTGTCCAGCAGGGTGAGCGCGCTGACCATTTTGAACGTCGAGCCGGGCGGCACCTGGGCGGTGAAGGCGAGGTTCTCGCCGGCCGGGCCGGGGCCGTTGGCGGCGGCCAGCACGGCGCCGTCGCTGATCCGTACGGCCACCAGGGCGGAGCGCCGGGCCTGCCCGCGCAGCGCCGCGTCGGCGGCGTTCTGGGTGGCCACGTCGAGGGTCGTCTTCAGCGGCTGTCCCGGCTTCGGCTCGCTGCGGAAGACCTCGATGCCGGTGGGGGTGGTGGTGCCCTCGGACCCGGGACGCTCGGTGACCACGGTCAGCCCGGGGACGCCGCGCAGCCGCTCGTCGTACCGGCCCTGGAGGCCGCCGTGCCCGACCAGGTCACCGGCGACGTAGCGGTCGGGGTGGGCCTTGAGGTCGTCGGCCTGCGCCGGGTCGACCGAGCCGAGCAGGGCCCGGGCGAACTCCCGGGTCGGTGCCAGGTCGAGCTGGTCGGTGGGGAACCTCGTGCCGGGCAAGTCGTAGATCCTGGGCTTGATCTGGCGGTACGCCTCCTCCCGCAGGGTCACCACCTCGACGAGTGCTCCCTGGTCGGCCTCCTCGATGCGCTTGGGCAGGTCGGAGAGGTCGACCGGCGGGGTGAGCGGGGGCCGGATCGCCTTGAACGCGGCGTCCAGCTGGCGGACCAGCGCCGGGACGTCCTTGACCTCGGCGGGGTGCACGCCGACCCGGACCACCGGGCGGGGCGCGACGATCGGTTTGCCCGCGGCGTCCAGCACCCCGGCCCGGGCCGCGCGGTCGCGGCGCAGCGCGAGCCGGTCGCCCGGCTCCAGCTTCTCGTGCACCACGGCGGGCTCCCAGATCACCTGCCACTGGTCGTCGGCGCCGTGCCGGAGGCGTACCGGTGTCTCGTAGCTCCAGCGGGTCTGGCCGGGCAGCGTCCAGGTGACCTGGACCCGCGCGGTGGCGATGTCGGCGGTGATCTTCGGCTCGCCGGCGGCCTTCAGCTCCGGCGGGGTGCCGGCCAGGTCGCCGGAGAGCGCCTTGAGCTCCTTGGCCACCTCGGCGGCCGGGACGCGCGCCCCGGTGGGGTCGATGAAGCCCACCGCCTGCAGATCGCCGGAGCGCCAGCCCGTCAGGAACGCGGCGACGCTCCGCTCCGGCCCGTCCGCGCCGGAGCAGCCGACCAACCCGCCCCCGACGAGCACGGCGGCGGCCAGCGCCGCACGGACCGGCCGGCGAGGGGAGAGGCGGTGGCGAACGGGGTACGACGTGGGCATGCAGCAGTCCTCCGGTAGGAAACTGCCCTGCACGCTAGTACGGCGCGCCCTTCTCCACCGCCCCGCGAGCAGGCAAAGAGCGCAGCGGGGCAGTGTGATGAACATCGCCAGTCCGGGTACTCCGCGACCGGGCCGACCACGGAACCGCAACGGGTGAAAGGACAGAGTCCCGATCCGGACGTCCGGCCAGTGGTCCGCCGACGAACGGGCAGACCGGTAGGGCCTAGGCTGGGCGGGAGAGTGACCCACAACGCGGTGGGTCGAGGGGAGTGGCACCGATGGACCGGCGTCCGGCGATCAAACCGGGACCCGACCTCCGGCAGGTTGATACCAGTCGGGACGATGACAGCTTCGATTCGGCGACCGACGGGGACGGTTTCGGCCGTCTCGACACAGGAGCGACCGGGATGACCGGTTCGAGCGTCGACACGCTCTACGAGCTGGGCCTGCCCACGCAGGCGCTGGCCGAGGAGTCGGACGACGCCGAACTGGACGAGCCGGTACCCAACGCGGAGCGCCTGGTGGCCCAGGCGGTCGCGCTGGCCGGCGACGACCACGACGCGGCGACGCTGGTCAGCCGCTTCTGGCGGTTCGCGCCGGACGAGGAGCTGATCGGCTTCACCGCCGAGGAGATGCTCGACGCCGCCCGGGCGCACCGGGACCTGGCTCAGCAGCGCGTACCGGGCGAGCTGAAGCTGCGCATCCACGAGCCGGACGCCGACCAGCACCACACCGTCATCGAGATCGTCACCGACGACATGCCCTTCCTGGTCGATTCGGTGACCGCTCTGCTCAACTCGCACCACATCGACGTGCACCTGCTGGTGCACCCGCTGGTCGTGGTCCGCCGCGAGCCGCTGGGCCGGCTCACCGAGGTCTCCGCCGACGTGGAGCCGGACGACGCGATCGCCGGTGACCTGGTCGAGAGCTGGATGCACATCGAGATCGACCCGATCCGGGACCCGGCCGAGCGGGAGAAGCTGCGCAAGGAGCTGCAGCGGGTGCTCACCGACGTCCGGGAGGCCGTCGAGGACTGGCCCAAGATGCGCCAGCGGGCCCTCGCGCTCGCCGACGAGCTGGCCGCCGCGCGTACCTCGGACAGCCGGCCGCCGGTGCCGGAGAAGGACATCACCGACTCGGTGGAGCTGCTGCGCTGGCTGGCGCACGATCACTTCACCTTCCTCGGCTACCGCGAGTACCGGCTCGTCGACACCGACGGCGCGGACGGCGGCCAGGCCCTCGAAGCCGTCCTCGGCACCGGGCTGGGCATCCTGCGCTCCGACTCGCCGGAGGCCCGGGCGCTGTCCTCGATGACCCCTGAGGCGCACGAGAAGGTGCTCGAGAAGCGGCTGCTGATCATCACCAAGGCCAACTCGCGGGCCACCGTGCACCGCTCGGCCTACCTCGACTACATCGGCTTCAAGATCTTCAACGACGCCGGCGAGGTGGTCGGCGAGCGCCGGTTCCTGGGCCTGTTCTCCACGGCGGCCTACCGGACCAGCGTCCAGGAGCTCCCGGTGGTCCGCCGCAAGGTCGCCGAGGTGCTGGACCGCTCCGGACTGAGCCTGCGCAGCCACTCCGGCAAGGACCTGCTGCAGATCCTGGAGACCTACCCGCGCGACGAGCTGTTCCAGATCAAGACCGACGACCTCTACCACGCGGTGATCGGCGTACTGCGCATGGCGGGCCGCCGGCAGCTGCGGGTCTTCCTGCGCCGGGACGGGTACGGGCGGTTCATCTCCTGCCTGATCTACCTGCCCCGGGACCGGTTCACCACCCAGAACCGGCTACGCATGCAGGACATCCTGCTGCGCGAGCTGAACGGCGTCGGGGTCGACTACACCACCCGGGTCACCGAGTCGATGCTGGCCCGGGTGCACTTCATCGTCCGGACCGACCCGAACAACCCGCCCGGGGAGATCGACGCCGACCTGCTCGCCGAGGAGTTGGCCGACGCCACCCGGCTCTGGGACGACGACTACCGGCTGGTGCTCGAGCGCAAGCTCGGCGACGAGCAGGCCAAGCACCTGTTCAGCAGGTACGCCGACGCGTTCCCGGAGGGCTACAAGGACGGGCACACGCCGTACGAGGCGATGAAGGACCTGGCCAAGCTGGAGCTGCTGGAGGAGCCCGGCCAGCTCGAGATGCACCTGTTCCGCAAGCAGCTCGCACCGCGGGTGAACGGCGGCGGCCGGGGCGCGGATGTCGACGAGACGATGGACGTCCGGTTCAAGGTCTACCGGTACGGCGAGCCGATGATGCTCTCCGCCGTGCTGCCGGTGCTGCACTCGCTCGGCGTCCGGGTGGTCGACGAGCACCCGTACGAGGTGGAACGGGTCGACGGCCGGATCTGGCTGTACGACTTCGGCCTGCGACTGCCCGAGGTGCACCAGGACCTGGCCGAGGTGCGCCCGCACGTGGAGAACGCCTTCGCCGCCGCCTGGCGGGGGGAAGCCGAGGTGGACGGCTTCAACGAGCTGGTGCTCCGGGCCGGGCTCACCTGGCGGCAGGTGGTGGTGCTCCGGGCGTACGCGAAGTACCTGCGGCAGGCCGGCACGGTCTTCTCGCAGGAGTACATGGAGCAGACCTTCATCGCGTACCCGGCGATCGCGTCGCTGCTGGTGGAGCTCTTCGAGACCCGGTTCGCCCCGGGCGCCACCACCATGGACGAGCGGCGGCAGCGCAGCGGCGAGCTGGTCGGGGCGATCGGCGCGGCGCTGGACGACGTGGTCAGCCTCGACCAGGACCGCATCCTGCGGTCGTACCTGACGTTGATCCAGGCCACCCTGCGGACCAGCTTCTACCAGAAGCCGGTCGGCGGGCGGCCCAAGTCGTACGTCGCGTTCAAACTGGACCCGCAGGCGATCCCGGACCTGCCGGCGCCGCGGCCGAAGTTCGAGATCTTCGTCTACTCGCCCCGATTCGAGGCGGTGCACCTGCGGTACGGGCCGGTGGCCCGGGGCGGCCTGCGCTGGTCCGACCGGCGGGAGGACTTCCGCACCGAGGTGCTCGGCCTGGTCAAGGCGCAGATGGTGAAGAACGCCGTGATCGTGCCGGTGGGCGCCAAGGGCGGCTTCGTGCTGAAGCAGAAGCCGGGCGACCGGGACGAGGCGGTGGTCTGCTACAAGGAGTTCGTCGGGGCGATGCTGGACGTCACCGACAACATCGCCAGCGGGGAGATCGTGCCGCCGGAGGACGTGGTCCGGCACGACGGCGACGACCCGTACCTGGTGGTGGCGGCGGACAAGGGCACCGCGACGTTCTCCGACATCGCCAACGAGATCTCGGCCGCGCACAACTTCTGGCTGGGTGACGCCTTCGCCTCCGGCGGTTCGGCGGGCTACGACCACAAGAAGATGGGCATCACCGCCCGGGGCGCCTGGGAGTCGGTGAAGCGGCACTTCCGGGAGCTGGGGCACGACACCCAGACCCAGGACTTCACCGTGGTCGGCGTCGGCGACATGTCCGGCGACGTGTTCGGCAACGGGATGCTGCTCTCCGAGCACATCCGGCTGGTGGCCGCCTTCGACCACCGGCACATCTTCCTGGACCCGGACCCGGACGCGGCCACCTCGTACGCCGAGCGGAAGCGGCTCTTCGAGCTGCCCCGGTCGTCCTGGGAGGACTACAACCAGGAGCTGATCTCCGAAGGCGGCGGGGTGTACCCGCGTACCGCCAAGTCGGTGCCGATCTCGCCGCAGGTGCGTGCAGTGCTCGGCCTCGACGAGGACGCGACGCAGCTCAGCCCGCAGGAGCTGATGAAGGCCATCCTGACCGCGCCCGTGGACCTGTTCTGGAACGGCGGCATCGGCACCTACGTGAAGGGGTCGACGCAGACCAACGCCGAGGTCGGGGACAAGTCCAACGACGCCATCCGGGTGGACGGCAAGACTCTGCGCTGCCGGGTGGCCGGCGAGGGCGGCAACCTGGGCTGGACCCAGCTCGGCCGGATCGAGTACGCGCAGAACGGTGGGCGGATCTACACCGACTTCATCGACAACGCGGCCGGAGTGGACTGCTCCGACCATGAGGTGAACATCAAGATCCTGCTCAACACGGCGGTCGCCGACGGCGAGTTGGACCGGCCCGCGCGCGACGAGCTGCTGGCCGAGATGACCGACGAGGTCGCCGAGCTGGTGCTGCGGGACAACTACGAGCAGGCCCGCGCGATCAACAACGCCCAGGCGCAGGCCGCCTCGCTGCTCCCGGTGCACCGCCGGATGATCAACGAGCTGGAGCGTTCCGGGGCGCTGGACCGGGCCCTGGAGGCACTCCCGCCGGACGAGGAACTCGCGGTCCGGACCGAGAACGGGCTGACCGCGCCGGAGTTCGCGGTGCTGCTGGCGTACGTCAAGATCGTGCTGGAGCGGGAGATCGTCGCCGAAGGACTGGCCGACGAGGAGTGGACGACCGACATCCTGGTCAACTACTTCCCCACTCCGCTGCGCGAGCGGTTCGCCGGCCGGATGGGCCAGCACCGGCTGCGCCGGGACATCGTCACCACCGTGCTGGTCAACGAGGCGATCAACCGGGGCGGCATCTCGTTCGTCTTCCGGACGGTCGAGGAGACGGCCGCGTCGGCCGCGGACGTGCTGCGGGCGTACGTGGTGGTGCGCGAGGTGTTCGGGCTCCGCGAGCTCTGGAACGCGATCGAGGCGCTGGACAACAAGGTCTCGCCCGACTTGCAGACCAGCGTCTTCCTCGACACCCGCCGGCTGCTCGACCGCGCGGTGCGCTGGCTGGTGACCAACCGGCGCTCGCCGATCGACGTGCCGGGGGAGATCGCTCGGCTGCGGGACGGGGTGGCCCGGCTCCTGCCCGACCTGGAGAACCTGTTCTACGGCAGTGAGCGGGAGGCGATCGCCGCCCACATCGACTCGCTGACCGGGAAGGGGCTGCCCCGGGAGTTGGCCGCGCAGGCGACCCGGCTGATGTACAGCTTCGGCCTGCTGGACGTGGTGGAGACCGCCCAGTCGACGGGCCGGGACGTGGGCGAGGTGGCCTCGGTCTACTTCGTCCTCTCCGACCGGTTCCGGGTGGACGCCCTGCTGTCGAAGATCTCCCTGCTGCCGCGCGAGGATCGCTGGCAGACGCTGGCCCGGATGGCGCTGCGCTACGACCTGTACGCCGCGCTGGCCGCGCTCACGGCAGAGGTCCTCGGCTCCACCCCGGACAGCGTGTCGCCGGCCGACCGGGTGCAGGAGTGGGAGCAGGCGAACGCCACCTCGATCCACCGGGCGCACCGGGCGATGGGGGAGTTCGACGAGTCCCGCGCCGACCTCTCCGCGCTGTCGGTGCTGCTGCGGCAGATCCGTACCCTGGTGCGGACCTCGGCGGCGGCCTGACCCGTACGGACGCCGGCGCGGCCCGGTGGTCGGTCACCCGACCACCGGGCCGCGCCCGTTCCGCACCGCCTCACCGGGTCATGGTGGCGAAGGCGATGACGTTGTTGAGGTAGCTGCCGGAGCTCTGGTCGAACTGCCCGCCGCAGGTGACCACGCGGAGGCTGGGCTTGTCGCTGGGGCCGTAGACCAACTCGGTGGGGAAGGCGGTCTTCGGGTACGACTTCACCTCGTTGACCGTGAACGTGGCGGTCGAGCCGTCCTCCCGGGCGACGCTGATGGTGTCGCCCGCCTTGAGCGAGCCGAGGTTGAAGAAGACCGCCGGCCCGAGCTTGGCCGAGTCGACGTGCCCGACGATGACCGCGTTGCCGACCTCTCCGGGGCTGGCCCCGGGGGCGTACCAGCCCGCCTTCATGGCCTGCTCCAGCGGGGGCACCTGGACGGTGCCGTCCGCGTTCAGACCAAGGCGCATGATCTCGGCGTTCACCCCGATCCGGGGGATCGAGATGGTCGTCGGGGCCGACCGGGGCAGCGCGGCGGGGGCGAGATCCGGGTTCGGCGTCGCCGTGTCGTCGGCGGACGCCTGGTCGGCAGTCACCGTACCGCTGTCGTCGGAGGGGCCCGGGAGGGTGGGCGAGGTGGGGGTCGAGGCCGTCCCGGCGGCTCCGGCCTGGGCGAGCGGCTGGGGTGGCCGGGGAGGCGGCACGGTCCGGACGGAGGCCCCGATCAGGCCGGCGCCCAGCATGGCGATCAGGACGACGACGACCACGCCGGCGGCGCGCCACGGTCTCCCGTGACGGCCGCCGGCCCGAGTCGCCGTCCGGTCAGACGAGGTCATTGGCCCGACGCCGGCGCAGCAGGACCATCCCGCCCAGTGCGGCGGCGCCGATCACGCCCACCCCGCTGGCGGCCATGCCGCGGTCCATGCTGGTGGTGGTCATGCCACCGTCACCACCGTCAACGTGGCCCTTCGGGAAGCAGTGGTCCCGGTCCTCGTCCTTGCGGTCGAAGTCCTTGCGGTCGTGGTCCTTGCGGTCCTCGTCCTTGAAGCCGTTGTCCTTGCGGTCCTCGTCCTTGCGGTCGTGGTCCTTGCGGTCCTCGTCCTTCATGTCCTTGCGGTCGTGTTCCTTGTTGTCCTGGTCGTTCCGGTCCTCGTCCTTGGCCTCGTGGTCCTTGCGGTCCTGGTCCTTGCGGTCCTGGTCCTTGCGGTCCTTGTCCGACTGGTCGTCGACCATGCCGCCGCCCTGGCCGTAGGCACCGGGCTGCCAGCTGTCGTTACCCTGCCAGTCCTTGCCCTGCTCGTCCTTCTTGTTCTCTTCCTTCTTGTTCTCTTCCTTGCGGTCCTCGTTCTTGAAGTCGTGGTCCTTGCGGTCGTGGTCCTTGCGGTCCTCGTCCTTGAAGTCGTGGTCCTTGCGGTCGTGGTCCTTGCGGTCCTCGTCCTTGAAGTCGTGGTCCTTGCGGTCGTGGTCCTTGCGGTCGTGGTCCTTGCGGTCCTCGTCCTTGAAGCCGTGGTCCTTGAAGTCGAAGTCCTTGCGGTCCTCGTCCTTGCGGTCGAAGTCCTTGCGGTCGAAGTCCTTGCGGTCCCAGTCCCCGTGCCCCCCCGGGCAGGTCTCAAGAAGGCTGACCTGCGGCTTGGCGGCGACGTCGCCCGCGTACGTGCCGGGGCCGGCCGCGTTCGCCATCCCGGGCGAGAACAGCAGCAGGGACGCGCCGCCGAGAGCGGCACCCGCAACGACCTTCCCGAGCATCTTCTTTCCCATGACCTGCGTCACTCCATCCCTGTTTGTCCTGAGCCCGACGGCGGTCGAGCTACGCCCGACGTTAGACCTTTTCGCGAGCTATCCGGGGAAAGATTCGTGTTTAAGAGTTTGTTGGCGCTTAGGGGGATAGAGGTGCTAGGAGCCTTATGTGGCATTGCCGAGCCTCTTCGGAGGGTTCCGCAGTGCCGCAGCCCACCTGGACGTACCTGTGCCGCACGCCCCGCTGCGGCGCTGCCCTGCCGTGTTCCACCGGCTCGGGCCCGTCTGCCGGCAACCGGCCGTGCCGATACCGCCTGGGCTGTTCTCCCCTTTGCCGACCGGGAACTCATATCGAGGCATTGCCATGGAAGCGCTCCCATGCAAGAATCGCTGCACGCGGTTGGGGAGCCACACCGCGAGTCCAGACGTCGAGGGCACCCGGGTCGATCGGGCGGCGTCCGACTCCTCGGCCGGCGGTGCCGGCCGGTCGATCACCACCACCGCCCGTCCGGGTCGGGCATCCCCGAAAACACCCGTGGCGCCGACGGCCGTCCCAGCCGGACGTCCCGAGGGCCATTCGCCGGGCCGTACGCGGATCCGGCCTCGCCCAAGGAGATCAGTGGCATGAATCTGTGGAGAAGGCTGTCCGGCCGGAGCCGGGCACTCGCGCTGACCGGTGCGGGCGTCCTGGTCGCCGGCGGGCTGGTGACCCTCCCGGTCACCGCGGCGCAGGCCGCGACCCAGTGCGGTGTGGACTACACCACGAACGACTGGCCGGGTGGCTTCACCGCCACCGTGACGATCAAGAACCTCGGTGACCCGCTCAGCGCCTGGACGCTTGGTTTCACCTTCCCGGACAGTTCGCAGTCGGTCGTCAACGGCTGGTCGGCGCGGTGGTCGCAAAGCGGTCAGAACGTCACGGCGCAGAACGAATCGTACAACGGCTCGCTGGCCACCGGCGCCAGTACCACCATCGGGTTCAACGGCGCCTGGAGCGGCGCCAACCCGAAGCCCACCCAGTTCACCCTGAACGGCACGGTCTGCACCGGCGGCACGCCGCCCACCACCCCGCCGCCGTCCAGCCCGCCGCCCTCGAGCCCGCCGCCGGGGCAGAAGGCGGACAACCCGTACGTCGGGGCGAAGGGCTACGTGAATCCGGACTGGAAGGCCAAGGCGGACGCCGAGCCGGGCGGCAGCCGGGTCTCGAACAACCCGACGGGCGTGTGGATGGACCGGATCGCCGCCATCAACGGCACCCCCGGGGCCCGGGGCATGCGCGCCCACCTCGACGAGGCACTGCGGCAGGGCGCCGGCTACATCCAGTTCGTGATCTACAACCTGCCCGGCCGGGACTGCGCCGCGCTGGCCTCCAACGGTGAGCTCGGCCCGAATGACCTGCCCCGCTACAAGGCCGAGTACATCGACCCGATTGCGGCGATCCAGGCCGACCCGAAGTACGCCAACCTGCGGATCATCAACATCATCGAGATCGACTCGCTGCCCAACCTGGTGACCAACACCTCCGGGCAGGCGGGCGGCACCGCGATGTGCGACACCGTCAAGGCCAACGGCGCGTACGTGAACGGCGTCGGCTACGCCCTGGCCAAGCTGGGCGCGATCGGCAACGTCTACAACTACATCGACGCTGCGCACCACGGCTGGATCGGCTGGGACAGCAACTTCGGCCCGACCGCGGACATGTTGAAGAGCGCGGCCGTCGCCTCCGGCAGCACGGTACGCAACGTGCACGGCTTCATCGTCAACACGGCGAACTACTCGGCTCTGCGCGAGCCGTACGTCAAGATCACTGACTCGGTGAACGGCACGTCCGTCCGCCAGTCCAAGTGGATCGACTGGAACCAGTACGTCGACGAGCTGTCGTTCGCCCAGGCGTTCCGGCAGAAGCTGGTCTCCGTGGGCTTTGACAGCGGCATCGGCATGCTGATCGACACCTCCCGTAACGGCTGGGGCGGCTCGGCGCGGCCCACCGGGCCGGGCGCGACGACGAACGTCGACACCTATGTCAACGGTGGCCGCATCGACCGCCGGATCCACGCCGGCAACTGGTGCAACCAGGCCGGCGCGGGCCTCGGCGAGCGGCCGAAGGCCGCGCCCGAGGCGGGTATCGACGCCTACGTCTGGATCAAGCCCCCGGGTGAGTCGGACGGTTCCAGTAGCGCCATCCCGAACGACGAGGGCAAGGGCTTCGACCGGATGTGCGACCCGACCTACACCGGTAACGCCCGCAACGGCAACAACCCGAGCGGCGCGCTGCCCGACGCCCCGGTCTCGGGCCACTGGTTCGCCGCCCAGTTCCAGGAGCTCATGCGCAACGCCTACCCGCCGCTCTCCTGAGCCGGCGGCCGGCCCACCCGCAGCGGAGTGAGGCGCCGCCGCGCGGGTTCCCCCGGGCCCCTGGTCGGCACTCGGTCGACCAGGGGCCCTCGGGTCCCTCTCGGCGTACGGCCGTCAGGGAACCGTCTTCTCGATCGCCGCCCGGCCCAGCTCGGCCAGGTCACGGCGGGCCCGTTCGATGTTCTCCCGGGTGAGGTCCTGGCCCCGGGCCAGCACCAGGTCCTCCGGGTCCCACGGCTGCTCGGCGCCGGTCCGGATGTTGCGCCCGGCCCCCTCGGTGCCGGTGCCGGTGGCCCCGGTCCCGGTGCCGGTCGGCCCGGTGCCGGCCGCGTACGGGTCGCCGAGGATGTCCGGTGACCCGGTGTCGGGCACCGCGCCGTCGGGCTCGGTGAAGGTCGGGTTGTCCCGGTCGGCGCCGCCGCCGCTGCGCAGCTGCGGCACCGTGCTGTCGTCGTCCACCGCCGCGGCCACCTCGGGGGTCTCCTCCAGCGGCCGCTCGCCGCGGTCACGATCCGTCATGCTGCTGCCCTCCTGTCCCGTTCCGTGATCCCCCTGGCGTACCCCGCGGGGGCCGGGCCATGCCGCCTCAGCGCCCGAGGACCCGGTCCAGGAAGTCCCGGTAGTCGCGGACAGCCACCCGGAGCTGCTCGGTGTCGGTCGAGCCGGACGCCTGCCAGCCGCCGAGCCGGGCCTTCTGGTCGCGCAGCGCGGCCGACAGTGCCTCGATCGCCTCCTCGACCAGCGACTGCGCCGCGCCGACCGCGGCCTGCGGGTCGTCCACGAAACGGAGCTGGACGTCCCGCCAGCGGTCCCGGAAACCCTGCGCGATGTCCGGGGCGAAGAGCGTGGCGGCGTCCGACGGCACCGCGCCCGGGGTCGGCCGGGCCGCCCCGGCCAGGGCCGCGTCGGCTGTGGAACCGGCCGCGGCGGTGCTGGTGTCCGGGTCGACCATGGCCGGCTCGGCGCTGCCGTAGCCGGTCGCACCGGCCGCCGGCGCGTCGTCCCGCGACCCGGCGGAGCGCCCGGCCGCCGCGCGCTCGGGGCTGTGCAGCCGGTCGCCGGCCGTCGGGTCGGCCCGCTCGTCGTCGAACGCGTCGGTCCGCCCCGGTGCCCCGTCGCCCGGCTGGGCGGTGTCCTCGCCGCGCGGATCCCGCTCGTCCTCGGGCCGCCCGCTGGCCATCGCCGAGGCGGCCACCGCGTCGCCCACCGAGGTCGCGCCGAACACCGAGGGCAGCGGCGCCGGATCGTGGTACTCCGGCCGTTCGTCGACGTCGGCGGCCTCGGCGTCCCGTGCGTCGTACGCCCGGGTCTGGTCTGGCTCCGCGTCCCGCCGGTCGTCGGCGCGCTCGCCGGCCACCCCCGGGTCGTCGAAGGTGCCCCGGTCGTCCAGCGCGTCCTCGGGTACGTCGACCCGGGCGGCCCGGTCGGGCCGGGGCCCGTCGCGCTCGGCGGGCGCCCCGGCCGGCGGGACCGGCACCGGCGTGGACCGGACGGTCTCCGGGTGCTCGTGCGTGACCTGCTGCTTCTCCTGGCGCATCGCGGCGGCCTCCTCAGCGGCTCGGGACGTCGTGCTCGTGGTCGGGTTGGCGCTGCGCGGGCGGCTGGTGCCCGACCGGGTCCGCGCCGAGCAGATCGGCGAAGAGGGCCCGGTAGTGCACGAGCGCCTGCCGGAGTTCCTCGGTGCTCGCCTCGCCGCGCTCGTGGCGCAGCCGGATCTCGTGGGCGTCCCGGTAGTGGGCCAGGGTGCGGGCGTGCTCGACGGAGAGGTGGGCGATCTGGTCGTCGAAGTCCCCGGTCGGGTACCCGCGGTCGGCGATGAGCCGGGTGACCAGTTCGTCGGCGTCGCCGACGGTCTCGCCCGGGGAGTCGACGAAGCGGACCTGGAGTTCCTCCCAGGCGGCGGCGTACCGGGCCCGGGACTCGGGGGCGAGCGGGGTGAGCTGCAGCTCGGCGTGCCGGCGCTCCCGCTCCCGCAGCTCCCGCTCGGCGGCGCCCCGGCTGTCCTGCTCGGCGACGACCCGGTCGTACTCCGGGCCGAACCGCTGCTTGAGGGCGCGCCGGCGGCCGGCGCGTACGGCGACCGCGGCCAGCGCCGCGAGCACCACCAGCACGATGACTGTGACGACTACCTGCGTGGGCGACATGGCTCCTCCTTCGCCCGCTGGTATTCCCTCCGCGCACTGATCGCCAATCCCGGTCCGGGGCACTTTTCCTGGGATTTCCCGACCGAAACCTCGCGGAACCTGGGTGCGACCGACAGGTCGTACGTACCGCTGAAACTTGACTCATTCCAGAAGGTGCTGCGAGGTGGCGTGGGTGCGGAGCGCCGCTGCGACCAGTGGCCCGCCGGTCCCTTCCGGCGGGGTGCCCACTCCGTTGGTGTCCACAACGGAACATCCCGGACGGTAGCGACGAGCGAGACGGCCGGTAGTGCAACGGCCCGGGATTACGTATCCTGCCCAAGGCGCCCGGGCTGGGCTCGGCGTCACGGTCGGGGACCTTCCGGCCGGTGCCGGCGCCACCCCTGCGACACCTTCCGGGCGAGGTCTGATGAACACCCGTGACTGGCCGATCCGCGCCAAGCTGACCGCGTTGGTCGTCGGTCCGGTGACCGCGCTGCTGGCGCTCTGGATCTTCGCCACCACGCTGACCTTCGGACCCGCCCTCGACCTGCTCGCGGCGCGTACCTTCCTCTACGACCTGGGCCGGCCGGGTGAGGCCGTGGTCGCCGAACTGCAACAGGAACGGCGGCTCTCCGTCGTCCAGCTCGCCGGCGCCAGCACCCTGCCGGCACTGACCGAGCAGCGGACCCGCACCGACCGGGCGATCGCCGAGCTGCGCCGCCGGGTCGACGGGAAGGAGCTGCGCGACGCCGCCGACGAGCTGCTCGACGCCCGGCTGGATCAGCTGGTCTCCGCGCTCGATGCGCTGCCCGCCGGCCGGGGCTTCATCGACGGCCGGAAGGTGGACCGGGCCGGGGCGATCGGCCTCTACAGCGGGATGATCAGCTCCGCCTTCCAGGCGTTCTCCGCGATGGCCGCCTTCCCCGACCACCAGCTCAACCGGGAGGCGCTGGCGCTCACCGCGCTGGGCCGGTCCCGGGAGCTGCTCGGCCAGGCGGACGCGCTGCTCGCCGGCGCCGTCACCGCCGGCGGGTACGCCGAAGGCGAGCACGAACAGCTCGTCCGCACCATCGACAACCAGCGCTTCCTGGCCGAGACGGCGGTGGCCGACCTGCCGCCGGGGGAGCGCACGGCGTACCAGCGGCTCACCGAGGGGGACGCGTTCGTCCGGCTGCACGGCCTCCAGGACACCCTGATCCGCGCCCGCGACCTGCCGGCCCAGCTCGACGTCCGCGCCTGGGAGTCCAGCCAGAGCGCGGTCTGGCAGGGCCTGCGGGACTTCGAGCTGCGCGGCGCCGACGGGCTGGCCGAACGGTCCGTGCCGATGGCGGTGGGCATCCTGAGCCGGCTCGCCGCCGCCGGGGTGCTCGGCCTGCTCGCCGTGGTGATCTGCGTGCTGGTGGCGCTGCGGGTCGGCCGGTCGCTGGCCGGACGGCTGATCGGGGTGCGCACCGCCGCGCTGGAGATGGCCGAGCACCGGCTGCCGGACGTGGTCGCCCGGCTGCGCCGCGGCGAGCAGGTCGACGTCGCCCGGGAGGCGCCCGAGCTGGACCACGGTGGCGACGAGATCGGCCAGGTGGGGCGGGCCTTCAACGAGGTACGCCGGACCGCCGTGCAGGCCGCCGTCGACGAGGTCACCCTGCGCCGGGGGCTCAACGAGGTGTTCCTCAACATCGCCCGGCGCAGCCAGGGGCTGGTGCACCGGCAGTTGGCGCTGCTGGACCGGCTGGAGCGGCAGACCGAGGACCCGGACGAGCTGGCCGGGCTGTTCCAGGTCGACCACCTCGCCGCCCGGCTCCGGCGGCACGCCGAGGACCTGGTCATCCTCGCCGGCGCGGCCCCGGGCCGGGGCTGGCGGAACCCGGTCGCCGCGGTCGACGTGGTGCGCGGCGCCATCTCCGAGGTGGAGCAGTACGACCGGGTCGACATCGGCGAGGTGCAGCCGGCCGGGGTGCTCGGCCGGGCCGTCGGCGACGTCATCCACCTGCTCGCCGAGTTGGTCGAGAATGCCCTCGCCTTCTCTCCGCCGGGCACCCGCGTCGACGTCACCGGGCGGACGTCACCGGGCGGGTACGCCATCGAGATCACCGACCACGGGCTCGGCATGTCGCCGCAGGCCCTGGCGGACGCCAACCGCAAACTGTCCCGCTCCCCGGAGTTCGACCCGGCCGACAGCGCCCGGCTGGGTCACTTCGTGGTCGCCCGGCTGGCCGCCCGGCACGGCGTCCGGGTCGAGCTGCGGCCGGCCACCCCGAGCGGCAGCACGGCGCGGGTGCTGATCCCGGCCGATCTGGTCACCGACGAGCCGCCGGTGGGCGCCGGCCCGGACGCCGGGGCAGCGGGCGCCGGTGACCGGCGGATGGCCAAGGTGACCCGGCTGTCCACGCTGCCCCGGCCGCGTACCGCCCGGCCCGGCCGGGAACGCCCCGACTCGGCCGTGGTGCCGCGCTCCGTCGGCCGTACCTCCTCGGTCGAGGCACCCGCGGACGGCGACGGCCTGCCCCGCCGGGTCCGCCGGCGCGGGCCGGCGACGGCACCCCGGCCGGCCGCCGCGGACACCCCGGCGTACCGCCCGCCGGAGGAGGCCCGGCGCGCCATGTCCGCCCTCCAGGCCGGCACCGCCCGGGGCCGCCGGGACGGGGTGGCCCGCGCCGCCGCCGGCCCCACCGGTACGGCCGCCCCGACCGTCCGGGGTGTCGCCCGTCCGGCCGGCCAACCCGTCGACTCCGCTGCCCGGCTCCGAGGTGGCCCGTCCACCGACGCGGCCTGGGACCGGGCCGCCGAGCCCTCCCCTCCGGAGCCGGCGCCGGCCCCGGAACCTCCGACCGCGACTGAGAGGGACGCCTAGTGGTGTACACGACGCGGCAGAACGCCGATCTCGACTGGCTGCTCGACGACCTGGTGGAGCGGGTGCCGGCCGCCCGCCAGGCGGTGGTGCTGTCGGCGGACGGGCTCCTGCTCGGCGCCTCGGCCGAGCTGAGCCGTACCGACGCGGAGCACCTCGCCGCCATCGCCTCCGGCTTCTCCAGCCTGGCCAAGGGGACCACCCGGCACCTGGCCGGCGGCGCGGTCCGGCAGACCGTGGTGGAGATGGAGTCCGCGTACCTGTTCGTCACCGCCGCCGGGCCGGGCGGCTGCCTGGCGGTGGTGAGCGACGCCGACGCCGACATCGGCCTGGTGGCGTACGAGATGGCGATGCTGGTCATCCGGGTCGGCGAGAACCTGAGCGTCCCGGCCCGTACGGCGGGTGCCGTCGATGCGGACTGAGTCACCGGGGCCGCAGCACGAGTGGCTGGACGACGCCGCTGGTCCGGTCGTCCGTCCGTACACCCTGACCGGCGGCCGGGTGCGGCCGCCCGGAGCCGGCTTCGACCTGGTGGCCTTCGTGCTGGCCCCGCCGGCGGCCGACCCGGCCGGCGTGCCGGGCCTGCAGCCGGAGCACCGGCGCCTGGTCGAGCTGGCCCGGCGACCGGTGGCCGTGGCCGACCTCGCCGCGGACCTGGACCTCGCCGTCGGCGTGGTCCGGGTGCTGCTCGGCGACCTCCTCGACCGTGGGCTCGTCGCGGTGCACCAGCCGCCGACCGCCGCCCACCTGCCCGACGACAACATCCTCAAGGCGGTGGTCAGTGGACTTCGTGCGCTCTGAACCGGGGACGGCCGCGCCGCGGGTTCCGCTGGCCCTGAAGATCCTCATCGCCGGCGGCTTCGGCGCCGGCAAGACCACGCTGGTGAGCGCGCTGAGCGAGGTCCGGCCGCTGCAGACCGAGGAGGTCCTGACCGGCGCCGGCGTGGGCACCGACGACGTCTCCGGGGTGGAGGAGAAGTCCACCACCACGGTGGCCATGGACTTCGGCCGGATCACCATCACCGACGACCTCCAGGTCTATCTCTTCGGCACCCCGGGCCAGGACCGCTTCTGGTTCCTCTGGGACGAATTGGCCTTCGGCGCCCTCGGCGCGGTGGTGCTCGCCGACACCCGCCGGCTGGCCGACTGCTTCCCCTCGATCGACTACTTCGAGCAGCGCGGCATCCCGTTTGTGGTGGGGGTGAACTGCTTCGACGGGGCCCGGCGGTTCAGCCTGGAGGCGGTACGCGACGCGCTGGACCTGGACCCGGACGTGCCGCTGGTGCTCTGCGACGTCCGGGACCGGCAGTCCGGGAAGCTGGTGCTGATCTCGCTGGTCGAGCACGTCGCCCGGCAGCGGGGCGAGCCGGTGCCGGTGGGCTGACCGGGCTGCGACGGGTCGCGGGCGTGCGGCCGACCGCCGAAACTGGTTCTTGGAAGACGGCCAACGGCCCGGCCGACCCGGAGGGCCTCTGGTTGGATCGACGGAGGAATCGGCGGAAGGTGGGACCGGTGACCGCGCAGCACGCAATCGTCCACGTCGGTGGCTACACGGCGGAGATGGGCGGGCGGGCCGAGGGCATCGTCGCGGCCCGGCGGGATCCGGTGTCCGGGGAGCTGACCCCGCTCGGCACGGTGGCGGTGACCTCGTCGCCGTCGTTCCTCGTCCGGCACCCGGCCCGGCCCGTGCTGTACGCGGTCAACGAGCTGTCCGAGGGCCAGGTCAGCGCGTTCCGGGTCGCCCCGGACGGCGATCTCGCCCTGCTCGGCGTCCGCCCGACCGGCGGGGCCGAGCCCTGCCACGTGGCGGTCGCCCCGGACGGGCGGCACCTCTTCGTGGCCAACTACGGCGGCGGCAGTGTGGCGGTGTTCCCGCTCGACCCGGCCGGCGTACCGGGGGAGCGCTCCGATCTGGTCCGGCACGAGGGGCACGGCGCCGACCCGCAGCGGCAGGAGGCGGCGCACTGCCACATGGTCTCGCCCGATCCGGGCGGTGGGCCGCTGCTCGCCGTCGACCTGGGCACCGACTCGGTCTACCGGTACGACCTCGACGCCGCCTCCGGTCGGCTGCTGCCGCGCGCCCCGCGGCTGCGTACGCCGGCCGGCAGCGGCCCCCGGCACCTGGCCCGGCACCCCGACGGGCGGCGCTGCTGGCTGGTCGGCGAGCTGGACGGGACGGTCACCGCGTACGACCTGACGGCCGACGGGCTGCACCAGCGGGTCCGGGTCGACGCGAGCGGGCGGGTTGGGCACGTGCAGCCCTCCGAGGTCGCGGTCGGACCGGACGGCCGGTTCCTCTACGTGGCCAACCGGGGAGTCGGCACGGTGGCCGTCTTCGCGCTGGCTGGTGAGGCGCCGGAGCTGGTGGCCGAGGTCGACACCGGCGGCGAGTGGCCGCGGCACTTCGCCCGGGCGGGCGAGCACCTGTACGTGGCCGACGAGCGGGCCGACATGATCAGGGTCTTCCGGGTGGACCCGGTCACCGGGGTGCCGGAGCCGGTCGGGGAGCCGGTGCCGGTGGCCAGCCCGACCTGCGTCCGGCCGTGACGGAGCGTTGCCGCGAGCAGCATCCATCATGGACCGGCATCACCTCTGATGACTGATCGGTCACTCAACGTAAAGTTTTGCAGATCAACTGTTTCTGCTGCGTAACTTTCGTCCGAACGGTTGTGGCACTAACCCCACGAGATACGCAAGATGGTCACCGTGTCTGGCCGCCATCGCATGCGTTCGAACCTCCGTGGGGTAGGCGCCGCCGCTGCGGCCACCGCCCTCGTCGCCGTCGTAGCCGGGACCTGGTTCGGCTACCAGCAGCTGGCGGGGCCGTCCTGCTCGGGGCAGATCCAGCTCTCCGTCGCGGCCACCCCGGAGATCGCGCCCGCCGTCAAGGGAGCGGCCGACCAGTGGGTCAAGGACGGCGCGGCGGTCGGCGACACGTGCATCGCGGTGAACGTGACCCCCGCCGAGTCGGTCGAGGTGGCCGCCACGGTGGCCAGCAAGCACGGCGCCACCTTGGCCGGTGTGGGGCAGGCGAGCGGCACTGCGGTGACGCCGGACGTCTGGGTGCCGGACTCGTCCACCTGGCTGCTGCGGCTCAAGTCCGGCGGGGCCACCGCCTTCGCCCCGGCGAACGGCGCCTCGATCGCCCGCAGTCCGGTGGTGGTCGCGATGCCCGAGCCGGTGGCCACCCGGCTCGGCTGGCCGGACAAGAAGTTCACCTGGGCCGACCTGTTGGCGCAGGTCAACAGCAGCAAACCGCTGCACGCCGGCATCGTCGAGCCGACCCAGGACGCGGCTGGTCTGTCCGGCCTGCTCGCGCTGACCGCTGCCGCCAGCTCCACCGGCGGCGCCGGCTCCCCGCAGGCGCGGGAGGCGACGATCGGGGCGTTGCGGGCGGTGGCCACCAACAGTTCCCGGCTGCGGCAGGATCTCCTCGCGCGCTTTCCGCGCTCGTCCGAACCGACGGCGGTCGCCAACGGCCTCGGAGCGGCCGCGCTGTCCGAAGAGGACGTGATGGCGTACAACGCCACCAAGCCGCCGATCCCGCTGGCCGCCCTCTACCTGGACCCGCCGCCGGCCCCCCTGGACTACCCGTTCGCGGTGCTGCCCGGTATCGAGCCGGCGAAGGCGTCCGCCGCGAAGGTGCTCTTCGAGGTGCTGACCAGCCGCGGCTTCAAGAGCCGGCTGGCCGCCCAGTCGCTGCGCGCGCCCGACGGCAACTGGAGCGAGGGCTTCAAGGCGTTGCCCGGTGCCCCGAGCCCGGCGGGCGGGAACACCGCGCCGGCCGGTCAGGGCGCCGCGGGCGGACTCGACCCGACCGCCATCCAGAAGGCCACCAGCACCTGGTCGGCGGTCACGCTGTCCGGCCGCATGCTCTGCGTCATCGACGTTTCGGGCTCGATGAAGCAGAAGGTGGAGACCGCCGGTGGCGCCACCCGGGAGCAGGTCACCGTCGCCGCGGCGACCCAGGGCCTGAACCTCTTCGACGACTCCTGGTCGATCGGGCTGTGGACCTTCTCCACCAAGCTGAACGGGTCGCAGGACTACCGGGAGGTGGTCCCGATCAGGCCGCTGTCGAGCAATCGGGGCGCGATCCAGCGCGGCCTGGCCACGGTCAAGCCGTCGAACGGCGACACCGGCCTCTACGACACCCTGCTGGCGGCCTACAAGACCGTCCAGCAGGACTGGGAGCCCGGGAAGGTCAACTCGATCGTGCTGTTCACCGACGGCAAGAACGAGGACGACGACGGCATCTCCCAGAAGGAGCTGCTGGCCAAGCTGCGCAAGCTCCGCGACGCGGAGCAGCCGGTGCAGGTGATCATCATCGGCATCGGGAGCGACGTCAGCCAGGCCGAGCTGAAGTCGATCACCGACGTGACCGGTGGTGGTGCCTTCGTCACCGCCGACCCGACCAAGATCGGCGAGATCTTCCTGCAGGCGATCGCACTGCGCCCGCCCGCGCCGCGCTGATCCGCCACTCAACGGGCCGCCGTACCGGAATCCGGTACGGCGAGCCACTTCTCGCCTCCTCGACCGCAAGGCAACTGACGGTAATCCGTCCGAAGCAATCGGTGCCCATAGTTGTCGAGGCAGGATGTCCTGGTGCTCCGAGCCGGCCCGCCAGAGCCGTCACGCGGTACGGGGTGGTCCTGAACGAAGTGGGGAGGGCCGGTGATCTCGGCGACGCTGCTGACCCCTGCCAGGACGTCGTCGCGACCGGGCGGCGACCGTCCCGGCCCGACGCGGGCCGCGGAACGGGCCTACATCGGGGTCCTGCTGGTGCTGGACACCACCGTGCTGGCGGCGGCCACCCTGATCGGATACCTGGCCCGCTTCGGGGACGAGCAGCCGGTCGGATCGGAGATTCCGTACGTGGTGGTGGCGCCCGCCCTGCTGCTGGTCTGGCTGATCTCG
This sequence comes from Micromonospora sp. NPDC047740, assembly GCF_043204735.1. Taxonomy (NCBI): domain Bacteria; kingdom Bacillati; phylum Actinomycetota; class Actinomycetes; order Micromonosporales; family Micromonosporaceae; genus Micromonospora; species Micromonospora sp. NPDC047740. The sequence goes on from NZ_JBIDCT010000005.1 coordinate 267,465, forward strand.
CTCAAGGCGATGCGCTGCTACGACGATCGGGTGCTCGGTTACGGCGCCGACGAGTATCGGCGGGTCAGTTCGGCGAGCCTGCGGTTGGCCGGCGGCATCGCGATCGCGGGGTACATCGCCGACGTCGGCGTGTCCCGGGGCTTCCTGGCCATCTCCTTCGCGGTCGGCACGATCGGCCTGGAGGTGGCCAGGTACGCCGCGCGCAAGCGGTTGCACCGGGCCCGTGACCGGGGCGCCGGCTGGTCCCGCAAGGTCCTCGTGGTGGGCGACACCGCGCACGTGCTGGAGCTCGTGCACACCCTGCGCCGCGAGCCGTACGCCGGCTACCAGGTGGTCGGCGCCTGCATCCCGGACGCGCTGCTCGCCCCGGTGCCGCAGCGGCTGGGCGACGTGCCGGTGGTCGGCTCGTTCCGGGACATCACCGAGGCGGCCAGCGCCATCGGCGCGGACACCGTGGCCGTCACCGCCTCCGGTTCGCTCACCGCCACCCGGCTGCGCCGGCTCGGCTGGCAGCTCGAGGGGACCGGGGTCGACCTGGTCGTCGCCCCCGCGCTGACCGACGTCGCCGGCCCGCGCATCCACACCCGTCCGGTCGCCGGCCTGCCGCTGATCCACGTCGAGGCGCCCGAGTTCCGGGGCGCCCGGAAGCTGGTCAAGGGGCTGGTCGACCGCTCGCTGTCGCTGCTCGCGTTGCTCCTGCTGCTGCCGGTGCTGGTGGTGATCGCGCTCGCCATCAAGCTGGACAGCCGGGGGCCGGTGCTGTTCCGTCAGGTCCGGGTCGGCCAGGGCGGCGAGGAGTTCGGCGTCTTCAAGTTCCGCACCATGGTCGTCAACGCCGACGCCCTGCTGGCCGAGTTGGCCGCGCGCAACGAGACCGACGGCCTGATGTTCAAGATGCGCGACGACCCGCGGGTGACCCGGACCGGCCGGCTGCTGCGCAAGTGGTCCCTGGACGAGCTGCCCCAGCTGGCGAACGTGCTACTCGGTCAGATGAGCCTGGTCGGGCCCCGCCCGCCACTCCCCTCCGAGGTGGCCCGGTACGACGGTGACCTGGCCCGCCGCCTGCTGGTCAAGCCCGGCATGACCGGCCTCTGGCAGGTCAGTGGCCGGTCCGACCTGAGCTGGGAGGACGGCATCCGGCTCGATCTCTACTACGTGGAGAACTGGTCGCTCGCCGCCGACCTGACCATCCTCTGGAAGACCTTCGGCGCGGTCATCCACCGCCGCGGCGCGTACTGACCCCGCCCCCGCTGCAGCCCGCCGAGGCGGGACCGCCGGGTCAGGGCTGCGGGCCGAGCCAGTCGAGACAGACCGCCACCGCGTCGTCGATCAGGTCGCCGGCGACGAAGGCCCGCAGATCGCCGATCAGGGACCGGACCGCGTCCAGCGGCTCCATCGGCCCGGTACGCCGAAGGAAGCGGTCCAGCGCGGTCTCGCCGTAGCGGATCTGCCGGGCGGTGGCGTCGACCACCCCGTCGCTGACCACGAAGAGCCGGTCCCCGCGCCGGAGCTGGAACTGCTGCGCCCGGTAGTCCGTGGCCTCGAACATGCCGAGCGGGAACTGCTTCTCCAGGACCTGCTCGCTGACCTCGCCCTCGCGCAGCAGCAGCACGCGCGGCGACCCGGCGTCGACCACGGTCATCGCTCCCGACGCCAGGTCCAGCTCCAGCAGGAGCGCGGAGAGGTACTGCTCGCCCCGGTGCAGCGCGTAGATCGCCTGGTCGGCCAGGGCGGCCTGGTCGGCCAGGGCCAGCTCGGCGCGGCGGGCGTTGCGCAGCGCGTGAATGGCCAGCGAGGTGAGCATGGACGCGGCCACCCCCTCACCCGAGCCGTTGATCACCGAGAGCCAGAGCCGCCGACCGTCGTCCGACCAGTCGAAGCTGTCGCCGCGCACCGCGTACGCCGGCTCCAGCTGTCCGGCCAGGCGGAACGACGGCCGGATCCGGCTGCGACCGGGCAGCAGTTCCCACTGCATCTCGGCGGCCAGGGTCAGCCGGCGGTCCCGCCGGGCGGTGACGTAGACGTCGGTGCTGGCGGTCACGGCGGCCAGCTCGTGCCCGAGCGCGGTGGCCATCGCGTCCAGCTCCCGGAGGGCGGCCGGGCCGGCCGGCAGCGGCGACAGCCGGAGCACGCCGCGCCGCTCGCCGCGCATGCCGACCGGGAACCAGCCGGTGCCTTCCGACACCACCGGCTCCTGGTGGTCGAAGCAGCGCCAGGCCGGATGGCCCGGGCTGGTGATCGCCTCGCCGTCGCCGAGCGGCAGCAGCACCGCGAGCCGGTAGTCGACCTGGTAGAGCTCGGTGCGGGTGATCCCGTAGGCCCGCGCGAGCTCGGTGGCGAGCCGGTCGATCAACAGGTCGGCCGGGGCCTCACCGAGAGCCCGGCGCACCCGATCCTCCGGTCCGCTCATCTTTGCTCCTTTGCACAGGTCGGCCGCCTGGTACGGCGGGTAGTCTCGGGCGCACCATGGCCGAAGAACGCGGTCCTTACGGACCTGAAGCGAGTATGGCCGCCGCCCTGGACGAGGCGGCGGGCACCCTGCTGGCTGTCTGGGAGGCGGCCCGGGAGCGCACCACGAGCCGACTCTCCGGTGCCCAGTTACGCGCGGTCATGGTCGTCGAGCAGTACGACGGGATCAACCTTCGCCGCCTCGCCACGCTGACCGACATGCTGCTCTCCTCGGCGAGCCGGCTCTGCGACCGGCTGGTGGCGGCCGGGATGCTGGAGCGGGAGCCGGGCCGGTTCGACCGACGGGAGATCGCCCTGCACCTCACCCCGGCGGCGACCCGGCTGCTCGCCGAGCTGCGGGCCGACCGGCGGCACCGGCTGGAGCAGATCCTCGCCGGGATGAGCGCCGAGGGCCGCGCGGCGCTGCTGCGCGGGATGCAGGAGTTCGACACGGTCGCCCGGCGTGCTGAGGCCGGCGCCCCGGAGGGGTGGCCGGTGCTGCAGCCCTCCGGCGAGCGGACCGGCGACCCGCTGGCCGAGCCGGGGGCGCCGTCGACCGGCGAGCCGCCGGTGGCGCGTACCGCCTGAAGGCCGGGATCAGCCGGACCGGGCCAGCCAACCGACCGGGCGGTCGATGATCCGGCGGGCCACCGAGGCGGCCCCGCCGACCGCCGCGGACTGCGCGCCGAGCGCGGCCGGGCGCACCGTGACCGGTGACCATGCCGCGGTGAGCACCCGCCGGGAGATCTCGGCGACCACCGGCGGCGCGAGCCAGGGGGCGAGCGGGGCGTATCCGCCGCCGAGCACCACGGTGTCCAGGTCCAGCAGGTTCACGACGCCGGCCACGGCCACGCCGAGGGCCGCCCCGGCGCCGGCCAGGGCGGCCAGGGTGGCCGGATCGCCGGCGGCCGCGAGGTCCGCCAGCCGGGTCGCGGCGGTGTCGGCGGGCAACTCGCCGCCGGACAGCCCGGCGGCGGCCAGGATGGCCTCCTGGCCCGCGTACCGCTCCAGACAGCCGCGGCCGCCGCAGCGGCAGGGCCGCCCCTCGGGGTGTACCGGGATGTGGCCCAGTTCGCCGCTCCAGCCGCGCGCGCCCCGGTACAGCACCCCGTCGAGCACGATCCCGGCACCGATGCCGATCTCACCGGAGATGTGCAGGAAGCTGGCCGACCCGGGCGGGCCGGCGTGCAACTCGCCGAGGGCGGCGAGATTGGCCTCGTTGTCGACGACCAGCGGCGGGATCCCGTCGACCGGCTCGGCGAGCGGGTGCCCGGCGAGCAGCCCGGGGACGTCCACGTCCCGCCAGCCGAGGTTGGGCGCCAGCCGGACCAGGCCACCGTCGCCGACCAGGCCCGGCACGGCGAGCGTCGCGCCGGCCAGGGTCAGCCCATCGCGTACGGCCGTGGCGCGGGCCTCGGCGGCGAGCGCGGCGAGCCGGTCCAGGGCGTCGGCGGGGGAGACCGGCCGCAGGTCGGCGCGGCGCACCACGTGGTGGCGTACCGCGCCGGTCAGGTCGACCACGCAGGCGGCCAGGTAGTCGACGTTGACCTCCAGCCCGAGCCCGGCCGGCCCGTCGGCGGCCAGCACCAGGCCGCGGGCCGGCCGCCCGGCCCCGGTACGTGGCGCGGGCTCCGCCTCGGCGACCAGCCGACCGGCGATCAGGTCGTCGACGACGGCGGAGACGGTGGCCCGGGTCAGCCCGGTCCCGGCGGCGATCTCGGCCCGGGAGGGGGGCCGCTCGGCGGCGGCGATCCGCCGGAGCACCACCGCCAGGTTGAGCTCGCGGAGGCTGCCCTGCCGGACCGCCCCGGCGGTGCTGGAGCTGGTCACCCCTTGACACTGCCACACCGTGGTCATTTAATTCAACCACTGAACTAATTGCGGACGACACCACCGGAGGTCTGCTATGGCACCCCGTCCCACCCCCGCCGACAAGTTCTCCTTCGGTCTCTGGACGGTCGGCTGGCAGGCCCGTGACCCGTTCGGCGACGCCACCCGGCCGGCCCTGGACGCGGTCGAGGCGGTGCACAAGCTCGCCGAGCTCGGGGCGTACGGGATCACCTTCCACGACGACGACCTGGTCCCCTTCGGCGCGGACCCGGCCACCCGGGACGCCCACCTGACCCGGTTCCGCAAGGCCCTCGACGAGACCGGCCTGGTCGTGCCGATGGTCACCACCAACCTCTTCACCCACCCGGTTTTCAAGGACGGCGGCTTCACCAGCAACGATCGCGACGTCCGCCGTTACGCACTGCGCAAGGTGCTGCGCAACGTCGACCTGGCCGCCGAGTTGGGTGCCCGCACCTTCGTCATGTGGGGCGGCCGGGAGGGCGCCGAGTACGACCTGGCCAAGGACGTCCGTGCCGCGCTGGACCGCTACCGGGAGGCCGTCGACCTGCTCTGCCAGTACGTCGTCGACCAGGGCTACGACCTGCGCTTCGCCCTCGAGCCCAAGCCGAACGAGCCGCGCGGCGACATCCTGCTCCCCACCGTCGGGCACGCGCTGGCCTTCATCTCCACCCTGGCCCACCCCGAGCGGGTCGGGCTGAACCCGGAGGTCGGGCACGAGCAGATGGCCGGGCTCAACTTCGCCCACGGCATCGCCCAGGCGCTCTGGCAGGGCAAGCTGTTCCACCTCGACCTCAACGGCCAGCGGGGCATCAAGTACGACCAGGACCTGGTCTTCGGCCACGGCGACCTGCTCAACGCGTTCGCCCTGGTGGACCTGCTGGAGCACGGCGGCCCGAACGGCGGTCCCGCGTACGACGGGCCGCGGCACTTCGACTACAAGCCCTCGCGTACCGAGGACATGACCGGGGTGTGGGCGTCGGCGGAGGCGAACATGCGCACGTACCTCCTGCTCAAGGAGCGGGCAGCGGCGTTCCGGGCCGACCCGGAGGTGGCCGAGGCGCTGGCCGCCAGCAAGGTCGGCGACCTGGCGACGCCGACGCTGGCCCAGGAGGAGAGCTACGCCGACCTGCTCGCCGACCGGTCCGCGTTCGAGGAGTTCGACCCGGAGGCGGCCGGGGCGCAGGGCTACGGCTTCGTCCGGCTCAACCAGCTCGCCGTCGAGCACCTGCTCGGCGCGCGCTGAGGCGGGCCACCATGCCGCTCGTCGCCGGGGTCGACTCGTCCACCCAGTCCTGCAAGGTCGTCGTCCGCGACGCGGAGACCGGCACGCTGGTCCGGCAGGGCCGGGCTCCTCACCCGGACGGCACCGAGATCGACCCGCAGGCGTGGTGGGAGGCCCTGCTGGCGGCCGTCGACGCGGCCGGCGGGCTGGCCGACGTCGCGGCCGTGTCGGTCGCCGGCCAGCAGCACGGCATGGTGTGCCTGGACGAGGCGGGCCAGGTGGTCCGCCCCGCCCTGCTCTGGAACGACACCCGCTCCGCCGGCGCCGCCCAGGACCTGATCGCCGAGGCAGGCGGCGGCGAGGCCGGCCGGCGGTTCTGGGCCGAGGCGACCGGCAGCGTGCCGGTGGCCAGCTTCACCGCCACCAAGCTGCGCTGGCTGGCCCGGCACGAGCCGGCGCACGCCGACCGGGTGGCCGCGGTCTGCCTGCCGCACGACTGGCTCACCTGGCGGCTGGCCGGCGCGCCGGGGCTCGACGCGTTGCGCACCGACCGGGGCGACGCCAGCGGCACCGGCTACTGGTCGCCCCGGACCGGCGCGTACCGTCTCGACCTGCTGGAACGCGCCTTCGGGCGGCAGCTCCGGGTGCCCGCGGTGCTCGGTCCGGCGGACCCGGCCGGGCCGCTGGACCCGGCGGCGCTCGCCGGCCGGGGCGGCACCGGTGGCGCCCTGCTCGGCCCCGGCACCGGCGACAACGCGGCCGCGGCGCTCGGGGTCGGTGCCGGCCCGGGCGACGTGGTCGTCTCGATCGGCACCTCCGGCACGGTCTTCGCGGTGGCCGACGCGGCCGCCGCCGATCCGAGCGGGGCGGTGGCCGGCTTCGCCGACGCCACCGGCCGCTTCCTGCCGCTGGTCTGCACGCTCAACGCGGCCCGGGTGCTCGACGCCGCCGCGGCCCTGCTCGGGGTCGGCCTCGACGAGCTGAGCGAGCTGGCCCTGGCCGCCCCGCCCGGCGCCGACGGGCTGGTCATGGTCCCCTACCTGGAGGGGGAGCGGACCCCGGACCGGCCCTCCGCCACCGGGTCGCTGCACGGCCTCACCCTGGGCAGCTCGACCCCGGCCCACCTGGCCCGCGCCGCCGTCGAGGGGATGCTCTGCGCGCTCGCCGACGGCCTGGACGCGTTGACCGCGCAGGGTGCCACCGCCCGCCGGGTCATCCTGGTCGGCGGCGGGGCCCGGTCGGCGGCCGTGCGGCGGATCGCCCCGCAGGTCTTCGGCCGGCCCGTGGTGGTGCCGCCGCCCGGCGAGTACGTCGCCGACGGCGCCGCCCGCCAGGCCGCCTGGGTCGCCCTGGGCGGCGCGGCGCCACCGGCATGGACGGTCGGCGACACCGAGGAGTACGCGGCGATGCCCGTACCCGCCGTCCGGGCGCGCTACACCCGGGCCCGGGACCTGGTCGTGGACCGCCTCGACACCGTCCCGTGATCTCCACCTGATTGGCTGCCGGGCATGAGCGGCACCAGGATCCCCCGGCGCGGCAGCGCGGCCCACCGGTTCTACAGCGTGCTCGTGTTCGTGGTGCTCGCCTCGCTTGACAACGTGGCGATCGGCCTGGTCCCGCCGCTGTACGGGCCGATCTCCGGCGCGCTGGGCGTGCCGCAGCGGCTCCTCGGTCTGGTCACCGCGGTGAGCTTCCTGGTCAGCGCGGTCGCCGCGGTCGGCTGGGCGTACGTGGGCGACCGGACCAACCGCAAGCCGCTGCTGATGGTCGGCACGCTGGCCTGGGCGGCCGGCACCGGCGGCAGCGCCCTCGCCCAGCACTATTCGACGTTCCTGGTCGCCCAGCTCGTCGCCGCGGTCGGATTGGGCGCCGTCGGCTCGGTCGGGTTCTCGGTGGTCACCGACCTGATCTCGCCCCGCCGCCGGGGCCTGGTGATGAGCTTCTGGGGGCTGTCGCAGGGCGTCGGCACCCTCGCCGGGACGCTCGTCGGCGGCATCCTCGGCGCCACCGACTGGCGACGGCCGTTCCTGCTGCTCACCGTGGTCGGCCTGGCCGCCACCGTCGCCTACCTGTTCACGTACGACATCCGGCGCGGGCAGAGCGAGCCGGAGTTGGCCGCGGTCCTCGACGCCGGCGCCGAGTACGACTACCGGATCAGCCGCGCCGACCTGCCCCGGATCCTGGGCCGGCGGACCAACCGCTGGCTGATCCTCCAAGGACTGACCGCGCAGGCGGCGTTCGGGTCCCTGGTGTGGCTGCCGGTGCTGTTCGCCCAGCGTGCCGAGGCGCAGGGCTACTCACCCGCCACCGCCGTGGTGGTGGGCAGCGTGTTCGCCACCCTGTTCCAGCTCGGCGGGGTGCTGTCCATCGTGGGTGGCCTGGCCGGCGACGCGCTCCAGCGGCGTACGCCCAGCGGCCGGGCCCTCGTCGCGGCGGTGGGCATCCTCGCGGCCGTGCCGTTCTACCTGGTGCTCTTCCTCGTGCCGATCCGGATCGACGTGCCGAACGGCGGCAGCTCCGGCGCGGTGATCGCCGCGGTGCTGGCCAGCGTGGTCACCGAGCCCACGGTCGGGCTGAGCCTGCTGACCGCGGTGCTGGCGCTCGCGCTTACCTCCGCCAACTCGCCGAACTGGTTCGCGCTGATCGCCGACGTCAACCCGCCCGAGCACCGGGGCACCGTCTACAGCCTGGGCAACCTGGTCAACGGGGTCGGCCGGGCGGCCGGCAACGGGCTGGTCGGGGTGGCCTTCCACGCACTGCGGGCGGCCTTCCCGCCGCCGCTGAACTACGCGGTCGGCCTGGCCGTGTTCCAGCTCTTCTTCATCCCGACCGGCCTGATGTACTGGCTCGCCGCCCGTACCTCGCCGCGCGACATCGCGCAGGTCCACGACCTCCTGCACACCCGCGCCGGCCGCCTCTGACGTCTCTCGCGCCTCCGCTTCGTGGCCCGCCCGCCCGCCGGCCCCGGCAGACGGTGGGACCGGCGGGCGGGCCACCGTCAGCCGCGGTACCAGACCGTGACGTCGGTGGGAACGGCGTCGTCCTCCAGCGGTGCGCTGGCCACCAGCACCTCGGCACCGGCCGGCAGGGGCACCGACGCCGGGCCGAAGTTGGTCAGCACGGTGAGCCCGGCGTTGGTGAAGGTGAGCACCTCGTCGCCGGAGGAGAGCCAGCGCAGCGCCCCGGCGCCCAGCCCGTGCTCGCGGCGTAGCCGCAGCGCGGTCCGGTACAGCTCGTACGTCGAGCCGGGCACCCCGCGCTGCCGGTCGAGGGCGTACTCGGCCCAGATCGGGGGCTGGGGGAGCCAGCTCGCGTCGGTCGGCCCGAAGCCGTACGACGGGGCGTCGGCCTCCCACGGGATCGGCACCCGGCAGCCGTCCCGGCCCCGCTCGGTGTGCTGGCTGCGCTCCCAGGTCGGGTCCTGCCGCACCTCGTCCGGCAGCGTGGTGTGCTCCGGCAGCCCCAGCTCCTCGCCCTGGTAGAGGTACGCGGAGCCGGGCAGCGCCAGCATCAGCAGGGTGGCCGCCCGGGCCCGGCGCAGGCCGAGCGCGGCGTCGGGCTGCGGATCGCCGATGCCGATCCCGTTCGGCCGGGGAATGCCGATCGGCAGGCCCAGCCGGGAGGCGTGCCGGACCACGTCGTGATTGGACAGCACCCAGGTGGTGGGCGCGCCGACCGCGTCGGTGGCCTCCAGCGAGCGGGTGACGACCGCGTACTGGGCCGGGGCGGTCCAGGCGGCGAGCAGGTACTCGAAGTTGAACGCCTGGTGCATCTCGTCGGGCCGGACGTAGCGGGCCAGCCGCTCGGCCGGCTCCACCCAGGCCTCGGCGACCAGGATGCGATCCCCGCCGTACGAGTCGAGCAGCCGCCGCCAGTCCCGGTAGATCTCGTGCACCCCGTCCTGGTCCCACATCGGCGGGCGGGGCTTGTCCACCTCGGGGCCGGAGAGGATCTCCTGCGGCTCCTGCCAGTCGGCCAGGTCGGCCTGCTTGATCAGGCCGTGCGCCACGTCCACCCGGAAGCCGTCGACACCCCGGTCGAGCCAGAACCGGAGGATGTCCAGGAACTCGGCGCGGACCTCCGGGTTGCCCCAGTTCAGGTCGGGCTGGCCGGGGTCGAAGAGGTGCAGGTACCACTGCCCGTCGGGCACCCGGGTCCACGCCGGACCGCCGAAGACGCTCTGCCAGTCGTTCGGCGGCTCGGCGCCCTGCGGGCCGCGGCCGTCGCGGAAGATGTAGCGCCGCCGCTCCGGGCTGCCCGAACCGGCGGCCAGCGCGTCCTGGAACCAGCGGTGCGCGGACGAGGTGTGGTTGGGTACCAGATCGACGATCACCCGTAGCCCGCGCGCCTTCGCCTCGGCGATCATCGCGTCGGCGTCCGCGAGGGTGCCGAAGAGCGGGTCGACGTCCCGGTAGTCCGCCACGTCGTACCCGGCGTCGGCCTGCGGTGACGGGTAGAAGGGGGACAGCCAGACCGCGTCGACCCCCAGCTCGGTCAGGTGACCGAGGCGGGCGGTGATGCCGGGGAGGTCGCCGATCCCGTCGCCGTTCGCGTCGGCGAACGAGCGCGGGTAGATCTGGTAGATGACGGCCTCGGTCCACCAGCCGGTGGCCGGGCCGCCGGCCGGTTCCTGCTGCGTCGCGTCGGTGTTCAGAGCCTTCTCCCCTGTGTCGAGCGGTGGCCGTCCGCCGGCCGGTCGGTCATTCCCGCGGCCGTCACCCGGACGGCCGAATCCGTTCAGATTGCCCGCGGTGGTGCGGTCGATTCACGCACCACCAGTCGAGTGGGCAGGATCACCGACCGCGTCGGTGGCTCGCCGTCGGCGTCCCCGAGGCGTGGTCGCGGCACCACCCCCGGGTACGGGTCGGCGGTGCGCACCCCCAGCGGGTCGAGCAGCATCCGTGCGGCGAGCAGCCCCTGCTCCGCGGCGGGTTGGGCGACGGTGCTCAACCCGAGCACGCCGGCCAGGTCGTGGTCGTCGATGCCGATCACGCTGACGTCGTGCGGCACCCGCAGCCCGGCGTCGCGTAGTGCCGTCATCGCGCCCATGGCCATCTCGTCGCAGGCGGCGAAGATCGCGGTGGGCGGCTCGCCCCGGGCCAGCAGCTCGGCGGTGGCCCGGATGCCGCCGTCGATGGTGAACTGCGACTCGACGTCCAGGCTCGGGTCGGGCCGGATCCCGGCCGCGCGCAGCGCGTCCTGGTAGCCGCGGCGCCGGTCCAGATGCGTGGTGAAGGCCAACTCGTCGTCCGGATCGCCGGAGATGTGCGCGATCCGGGTGTGGCCGAGGTCGAGCAGGTGCCGGGTGGCGGTCCGTCCCGCGGCCACGTCGTCGATGCGTACCCGCGGCCAGCCGGGCACGCCGCTGCCGGAGCTGATGGTCACCCCCGGCAGGGCCAGCCTGGTCAGCGCGGCCACGTCCGCCGGCCGCAGCGGGGTGGCGACCAGGATGATCGCGTCCATCCGCTTGTCCAGGTTGGCGGTCCGCAGCACCCGCTGCCGGGTCTGCTCGCGGCCACCGAGGTTGTAGAGGAGCAGGTCGTACCCGTTCTGGTGGAGGAAGTCCTCGACGGCCTCCACGACTGTCCCGAAGAACCAGCGGGTGATCCGGGGAACCACGACGCCGACTGTGCCGGTCTTCCCGCCGGCCAGCCGGGAGGCGCTCGGCGAGACCGCGTACTGGAGCTGCTCGGCGGCGGCGAGGACCCGGCGCCGGGTCGCGGCCGAGACCGTCGGAAGGCCGCGCAGCGCCCGGGAGACGGTGGCCGTGGAGACCCCGGCCAGGCGGGCGACGTCGTCAATCTTCGTCATCGTTGTTCCCCCCGCTCCGCCCCGCGTCCGCCGCCGCCGGGGCCGGCGGCGGCGGAGCAGCGGGTCAGCCCTTGACGCTGCCGGCGAGCAGGCCGCGCACGAAGTAGCGCTGGAGGGACAGGAACACGATCAGCGGTACGACGATCGACACGAACGCGCCGGACGTGAGCCGCTGCCACTCGTTGCCCCGGGTGCCGGCCATCTCGGCGAGCCGGACGGTCAGCGGAGCGGTCTCGTTCCCGCCGCCCGCGAAGATCAGCGCGACCAGCAGGTCGTTCCAGACCCAGAGGAACTGGAAGATGCCGAACGCGGCCAGCGCGGGCGTGATCAGCGGCATGACGATGGTACGGAAGATCTTCGGGTGGGTGGCCCCGTCGACCCGGGCCGCCTCCATCAAATCCCTGGGCAGCTGCGAGATGAAGTTGTGCAGCAGGAACACGGCGAACGGGAGCGCGAAGCAGGTGTGCGCGAACCACACCTGCGCGAACTTCTGTGCACCGTCGAGTTCCCAGGCCGGCAGCAGGGTGAACCCGCCCAGACTGACGCCGTTGGAGAAGAAGCTGAGCAGCGGCACCAGGGCCATCTGCAGCGGCACGATCTGCATCGCGAAGATCCCGATGTAGACCCAGTCCCGGCCGCGGAAGTTGATCCACGCCAGCGCGTACGCGGCCAGGGCAGCGAACGCGAGCGGGAACAGCACCGACGGGATGGTGATCGCCAGCGAGTTGATGAAGTAGCTGGCCAACTGCCCGGACGACGAGGAGGTGCCGAACAGCACCTCCTGGTAGTTCTCCAGCGTGAACTGGGGGTCGCTGAAGAACGTCCACCAGCCGGTGGTCTTGATCTGGGCCTCCGGCCGGAAGGACGAGATGAACAGGCCGAAGGTCGGCACGGTCCAGAGCAGCGCGATGACGATTGAGACCACGGTGGCGGTCCGGGTGTTCAGCCGCTTGCGGACCCGCCGGGCGATGCCGCGGCGCTCATCCACCTGCTGGGTGCCGGTGCCGAGCGTGGGCGTGGTGGTGGTCATTTCACCCCTCCCGCTGCTGACGCAGGTTGCGGATCTGGTAGATCACGATCGGGATGACCAGAACGAAGAGGAAGACCGCCAGCGCGGAGCCCCGCCCGTTCTCGCCGTACCGGAACGCCTGGTTGTACATCTCGTTGGCGATCACGCTGGTTTCGTAGTTGCCGTTCGTCGCGGTCCGGACGATGTCGAAGACCTTCAGTGTGGCGATCGACAGGGTCACCACCACGACGATCAGGGCCGGCCGGATGCTCGGCAGGGTGATCTGCCAGAACATCTGCCACGGGGTGACCCCGTCCAGGCGGGCCGCCTCGACGATGTCGGCCGGGATGGCCTTGATCGCGGCGGAGAGCACCACCATGGCGAAGCCGGCCTGGATCCATATCATGATCACGATGAGCAGCAGCGTGTTCAGCGGCGACTCCAGCAGCCACTGCTGCGGTTTGCCGCCGAGGCTGACCAGGATCTGGTTGAGTAGGCCGATCTGCTCCTGGTCCTCGCCCCGGTACGCGTAGATGAACTTCCAGATGATGCTGGCACCTACGAACGAGATCGCCATCGGCATGAAGATCAGTGACTTGGCGAGCGCCTCGAACCGGGCCCGGTCGACCATGACCGCGTAGAGCAGACCGATCGAGGCGGCCACCAGCGGCACCAGGACCACCCAGGTGAGCGTGTTGAGCAGCACTCGGACGATCGCATCATCCGCGAACATCCACCGGTAGTTGGCCAGCCCCACCCAGTTCTGGCTGCCGCCGTCCATGAACGACAGCAGCGTGGTGCGGATCGCCGGGACGACCAGGCCGACGAGGAGCAGCAGCGTCGTCGGCAGCAGGAAGAAGAGCGCGAAGAGCCCTTCGCGGGGCTTCCGTCGCCGAGGCGGCGGCGCGCCGCCGGCCGATGCGGCGACCAGTTGAGCCTCACGGCGCCGGGCGAACCAGGACGGCACCACGTCCAGCAACAGGAGCAGGCCGCCCACCACCGCGACGAAGGCCACCAGCCCCCAGAGCAACATGAAGAGCTTTGGCGACTCCTCCGCGAAGTCGAAGTTCATCAACCCTCCCACGGGTGTCGACTGTGCCGGTGGGCCGGCCCGTGGTCACGGGCCGGCCCACCTTCCCAGATCACTTCGGCCAGCTGCCTTCGATGTCCTTCAGCGCCGACGCGGTGTCCTTGCCGTTCACCCAGGCGACCATGCCCTTCCAGAAGGTCCCGGCGCCGACCGCGGCCGGCATCAGGTCGGAACCGTCGAAGCGGAAGACCGCGCTCTTGTCCTGGAGGATCTGAACCGAGAGCTTGTCGATGGGGCTCTCCACGTTGGCGAGGTCCAGCTTGTTGTTCGCCGACGCCCAGGCGCCCAGCTTGGCCCGGCTGTTGGCGTGCTCGCCCGAGGCCAGGAACGTCTGCACCGCCTGTACCTCCGGCCGGTCGCTGAAGGCGACGGTGAACTGCCCGGCGCCGAGCACCGGCTTGCCCTTGGCCGGGTCGATCGCCGGGAAGTAGAAGGCGAAGACGTCCCCGTCCTCGCCCACCTTGGTGCCTTCCGGCCAGTTGTTCGCGTAGAACGACGCCTGCCGGTGCAGCGCGCACTTGCCCTGCAGGATCGGCAGGCCCGCCTCCGAGAACGCGGTGGTGGCGATGCTCTTCACGCCGCCGAAGCCGCCGTTGACGTACTTCTCGTTCTTCAGGATGGTGCCGGCCCGGTCCAGGGCCTCGGCGACCTTCGGGTCGTTGAACGGGATGCCGTGGGTGGTCCACTGGTCGTAGACCTCAGGGGTCTGCGTCCGCAGCATCAGGTCCTCGATCCAGTCGGTGGCCGGCCAGCCGGTGGCCTCACCGGACTCGATGCCGGCGCACCACGGCTTCGTGCCGCTCGCTGCGATCGTGTCGCTCAGCTTGATGAGGTCGTCCCAGGTGGTCGGGACCGCCCAGCCCTTCTCCTTGAACGTCTTCGGCGAGTACCACACGAACGACTTGACGTTCGAGTCCAGCGGCACGCCGTAGAGGGTTCCGTTGACGGTCGCGTACTTCAGCCAGTCGGCCGAGTAGTTCTGCTCGGCCATCGCTTTCGTGTCGCCCGCGAGGGGCTTCAGCTTGCCGGCGTCGGCAAACCGCTTCAGCAGGCCCGGCTGCGGAATCGTCGCCAGATCCGGCGCGTTGCCACCGTCCACTCGCACGGGCAGCTGCGCCTCGAATTCACGGCTGCCCTCGTAATCGATCTTGATGCCGGTGCAGTCGACGAACTGCTTCCAGGACTCCTGCAGCTTGTCGGCCTCGACGTCGGTGTTCGTCGAGTAGATCGAGACCTTCTTGCCCTCGTGGCCCTGGTACTTCTCATAAGCGGCACACTCCGCGGAGCCCGCCTTGCTGCTCTTCTTGTCGCTGCTGCCGGTGCCGCAGGCGGTGACGCCGAGCGCCAGCCCCAGAACGCCGGCGACCGCGAGAGCCTGGCGCGATCTGGCAAACGCCATGCCGATCTCCTTCCTAGCCGGCGCGTGGAGGGATCGAAACTCGCGCCGGTCCGATGGTCGTCCCCACATGTAAGCGCTTGCATCTTGTCGGGTCCACCCCCCTGCCGGACACGGCCCGGTAACAATCCCGAAACCCACTTACCGCGCGTGGGCGCGCTCCCACGCTCCGCTGATTCCGCCGGCAGGGCACCCCTTTCCATCAATGGCGCTTTCTGTCACGCTGAGCACGGCAGATAGAAAACTTTCAACATAGGAGGAAGTGGATGCGCAAGCGGTGGTTCAGCCTGGCGGCCGTGGGCGCCGTCCTCGCGGCGACCCTGGTGCCGGCGACCCCGGCCATGGCGGCCCCGACCTTCAAGGTCCCGTTCCCCTGCAACCAGTCCTGGTCCGGCCAGACCCGGTCCGACCACAGCCCGGCCTACGCCATCGACTTCAACCGCACCGACGACCTGGGTGACCCGGTGGTGGCCAGCGCGCCGGGCACGGTCGACCGGGTGACCGACCTCGGCGGCACCAGCTACGGCAAGTACGTCCGGATCGACCACGGCAACGGCTACACCACCTACTACGCCCACCTGAGCGGCTTCAACGTCTCGGTCGGGCAGACCGTCGGCTACGGCCGGGTGATCGGGTACGTGGGCAGCACCGGTGGCTCCACCGGCCCGCACCTGCACTACGAGCAGCGGCTCAACGGCAACGACATCCAGGTCCGGTTCAACGGGGCGCTCGCCCTCTACTGGGGCACCAAGACGTACACCAGCGACAACGGCTGCTCCGGCTCGAACACCGGGGAGGGCACGGTCAACACCACCTCCGGTGTGAGTCTGACCGTCCGCTCCGGACCGGGCACCAACTACAGCGCGGTCGGCTCGGTCGCCGACGGCGCGAAGGTCACCATCTACTGCCAGACCAGCGGCACCACGGTCACCGGCACGTACGGCACCAGCTCGATCTGGGACCGGATCGGCACCGGACGATACATCTCCGACGCGTACGTCTACACCGGCTACGACGGCTACATCCCCGGCGTACCCCGCTGCTGACCGGCAGCGCCGCGGGCCCCGGCCGAGCCCCACGTCCGACCGGCGAACCGGTCGGTCGGGTGGGTGACCGCCCGGAACGCGAAGCGCCGGGGTCGTCGCGTCCGCGGGCTCCAGTCTGGGAGGACGGAGGCCGCGGACCCGGCGACCCCGGCGGGTCAGGGGTGGGGTGCGGCGGCTAGCTGCTGAAGATGCTGACGCCGCCCGGGCCGACCAGCAGGCCGACGATGATGAGGACGATGCCCCACAGGATCTGCCGGCGGAACAGCGCGAGGATGCCGGCGACCACCAGTACGACTGCGAGAATCCAGAGAATCAGCTCCATGGCTCGTGCAGTACCCGGCCGCCGAATCCGAGAAACCTAGCCCCGGTCGAGGTGATCTCCCAGGTGGAAGATGCTGTACGCCTGCTTGATCACGGGGTGGGCGACGTTGCGGACGCGGACGCCGCCGGGGGTGGTGCCCCGCTCCGATCCGTGGTGGGCGTGCCCGTGCAGCGCCAGCGCGGTGGGCGCCGAGTCGATCGCCTGGCCGAGCTGGTAGCAGCCGAGGAACGGATAGATCTCCAGCGGTTCGCCGGCGAGCGTGTCCGGCACGGGGGAGTAGTGGGTGAGAGCCACCAGCACGTCGCACTCCAGCCCGCGCAGTGCCCGGCCCAGCGCGTCGGCGCTGTCCTTGGTGGTCTGGACGAAGGCCTTCATCTCCGGCTCACCGAAGTCGCTGGCGCAGCGCCCGGCGAAGCCACCCCCGAAGCCCTTCGCCCCGGCCACGCCGAGCCGCCCGCCGGCGCACTCCAGCACGATTCCGTTCCCCTCCAGCACGGTGATGCCGACGTCCTCCAGCACCTTCACCACCTGTGGCACCTCGTCACACTGGTGCTCGTGGTTGCCGAGCACGCTGATCACCGGCACCCCGAGGTTGCCGAACTCCCGCGCCACGCAGCGCGCCTCGGACTCGCTGCCGTGCCGGGTCAGGTCGCCGGCGAGCAGCAGCGCGTCGGCGCAGTCGGGCAGCTCGTCCAGCGCCGGCCGGAACCGCCCGACCACGTCCTCGTCCATGTGCACGTCGCCGACCGCGGCGATCCGGATCACGGTCCGACCTCCCTCACGGCAGCTCCTCGACCTGGCTGGGCGCCTGTGTCCGGATCACCCCGATGTCGCTGGTGATCGGCACGTTCGGGAATCGCTCGGCGACCCGGCGCAGGATCTCCTCCCGTCGGTGCGGGCTCTCCACCTCGCCGTAGAGCACCAAGCCCCGCTCCAGGCAGACCACGGTGATGCCCTGCTCGGCGATCGCCGGGTCCTCGGCCAACATGCGCTGGATCTCCGCCTCGACGTACTCGTCGGGCGGCGCGTCGCCGTGCTGCTCGGTCACGGTGTCTCCCTTCCCTCGGTGGTGCCGCTCTCCGGCAGCACGTCCAGCCGGTCGAGCAGCACCAGGAACGCCTCGGCATACGGCGAGTGCTGCGTCTCCTTCCGTACCCGTTCCCAGTCGATCTGTTCGCGCAGCGAGCGGGCCAGCGGCAGGGCCCGGGCGAAGTCGCAGTAGTGCTGGGAGAAACTCAGCAGCTTGTGCACCATCAGCTGGGTGGCCGAGAGCACCGGCATGTGGATCGCGTCGACCGGCCGCACGATGGTGTCGGCGAAGGTCTCCTCGGTCACCGGAGTCTCGATCGGCCGGTGGATCAGATCCACCATCCGCCCCTCGTCATAGACCTTGACGAGCCAGTCCTCGGGCGGGCGCTCGGCGGTGAAGCCGGCCTCGACCAGCGCCTCCAGTGCCCGGTCGACGTCCTGCTCCCGGATCAGGAAGTCCACGTCGTGGTCGCTCGAGTGGCCGCCGTGGGCGTACACGGCGAAGCTGCCGCCGAGCGCGAAGGGGATCTCGGACTGCTTGAGCACGGCGGCGACCTTCTTGAGGGTGTGCACCAGGGTCTCGTCCCCGCGCTCGGCCATCTGGTTCTCCCGTCGTCGTGGGTGGCGGTGGGAATGAAGTTGCGTACCCGGCGAACCGGTCGGCCACACCTGTTGCCGCAGTGGCGCGGACGGGGCGGGCCGGAACGGGACAAACCGCCGGGGACGGGCACCGGTCCGCTAGCCTGGGGCAGGTGGCCAGGTCACTGCGGGGGCGGCGCGGCAGGGCCCGACTGCGCGCCGTCGCTCTGATCGGCATCGATGGCTCGGGCAAGACCACACAGGCCCACCGGCTCGCCGAGGCGCTCACCGCCGCCGGCCACGCCGCCACCTACCACCGCAACGCCGGCGGTCGTCGCTGGCTCGGCCGGCTCGCGCAACGGCTCGGCCGGCCGGACGCGCAACGGCTGGTCGGCCGCGACGGGCTGCTCGCCGTCGAGTCCGTGCTCCGCTGGCTCGCCATCGCCCTCGCCCTGCTGAGCTGCCTGGTGACCGGTCGCACCGCGGTGATGGACCGCTGGTCCCCCTGCCAGTACGCCAGCATCCGGGCGCACGGGGGACAACGGTGGGAACGGCTGGCCCGGGCCGGCTACCGCATCTTCCCCGCGCCGCGGGTCACCTTCCTGCTCAGCGTCGACCCGGCCGAGGCGTACCGGCGGATCGAGCGGCGCGGCACCGACCACGAGACCATGCGGTGGCTCACCTCCGCCGCCACCGCCTACCGGACGCTGCCGGAATACGCCAGCTTCGTGGTGGTCGACGCGAACGGCACGCCGGACGAGGTGTCCCGCCGCATCCGCGCCCACCTCACCGAGTGGCTCCCGGGCGACCCGCCGTCGTCGACGGGTGGGCCGCCGGGTGGCCCCCGCCCACCCTCGGGCGGGGCGGGCCGGGGTGACCCGCTGCCGGCTCAGGCCCGCCCGTAGACCGGGATGCTCGCCCCGCTGGTCGGCGCGGACTCGTCGGAGGCGAGAAAGCGGATCACCGCGGCGATCTCGGCGGGCGGCACCCAGCGCCGGTGGTCGGCCTCCGGCTGGGCGGCCCGGTTGGCCGGGGTGTCGATCACGCTCGGCAGCACCGTGTTGCACCGCACCCCGCGCTGCCGGTATTCCACCGCCACCGCGTTGGCGAAGGCCAGCACCGCGGCCTTGGCCGTGGCGTAGCCGGCCGCGCCGGGGAAGGGCGCCACCGCGGCCCGCGCCGACACGCAGACCACCGCGCCGCCGCCGGCCGCCACCAGGTGCGGCAGTGCCGCCTGGGTGACCAGGTACGTGGGGCGCAGGTTGATCCGCAGCATCCGGTCGAACTCCTCGACCGGGGTCTCGTGCACCAGCCCGCCGCTGGCGTACCCCCCGACCAGGTTGACCACCGCGCGCAGCGGCGCGCTCGGCTCCGCGGTCGCCGCCGCGACGGCCCGCGCCGCCCCGGCGGGTTCCAGCAGGTCCGCGCCGACGGCCTCCGCGACGGCGCCAGGTCGCGGCGCGGCGCCCGAGGCGTCGGGCTGGAGCTGCCGCCGGACCTGGACCGGCCCGGACGCCGCCGGCGCCGTCGGATCGCCCTCCCGTTCGGGTACGACCACCCGCCAGCCCGCCTTGAGGAAGGCCGCGGTGACCGCACCGCCCAGTCCGCCCGTGCCCCCGGTCACCAGCACCGTGCGCTCCGCCATGGGCCCACGCTAGTCGGCCGCCGGGCGGGGCGGTGGTCGGGGGCGTTCCGGCCGGGTCGATGCCGACTGGGCGTCCGGAGCCGTCCGTCCGGCGGCCCGCTCCAAGCCGTCCGGTCGGCGTGACCTGCACGAAGGCCGGTTGGACGGTCGGTCGGCGTGGCCGACTCGACCGGAGCGGATGAGGTGGGCGGGCGGCGGGAATGGGACCCTTGCGGCGATGATCCGGCGCGGAAGGGGGTACTTTTCCCGATACGCGCGGTCATGGTTGACGGTCGCGCCTCATGAAAGTAAGTTTCATCCGTGGCGAAGAGTCCGAAGATTTCTGCGAGTCACGAGCCCGGTGGACTGATCGTCCACATCAGTGGCCTGCTCCCGTCGCTGTCCCCGGCCGAGCAGCGGGTCGCCCGGCTGGTCGTCGCCGATCCGGCGGACGCCGCCCGGCGCACCATCACCGACCTCGCCACCGCCGCCGAGACCTCGGAGGCCACCGTCATCCGGTTCTGCCGGTCGGTGGGCATGGAAGGCTACCCTCAGCTGCGGATCCGGCTCGCCGCCGAGGCCGCCCGGCGGATCGAGCCGCCGGACGCCCGAGTGGTCGGCGGCGACATCCCGCCCGGCGCCGACCTGGCGCAGATCATCGCGACCATCGCGTTCAACGACGCACGGGCCGTCGAGGAGACCGCCGAGCAGCTCGACCCGGCCGTCTGCGAGCAGGTGGTCGAGGCGATCGGTGCGGCCGGCCGGATCGACGTCTACGGCGCCGGCGCCAGCGGCTTCGTCGCCTCCGACTTCCAGCAGAAGCTGCACCGCATCGGCCGGACCGCCTTCTACTTCCCGGACGTGCACACCGCGTTGACCTCGGTGGCCCTGCTGGGCCGGGGCGACGTCGCGGTCGGCATCTCGCACACCGGCACCACATCGGACGTCATCGAGGTGCTGGAGCAGGCCCGGGCGCGGGGCGCCACCACGGTCGCGCTGACCAACTTCCCCCGCTCGCCGATCACCGAGGTGGCCGACTTCGTGCTCACCACCGCGGCCCGCGAGACCACCTACCGCTCCGGGGCGATGGCCAGCCGGCTCGCCCAGCTCACCGTGGTGGACTGCCTCTTCGTCGGAGTGGCCGCGCGCAACCGGGCCAAGGCGAAGAAGGCCCTGGAGGTGACCGCCGAGGCCGTCCAGTCGCATCGGGTGGGCGCCGGGCGGAGGCGGGGATGACGACCGGACGGGTGGAGCCGGGCGAGGTGACCGCGGTGCGGCCGGTGGTGCGGGTGGGGGCGCCCACCGAGCGGCGCAACCCGCACAGCGTCGACCTCGACCTGATGTCGACCCGGGAGGTGCTCACCGTCATCAACGAGGCCGACCGGCGGGTGCCGGGGGCGGTGGCGGCGGTCCTCGACGAGATCGCGGAGACCGTCGACCTGGCCGTGGCCGCGCTGCGCGGCGGGCACCGCGTGCACTACTTCGGCGCCGGCACCTCCGGCCGGCTCGGCGTGCTGGACGCCGCGGAGCTGGCCCCCACCTTCAACTCGCCGCGGCACTGGTTCTGCGCCCACCTCGCCGGTGGCCCGGAGGCCATGTGGCGGGCCGTGGAGGACGCCGAGGACGACGAGCGTGCCGGTGCCGCCGACGCCACCGGCTGCGTACGCGCCGGCGACCTGGTGGTCGGGCTGGCCGCCAGCGGACGCACCCCGTACGTCCTCGGGGCGCTCGCCGCCGCCCGGGCACAGGGGGCCTCAACCGTGCTGCTCTGCGCCAATCCGGAGGCCGACGCCGCCTCGTCGGTGGACGTCTTCATCGGGGTGGACACCGGACCCGAGGTGATCACCGGGTCGACCCGGATGAAGGCGGGCACCGCGCAGAAGCTGGTGCTCAACACGTTCTCCACGGCCGTGATGGTGCGCCTCGGTCGGGTCTACTCGAACCTGATGATCGACATGGTCGCCACCAACGCCAAGCTGCGCGGCCGGATGATCTCGATCCTCATGGAGGCCACCGGCTGCGCGGAGGAGCTCTGCCGGGTCGCGCTGCACGAGGCCGACGGCGATCTCAAGACCGCCCTGGTCTCGCTGGTCTCCGGCGCGGAGGTCTCCGCCGCCCGGGCCGCCCTGGCCCGCTCCGCCGACCAGGTGCGCGGCGCGCTGGCCCTGCTCGCCTCCTGACCCTCCGGCGTCCCGTTCGCCCCGCCCGCTCCGGCGGCTGCGACGCACGTCACGCCGTGGCCGGGACGGCTTCCGCGCTGCGGATTGTTCACTGAAGCGTGGGGTAATCCTGACCCGTGGCTGAACCGCCCGGTCCGCCGATGCGTATCTCGCAGTGACCAGGATCGCAATGCCACGGTGACGCGGGTCGCTGTGTTCTTGGAATTCGCAATGGTGCGATTTCCCGGGCGGCAACGATTCCGCTGCTCCGAGCGTCTTTTCAGCAGGGCGTGCGCGAGCCACCCGAGCAGGGGTCCTGACAGCAAACATGGACCGGGCTCTCAGCTACTACTCAGGCATTCGTGACAGTTTCGACTCACGACATGGAATCCCCAACGCGTCTCAACTGTTGTGTAGGTGTCAGCACCTACGGGCACAGCAGAGGTTACGGGGAGGGCTGATGAACGTGGGGATGGCAAGGAACCGGGCAACCGGCGCTAGCGAGGGGACCGTGGCAATCGTGGACAAGAACATCGGCATGCGTACCGACGAGGTCGCCGAGGAGCGCGACCTGGTCGGCGTCTACCTGCACGAGATCTCCCGGACGCCGCTGCTGGACGCCGCCAAGGAGGTCGACCTCTCCAAGGCGATCGAGGCCGGCCTCTACGCCGAGCACCTGCTCGGCGAGGACCGCGTGCCCGTCGGCGTCGAGCGGGAGGAGCTGGAGCGGCTGGTCGTCGAGGGTGAGCGCGCGAAGGATCTGTTCATCCGCGCCAACCTGCGGCTGGTCGTGTCGATCGCCCGCCGGTACGTGCGGTCCGGCATGCCCATGCTGGACCTGATCCAGGAGGGCAACACCGGCCTGGTCCGGGCGGTCGAGAAGTTCGACTACGAGCGTGGCTACAAGTTCTCCACCTACGCGACGTGGTGGATCCGCCAGGCGATCAGCCGGGCCATCGCCCAGCAGGAGCGGACCGTCCGGCTGCCCGTGCACTTGGTCGAGGACGTCAACCGGATGCGGAACGTGACCCGCCAGCTCACCCGTGAGCTGGGCAGCGACCCGGAGCCGGAGCAGATCGCGGCGGCGCTCGGCGTCACCGTCGAGCGGGTCAACGAGCTGGTCCGTTGGTCGCAGGACACGGTCTCGCTGGACACCCCGGTCGGTGACGACGGCGACACCAACCTGGGCGACCTGGTCGCCGACAGCGACGCCCCGTCGCCGGAGGACATCGTCCTCACCGGGCTGGAGCGGCAGCGCATCGAGGGCCTGCTCAACCACCTCGACGACCGGTCGGCCGGCATCATGCGGGCCCGCTACGGCCTGGAGGACGGCCGGGAGCACTCGCTGACCGAGGTGGCCTCGCGGTTCTCGCTGTCCCGGGAGCGGATCCGCCAGCTGGAGATCCAGGCTCTCGGCCGGCTCCGTGAGCTGGCCCGGGCCGAGGGGCTGCAGGCAGCCTGAGCTGGTAGTAATGACAAGACGAGCGGCCGGCGTCCGATAGGGGGACGCCGGCCGTTCGCCGTCCGGGAGTCCGCGCGGGCTCTTGGGGTCAGCGCACCCGGCCGTAGCCGGCGATGGACATGATGTTCATGTCCCGCTTGTTGACGTTGCGGCCGGCGCTGGGCGCGTCGATGATCTGACCGCCACCCACGTAGAGCGCCACGTGACCCAGGCCGGAGTAGAAGACCAGATCACCGGGCTTCAGCGAACTGCGGCTGATCCGCGCGGTGGCGTTCCACTGCATCGCCGCGTTGTGCGGCAACGACTTGCCGGCCGCTCGCCACGCGGCCAGCGTGAGCCCGGAACAGTCATAGCCGCTGGGGCCGTCGGCCCCGTAGACGTACGGCTTGCCGACCGCTCCGTACGCGTAGCGCACCGCCACCCCGGCGGAGCCGGAGACAGCCGGTGGACTGCCTGCGGAACTGGCCGAGCCGGGCGCCTCGGTGGCCCGGCCGTACGCCTGCCGCCGCAGTTGATAGAGGCGGTCCAGGTCGGCCTCGATCTTCTTCTTGGCAGCCCTGAGCTGCCTCGCCTGAGCCGCCTCACGGGCCAGCGTGGCGTCGAGCCGGGTCTTCTGGTCGATCAGCCGGCGCTGGTCCGCGGTGAAGCCGGCGATGGTCTGCTGGCGCTGGCGGGTCAGCTGGTCCAGCGTGCCCAGCCGCTCCGGCAGCGAGGCCGACCCGCTCGGCTCCAGCAGCGCCTGCGCGGTGCGCAGCCCGCCGGTCTTGTACGCGGTGACGGCGAGGACGCCCACGTCGGCGCGGCTGCGCTCGGCCTGCGCCTGCAACGGGCCGATCCTGGCCTGCAACGCGGCCGCGGCGGCCTGGTTGGCCTTGATGTCCTCGTTGAGCTTGTTGTAGGACTCGACGATTCGCTCCAGCTCAGTCGAGGACTTCTCGATCTGCTTCGTCAGCTCGGCGGGGGTGGGCTCGGCCCGAGCCACCGACGCCGGGGCGATCAGCACGGCCGAGAGGCCGGCGACCACCAGCGAGCGCAGCAGGATCCGTAAGGACGACAAGAGCGGAAAGCTCCTCTCCCACGGTCGCCGGGAGCGTTTCGCACCCCGGCGACACCGGCCCGGGGCCATCCGGGTGGATGGCGGTCGACCGGACCGGCCTGCCCAACCTAACCCGTGACGGGAGTGCCCGGCAGTTGAAGTAGGGGCGAATGTTGGCAAAGTGTCAGGAAGTGATGCTGGTGACCGTGACGCTTTGTGCCCGTTTCGCGACCCGAACGTGGCGACCCTCGCGCCCGATGGCCGCATCGTGAGGCTCGCCCCATTCGTCGTTCTCGGCGGATGTCGCCAGGCAACGGGGCGTGAAGTCACGACATAGCCCCAA
This sequence comes from Micromonospora sp. NPDC047740, assembly GCF_043204735.1. Classification (NCBI taxonomy): domain Bacteria; kingdom Bacillati; phylum Actinomycetota; class Actinomycetes; order Micromonosporales; family Micromonosporaceae; genus Micromonospora; species Micromonospora sp. NPDC047740. The sequence goes on from NZ_JBIDCT010000005.1 coordinate 291,892, forward strand.
ATGGCTTCTGTTTCCGGGCGGAATCCCCGCCGGGGGTGGCCCCGGGGACCAGGAGAAACGCCGGGCCGGGGTGGCGCGCCCCCAACACAATGAAGCGCGGAGCCGGGAATCCGGCCAGCGGCATCGGCACTGGTCAGGGCTGGCGCGGAGAACCCGGCGCGCGACCCCTGGAGGACGCCGTGCAGAGCGATGGCTCCACCACCCGCCCGCCCCGGTCGCCGCAGGCGACCACCCCGACCCTGCTCTATGCCCGGCCGGGCATCGTCGTCACCGCCGAACGCTTCACCGTCGGCCGCAACAGCTGGCGGGTCACGGAACTCACCCAGCTCTGGACCACCCGCGGGCCGCACGACCGGCTGGCCCTCCGGGCGGTCGTGGTCACCGCCGCGCTGATCGGCGCGGTCGGGGTGCTGCTCGGCTTCACCGGCGGGCTGCAACGACTCACCGCGGCCGCGTACCTGGCGCTGGGCGCGGTGGGTCTGCTGCCGCTGGTGCTGATCCTGGTCGGCGACCGCTGGCGGCCCCCGGCGTACGAGCTGTGGGGGCTGCACCGGGGCGCCGAGGTGCTGCTGTTCAGCAGCGACGACGAGCGGCAGTTCGGCCAGGTCACCCGGGCCCTGAACCGGGCCCGGGAGGGGGTACGCCACGGTGCCGGCTGGGCGGACCCGCTGGCCTCCGCCGACCCGTGGCGGCCCAGCCGGTGACTCAGCCGGCGACCGGCTCCGGGGTGCGGGGCCGGTCACCGGCCGACACCCAGTGGCTGACCCGGCGCTCGGCGTAGAACGAGACGAACGGCACCGTGCCGGCGAGCATCACCAGCAGCATCCGCTTCAGCGGCCATTCGGCCCGGCGCGACAGGTCGAACGTCGCGGCCAGGTAGAGCATGTACAGCCAGCCGTGCGCGGTGCCGACCACGGCCACCACGGTCGGCTTGTCGAAGCCGTACTTCAGCGGCATGCCGATCAGGACCAGCACCGCCAGCGCGACGCCCACGATCCAGGCGATCACGCGGTACCGGGTAAGCGCTCCGCCCACCGTCGTCCGTCCTTCCGAACCGGCCATCAGCCGGGATAGTCGCCGGGCCGCGCGCCCGGGTTGGCGTTCAACCATGACAGATAGCGGTTGTACGCGGCGAGGTCGCCGTCCTCGACCGCCTCGACCGGGGTGGCCGGCACCCGGCTGACCCGCACCGGTCGGCGTACCACCGGGGTGGTGGGGGCCGGCTCGGGCCCGGCGGCCGCCGGCGGCGCCGGAGTGGCCGCCGGCGGCGCCGGAGTGGCCTCCGGCTCACGCGGGCCCCGCAGTGCGTGCCGCACCTCACGCCACCAGAGGAAGACCACGAAGCCGGCGAAGACCGGCCACTCGATCGCGTACCCGAAGCTCAGCGTGTTGCCCTCGGCGGCCCGGGTGACCTGCCACCAGCCGAGCCCGAGGCAGCCCGCGACCAGCACGACCATGGCCACGTGGCGGGCGATCCACGCCGGTGTCCGGAGCCGCTTCATGCCTTTGAGGGTACCGGGGCCGGCGGCCGTCTCCGACGCGGTGTCGTAGGTCGCGGGGTTTGGTGGCATCCCGGGTGGGCATCCGTCTAGACGCCAGCCCGAACGAGACGAGGGGGCGACAATGACCGAATCAGTACGCCGGCCCGCCGACGCCAGCCCGGAGCAGCGGATGCCCGAGTGGGACGGCGACCACGCCCGGACCGATACCGCGCTGGGCGACGTCGACGGCGAGCTGCTCGGGGTGGACCCCGCCGAACTGGGCGACGAGGACCTGATCCGGGAGATGCAGAGCCTGCACCGGACCCGGCTGGACACCCTGCGGCACGCCACCGACTCCGCGCTCGCCAACCACCTGCGTCGCACCGCGGAGCTGGAGACGGAATACCTCGCCCGGCACCCGGGGCGGGAGGTCGACCCGAGCCGGCTCCGGGGGGCCTGATGGCGGCGCACGTCGAGCGGGGGATGTCTGCGCCGCCCGAGGTGGTCTTCAACACGGCCATCGACCCGGACCGGGCGGCGGCGTGGCTGCCCGAGCCGCTGCGGCAAGACGGCGGGCGCCGGCCGGAGGTGGTCAGCGTCGAGGAGATGCGAGCGACCTGGTACAGCGACTCCGCGCCCGACTGGTCGGCGGAGATCCGGGTGGAGGCGGCCGACGCCGGGGGCGCCCGGGTCCGGCTCGACCTGGCCGGCGGGGACGTCCCGGCGCTGGCCGAGGAGACGCTGGCCAACCTCGCCCGCGAGGTGGATGACAACCTGACCGCCGGCTGAGCCGGCGATGCCACGAGAACGAGGAGGCCGGGTGTCCCGGAGTGGCCTGAAGCACAAGGTGGCGCGCCTTCGTCAGGCGTACGCGCCGCACGAGCACCGACCGCTGGGCGGCTACCTGGTGGCGATGGGCACGTACGCGACGGTCACCGCGTCGCTGGTGGGCCTGGTCCGGGCGACCGGGCGGCCGGTGCCGGAGCGGCCCTCGCCGGCAGACGTGGTGCTGCTCTCCGTCGCGACCCACAAGCTCAGCCGGCTGCTCTCCAAGGACGCGATCACCAGCCCGCTGCGTGCTCCGTTCACCCGCTACGACCACCCGATCGGCAGTGGCGAGGTGATGGAGCAGGTCCGGGACCAGGGCAGTGCCACCCGGCACGCGGTCGGGGAACTGCTGAGCTGCCCGTTCTGCCTGGCGGTCTGGGTCGCCACCGGGCTCACCGGCGGGCTGGTACTGGCGCCCCGGCTGACCCGGCTGGTCGCTACCGCGCTGACCGCGGTGGCCGCCTCAGACTTCCTCCAGATGGGGTACGCGGTCGCCCAGCAGGCGGCCGCGGGTGGGCAACGCGGAAAGTGAGTTGCGACGGCTCCGAACCGGAGTTTGTCGAGACGAGGGGCGGACGCTGGCGCGCCCGCCCCTCGTCCGTGCGCTCAGGTGGGGTTGGTGCCGTGGTTCTCGCCGGCCCAGCCACGCGACGACTCGGGCTCGCGTCGGCCCCCGTCCTCGCCGGTGATGATGTCCTCGTCCACCGCGGTTTCCTCGTGCTCCTCCGCGAACTCCGGATCAGCGTCGGGGGGCGCCGCCGTCGGCGGCTGGCCGAGCGCCTCCGGTTGGCGCTGCCCCTCGTCCCGGTCGGTCATCCCACTGTCCTCTCCGTCGTGCCACCGGCGGTCTCCGGGCGGACGCCGTCCCGGCCCGCTCCGGCCGGTCGGCGCGGCGTCCATCCGGCCGGCCGTTCAGGCGACGGTCCCGCCCAGCAGGTCGTTCACCTCGTCGATCGCGTACTCGCCCTGCGGGAGTGCGGCGATCCGGGTGAGCAGTTCCGCGGGGAGTTCGGCGGCGACCGCCCGGCGGTAGATGTCCGCCTGGGTGATCCGCTCCTGGCCGTGGTAGATGTCGTCGAGCAGTTCGTCGAGCTGCCGGGTGTCCGGCTGTTCGGTCACGGGCGCGTCGTCGGTCACCCCGGTCAGCTACCCCGGCCCGAATCGGTCAAACGTCGCCGGTCCCGGCGCTGCCCCGGCTCCCCGTTGATCACGAGGTTGGCGGCGATGTGGATCTCGCTGACCGCCGCCAACCTCATGATCAACAGATGGGTGGACAGGGGAGGTCAGGCGGGGGTGGGGAGGGTGGCGCGGCGGGTGCGGACGGCCTGGGCCAGGTCGGTGAGGACCTGCGCGGTGGTGTCCCAGCCGATGCAGGCGTCGGTGACGGACTTCCCGTACTCCAGCTCCCGCGTGGGGTCCAGGTCCTGGCGGCCGGCTTGGAGGAAGCTCTCCAGCATGATGCCGACGATGCCGCGCTGGCCGGCGGCCAGCTGGGCGGCCACGTCGGCGGCGACGAGCGGCTGCCGGCGGTGGTCCTTGCCGCTGTTGGCGTGGCTGGCGTCGATCACCACTCGTTCGGGCAGGCCGGCGGTGCGGAGCAGGTCGAGCGCCCCGGCCACCGACTCCGCGTCGTAGTTGGACCGCCCGCCCCCGCCGCGCAGCACCAGGTGGCCGTCGGCGTTGCCCCGGGTGTGCATGATCGCCGGGGTGCCGGAGACGTCGATGCCGGGGAAGACGTGCGGCACGCCGGCCGCCCGGATCGCGTCCACGGCGGTGGAGATGCTGCCGTCGGGGCGGTTCTTCATGCCGATCGGCATGGACAGGCCGGAGGCGAGCTGCCGGTGCACCTGGCTTTCAACCGTCCGGGCGCCGATCGCTCCCCAGGCCACCGTGTCGGCGATGTACTGCGGGGTGATCGGGTCGAGGAACTCGCAACCCACCGGCAACCCGAGCCGCAGCACGTCGAGCAGGAGCGACCGGGCCGTCCGCAGGCCGGTGTTGACGTCGCCCGAGCCGTCCAGCCCCGGGTCGTTGATCAGGCCCTTCCAGCCCACCGTCGAGCGCGGCTTCTCGAAGTAGACCCGCATCACCACCAGCAGGTCGTCGGCGAGCCGGTCGGCGGCCTCGCGCAGCCGGCCCGCGTACTCGAGGGCGGCGGCGGGGTCGTGCACCGAGCACGGGCCGACCACGACCAGCAGCCGGTCGTCGGCACGGTCCAGCACCCGGCCGACGGCGCGTCGGCCGGTGACCACGGCCTCCGCGAGCGCCGCGTCCAGGGGCAGGTGGTGGTGCAGCAGGGCCGGGGTGGTCAGTGGTACGACGCGGTCGATCCGCTGGTCGATGACCCGATGGGCGTCCTGGGTCGGCACGGTGGGGTTCCTTCCGCCGACCGTGCCCGGGGCCGGCGCCCGGGGTCGAGCCGGCTGCTCGTACGCGAAAGGGCAGGGAATGATCCCTGCCCGGCCGGCTCGAAGAGGAGTGACGTCAGATCATGGTCGAGTCACCGGCTCCTCCAGCCGGCTGCCTAAACCATCGATACGACCGCGTCACGCCAGCCAGCTTACCCGACGCGACGGGCTGGGCTCACTCCATCGTCGGCAGGGCCCCGCCCCGCGTTCAACTTCATCTATGCTGCCAACGGTGGCACCGAGGGCGCGACAAGCGCCCGGCGGGGCCATCAGCGCCACGCGGCGCCGCGACGGAACGATTTCCGCGGCGTACCGGATCCTGGGAAAGCGGAACCGGAACCGCACCACCTGGCCGACGACGACGGCACCCTGTACGCCCGAACGAGGTGCGTGGCCCGTTCCGCTGCGCACCCGCGGGGTATGGGAACGGCATGAGCCACCAGCAGAACGACCAGGACCGGATCGAGTCCCGCGCCCACCTCCTGCCGGAGGAGGCGGCGGTGGGCAGCGAGGACCCCGAGGCCCAGGCCGACGCGATCCTCGCCGAATCGGACATCCGGGAGGATCGGAACGTCGCCCAGGACGCCACCCTGGAGCGCCGGACGTCGGATCAGACCGTGACCCCGAGCGAGCCTCCGGACTGAGCGGACGCACCCCGGACCCGGCGGGAGCCGCGGTAGGTGGTGTCGCGCAGCCAGGCGAGCAGCCCCTCCGCCCGCAGACCCGCCGGCAGGTTGCCGATCGGATCGAAGGCCAGCGCGGCGTCCTCCCGGGCGCCGCGCCGGCCGTCGAGGCAGACCTGCCCGAACGGCCGCCACGGCCCGACCGTCGAGGCCACCGCCAGCACCAGCCGGGGCGCGTCCGGGCCCGCCGCCGACGAGACCTCGGCGAGGCTGCGGCCCAGCTCCGGCGAGTCCGGGTCGGCCAGCGCGGCCACCAGGAGCCGGCACCGGCCGGCCCGGAAGGGCAGGATCGAGCTGTACGTCCCGGTGAAGCGCCGCCGGGGCAGCGGCAGTTGGCGCAGCACCGGCGGGGCGGCGCTGGAACTCATCAGCAGATCCACCGGCGGGTCCGGGTCCCGGTGCAGCCGCACGCCCAGCCCCAGCACGTCCGGCCAGCTCCCCGGCGTGGCGACCCCCTTCGACAGCCGGACCGTGCCCCGCCACCGTCCGGGCCGGTCGAAGAGCGGGACCCCGGTCGGCGGACCGGGCGTACCCCAGATCATCACCTCGGCGGAGAAGGTGCGGCCGGCGGGATGCAGCAGCCGGGCCCGCCGACGGCAGGCCAGCGCGGCGGCGGCACGTTCGGTGGCGGTGGATGCGGGGTCGGGCATGCCCCGGGGATACCCCGCCGCGCGGCGAGGATGCTCCCGCCCGTCCCCTTTCCGCCCGCGAGATCGGATAGCGTCGTGCCATGCCCGACAGCGGTTACCCCTGGCCGATCGAGACGACCCGACTGGACAACGGCCTGCGCGTGGTGGTGAGCGAGGACCGCACCGCACCCGCGATCGCCGTGAACCTCTGGTACGACGTGGGCTCCCGGCACGAGCCGGCGGGCCAGACCGGCTTCGCCCACCTCTTCGAGCACCTGATGTTCGAGGGCTCGGTGAACGTGGCGAAGACCGAGCACATGAAGCTCATCCAGGGGTCCGGCGGTTCGCTGAACGCCACCACCAACCCGGACCGGACCAACTACTTCGAGACGGTCCCGGCCGAGCACCTCGAGCTGGCGCTCTGGCTGGAGGCCGACCGGATGGGCGGCCTGGTGCCGGCGCTGACCCAGGAGACGCTGGACAACCAGCGCGAGGTGGTCAAGAACGAGCGCCGCCAGCGGTACGAGAACGTCCCGTACGGCGACGCGTGGCTGCGCCTGCTGCCGCTGCTCTACCCGCCCGGGCACCCGTACCACCACGCCACGATCGGGTCGATGGCCGACCTCAACGCCGCCGGCCTGCCCACCTTCCAGGCGTTCCACCAGACCTACTACGCGCCGAACAACGCCGTGCTCACCGTGGTCGGCGACACCACGGCGGCCGAGGTGTTCGCGCTGGCCGACAAGTACTTCGGCGCCATCCCGCCGCGCGCCGACATCCCCGCCGCGCCGGACGGACGCACCGTGCCGACGGCCGGGCGGCCGGCCGTGGAGACGGTCACCGCCGACGTCCCCGCTCCCCGGGTGTACGTGGCGCACCGTACCCAGCCGTTCGGCACCCCCGGCTACGACGTCGCCACCGTGCTCGCCACCGTCCTCGGCAGCGGCCGGGGCAGCCGGCTCTACCAGCGCCTCGCCGACGGGGAGCGGATCGCCCAGCCGGATCTGGTCGGGGCGTACGGGGTGGACCTGGCCCACGCTCCCGCCCCGCTGATCGCCACCGCCACCGCCCGCCCCGGGATCACCGTCGAGCGGCTGCGCGACGGGCTGGCGGAGGTGGTCGACGAGCTGGCGACGGTGCCGGTGACCGCCGCCGAGCTGGACCGGGCCAAGGCGCTGCTGAGCACCATGTGGTGGCGGCAGATGTCCACGGTGGAGGGCCGGGCGGACACGCTGGGCCGGTACGCCACCCAGTTCGGCGACCCGGCGAAGGCCGGCGAGCGGCTGCCGGGGTGGCTCGCCGTCACCGCCGAGCAGATCGCCGAACAGGCCGCCGAGCTGCTCCGTACCGAACACGACCGGGTGACCCTGTGCTACGTGCCGGAGGAGAAGACCGCATGACGCTGATCACCGAACGTCCCGGGCCGGGCGCCGCCCGCCCGTACCGGTTCCCGCAGGTGGTGCGCCGGGCCGTCGCCGGCGGGCAGGTCGTCGCCGCGCACCTGCCCGGGCAGAGCCTCGCGGTCGCGCTGCTGCTCCTCGACGCCGGCGCCGGCCGGGAGCCGGTCGGCAAGGAGGGGCTGGGCGCGGTGCTCGCCAAGGCCCTGGAGGAGGGCACCGCGCAGCGGGACGCCACCGCGTACGCGCTGGCCGTCGAGGCGCTCGGCACCGAGCTGGTGACCGCGCTGGACTGGGACTCCTTCCAGGTCAGCGTGCAGGTGCCGGTCGATCGGCTGAACGCCGCCGTGGAACTGCTCGCCGAGGCGGTCCGGACGCCGAAGCTCGACCCGGCCGACGTGCTGCGGGTCCGCGACGACGAGGCGACCGCGCTGCGGATGGACTGGGCCAACCCCGGCCCCCGGGCGGACGCGGTGCTGCGCGGCGACATCTTCGGCACGGACAACCGCTGGGGCCGCCCGATGTACGGCGACCCGGACAGCGTGGCCGCACTGGACGTGGACGACGTGACGGTCTTCCACTCCGAGTGGTTCATCCGCCCGGGCACCCTGGTCATCGCCGGTGACCTGGACCGGATCGACCTGGACGCACTCGGCGCGACGGCGTTCGCGGGCGCCGGGGGCGGGCCGGTGGAGAAGGGCGGCCCGGTCGAGGTGCCGCGGCACGACCGGCGGCGGATCATCCTGGTCGACCGCCCCGGCTCGGTGCAGTCCACGCTCCGTCTCGGGCACCCGTCCCCGCACCGCGCCCACCCGGACCACGTGCCGATGTCGCTCGCAGGCACGGTGCTGGGCGGGGCCTTCACCTCCCGGCTGAACCATCTGCTGCGCGAGGTGCACGGCTACACCTACGGCATCCGGGGCGACTTCGCCTCGTCCCGCCGGTTCGGCCGGTTCGCGATCAGCTCCGGGGTGCAGACCGCGGTGACCGCGCCGGCGCTGGTCGAGGCGGTCGGCGAGGTGTCGCGGACCCGGTCGGAGGGAGTGACCGAGGACGAGCTCGCGGTGGCCCGCTTCTGGCGGGCCGGCCAGCTCTCGGTCGAGCTGCAGACCCCGCGGGCCATCGCCTCGGCGCTGACCACGCTGGTGGTGCACGACCTGCCGGACGACTACCACGCCCGGCTGCGCGAGTCGCTGCTCGCCGCCGACGTGGAGCAGGTCTCCGCGGCGGCCACGGCGCACCTGCACCCGGATTCGCTCACCCTGGTCGTGGAGGGCGACGCGGCGATCATCCGGGACGAGTTGGTCGCGACCGGGCTCGGGGAGGTCGTCGACCACACTCCCTGACCGCCCGCTGGGGTGTGATTCCGGTCGCGTCCGGCCGCCGACCCCGGCGGGCGGGGCGCGGATGCTCCGGCCGGGCGGGCCGACGGCGGGTGATCTTCCGGGACGAGCGGGCCTGGAGCGCCGTCGTTGCAGCTCCTGGCGGCTGCCGTCCGGCGAGGGCGGGGCCGGCCGCCGGCCCGCGCGGTGGGAAAGCCTTCCCGGTCCGGCCGCCCGGCTGGGTAGCCTCGCGGGCATGAGGATCGGCATTGTGGGGGCCACCGGCCAGGTCGGTGGCGTGATGCGGCAGGTGCTGGCGGAGCGCGAGTTCCCGGCGGAGCAGGTGCGGTTGTTCGCCTCGGCGCGGTCGGCCGGGCGGACCCTGCCCTGGCGGGACGGCGAGGTCACCGTCGAGGACGCGGCCACCGCGGACTACCGGGGGCTGGACATCGTGCTCTTCTCGGCGGGCAAGGGCACCGCCCGCGAGCTGGCCCCCCGGGTCGCCGACGCCGGCGCGGTCGTCATCGACAACTCCTCGGCGTTCCGGATGGACCCCGAGGTGCCGCTGGTGGTCGCCGAAGTCAACCCGCACGCCATCGCCGACCGGCCGAAGGGCATCGTGGCCAACCCGAACTGCACCACCATGGCCGCCATGCCGGTGCTGCGCCCGCTGCACCAGGCGGCCGAGCTGGTCAGCCTGGTCGTGGCGACGTACCAGGCGGTCTCCGGCGCCGGCCTGGCCGGCGTGGCGGAGCTGGACGAGCAGGTCCGCAAGGTGGCCGAGGACGCCGCCGGGCTCACCTTCGACGGTGCGGCCGTCGAGTTCCCCGCGCCGCGCTCGTTCGCCCGCCCGATCGCCTTCAACGTGCTCCCGCTGGCCGGTTCGATCGTCGACGACGGCTCCTTCGAGACCGACGAGGAGCAGAAGCTGCGCAACGAGAGCCGCAAGATCCTGGAGATCCCGGGGCTGAAGGTCTCCGGCACCTGCGTCCGGGTCCCGGTCTTCACCGGGCACTCGCTCCAGATCAACGCCCGCTTCGCCCGGCCGATCACTCCGGCCCGCGCCCGGGAGCTGCTCGACGGCGCACCGGGGGTGGCCCTGTCGGACGTGCCCACCCCGCTGCAGGCGGCCGGCCAGGACCCGACGTACGTCGGGCGGATCCGGGCCGACGAGACCGTCGAGCACGGGCTGGCGCTCTTCTGCTCCAACGACAACCTGCGCAAGGGCGCCGCGCTCAACGCCGTGCAGCTCGCCGAGCTGGTCGCCGCCGAGCGGCGCTGAGCCGGCCGGCCCGGCCGGGCGTCGGGCACGCCGGCCGGGAATGCGGTGAGATGGGGGTCGACCGCGCGACCAGTCGACCCGGGAGGCCCCCATGGCGGACGAGCAGACCCAGCAGGCCCTGACCGATCTCATCGCGAGCCGCCGGATCGGGGTGCTCGCCACCATCAAGCGGGACGGCCGGCCCCAGCTGTCCAACGTGGTCCACTCCTTCGACCGGGAGCAGGGCGTGATCCGGATCTCGGTGACCGACGACCGGGCGAAGACCGCCAACCTGCGCCGGGACCCCCGGGCCAGCTTCCAGGTCAGCAGCGCGGACGGCTGGGCGTACGCGGTGGCGGAGGCGCGGGCCGAGCTGACCCCGGTGGCCCAGCGGCCGGACGATCCCACCGTCGAGGAACTGGTCGGGCTGTACCGGGCGGTGCAGGGCGAACACCCGGACTGGGACGACTTCCGGCGCGCCATGGTCGCCGAGCGCCGCCTCGTGCTGCGGCTGCACGTCGAGCGGGTCTACGGCGCGCCCCCGCGCGCCTGACCACGCGTCCGCCACGCCCCTGGCCTCCCGTCGTCCCCGGCCCGACGTTCTTCGGCCGGTCCAGGACCGGCTGCCACTACCCTGCGCTCGCACCACCGCCGAACGGGGCGTGTTACCCGGCCCGCGGCGGCGGGTAGACCGCGGTGCCGACACCGAGAGGGGAGCACCATGACAACGGTCGGAGAGTTCATGACGACCCGGTTGGTGACGATGGACGGCGACGACACCCTGACCGCGGCGGCGCAGGAGATGCGCGACAGCGCCATCGGCGACGTGGTGGTGACCGATGGTGACCGCGTGGTGGGCATCGTCACGGACCGGGACATCACGGTCCGGGGCGTCGCCGAGAACATGGACCCCGCCACGACCAGGCTCAACCAGATCACCAGCAAGGACGTGGTGACGGTGAGCCAGTACGACGACGCGGTGGCGGCCGCGGACCTGATGCGCACGTACGCCGTCCGGCGGCTGCCGGTGGTCGACGACGGCCGGCTGATCGGACTGGTGTCGATGGGTGACCTCGCCGTCGAGCGGGAGCCGCAGTCGGTGCTCGCCGACATCAGCGCCGACGAACCGAACAACTGACCCGTCCGCCGCGGCGACGCCGGCCCCCGGTTCAACGGGGTGCCGGCGTTCGCGCGTTCCGCCCCCGCGCGAGGTCGGCGGCTCACCCGAACCGGGCGAGATTGACCCCGTACCCGATGGGCACCCCTTCTCGGACGTCGCACGCCGCGGACCGCGGGAGGAGTGAGCTGGTGGACGCGACCACGAAGTTCTTCGAGGACCTGGACCGGCGGGGGTACGAACCCCTGCTGGCGAAGACCAGCGGCACCCTGCGCTTCGACCTGCACGAGGGGGCGCACACGACACACTGGCTGCTGCACATCGACCGGGGCAACCTCCGGGTCCGGCAGGAGGACCAGGAGGCGAACACGGTCGTGGGGACCGCGCCGCGACTCTTCGGCGAGTTGGTCAGCGGCCAGGAGAACGTCATCGCGGCGCTGCTGCGCGGCGACATGACCGTGCTGGGCGACCTGCGGCTGGTGTTGCAGGTCGAACGGATCTTTCCCGGTCCGCCGGACTCTCGCGGGCCGCATCACGCGTTCCAGAGGGGGGCTTCCTGATGGCGGGCACGGACACCGTCCGGATCCTGGACGGCAACACGTTCGTGGTGTCCGAGGACACCGGCGACATCGAGGCGACGCCGAGCGAGCCGACCGGCCTCTTCGCCATCGACACCCGTTTCCTCTCCAAGTGGGTGCTGACCGTCAACGGTGAGCGGCTCAACGCCCTGTCGTACGACGACCTCCAGTACTACGAGGCCAGGTTCTTCCTGGTGCCGGGCATGGCCACGCACTACATCGACGCGAAGTTGTCGATCATCCGGGAGCGGGCGGTGGGCGGCAGCTTCCGGGAGACGCTGACCATCCTCAACCACGACGAGAAACCGGTCGACCTGGAGATCCGGATCGACGCCGCGTCGGACTTCGCCGACCTGTTCCAGGTCAAGGACGAGATCCTGAACAAGAAGGGCGAGATCTACGCCGAGGCCGAGTCGGACCGGCTCAGGCTGGGCTACCGGCGGGGCAACTTCAAGCGGGAGACGGTCATCCAGTCCTCCCAGCCGGCCCGCTACGACCGGAACGGCCTCGCCTTCACGGTCCACCTGGAACCGAACGAGCAGTGGGACACCGGCATCGACGTACAGACCTTCGCGGTCGGCCCGGGCGGTCGGGACCTGCGGATGGGGCTGCGGACGCACGGCGTCGAGCGGCTGGCCCTGCAGCAGGACCTGGAGCAGTGGATCGCCAACGCACCGAAGGTGAACAGCGAGCACCGCGAGGTCTGCTCGACGTACCGGCGCAGTTTGATCGACCTGGCGGCGCTGCGTTTCTCGCCGTTGTCGCTCGGTGGGCAGACACTGCCGGCCGCCGGCCTGCCCTGGTTCATGACCATGTTCGGCCGGGACAGCATCCTGACCTGCCTCCAGGTGCTGCCGTTCGCGCCGGAGCTCTCCAAGACCACGCTGCGGATCCTCGGGGCCTTGCAGGGCACCCGGTTCGACGACTTCCGGGACGAGGACCCGGGCCGGATCCTGCACGAGATGCGCTACGGCGAGACGGCCGCCTTCGAGGAGCAGCCGCACTCGCCCTACTACGGCTCGGTGGACGCGACGCCGCTGTTCGTGGTGCTGCTCGACGAGTACGAGAAGTGGACCGGCGACGTGGCGCTGGTCAAGGAGCTGGAACGGGAGTGCCGGGCGGCGCTGAAGTGGGTCGACGACTACGCCGACCTGGTGGGCAACGGCTACATCTGGTACGAGCGGCGCAACACCGACACCGGCCTGGAGAATCAGTGCTGGAAGGACTCGTGGGACTCCATCTCCTACCGGGACGGCACGCTGCCGCCGTTTCCGCGGGCCACCTGCGAGGTGCAGGGCTACGCGTACGACGCGAAGATGCGGGCCGCCCGGCTGGCCCGGGAGTTCTGGGACGACCCGGCGTACGCCGACCAGTTGGAGCGGGAGGCGGCGGAGCTCAGGGAGCGGTTCAACCGGGACTGGTGGGTGGCGGACGGCGAGTACTACGCCCTCGGGCTGGACCCGGACGGCCGGCACTGCGCGGTGCTCAGCTCCAACATCGGCCACCTGCTGTGGAGCGGCATCGTCGAGCCGGACCGGGCGAGGAAGATCGCCGACCACCTGCTCGGGCCGCGGCTCTTCTCCGGCTGGGGGGTGCGCACCCTGGCCGAGGGCGAGGTCCGCTACAACCCGATCGGCTATCACAATGGCACGATCTGGCCGTTCGACAACTCGTTCATCGCCTGGGGTCTGCGCCGGTACGGCTTCGCCGACGAGGCCGCCGTCATCGCCAACGGCATCCTCGAAGCGGCGCGGTACTTCGACGGCCGGCTGCCGGAGGCGTTCGGCGGCTATCCGCGGGACCTGACCAAGTTCCCCGTCGAGTATCCGACGGCATGCAGCCCGCAGGCCTGGTCGACCGGGACGCCGCTGTTGTTGATCCGGACGATGCTCGGGCTGGAGCCGCACGAGGGGCACCTGGCGGTGGACCCGCGGCTGCCGGTCGGCATGGGGCGGATCGAGGTGCTGGACATCCCGGGCCGGTGGGGAAAGGTGGACGCCTTCGCCCGGGGCCGGGTCGACCTGCACCGGCTGGCCGCCCAGTAACGCGACCGTGGGGCGCCGCCGACCACCGGGCCGGCGGCGCCGCCGCGTGCTCAGCGCCCCGGCACCAGCGGCGGCAGGACGGTGTCCAGGAACGCGGCGGTGACCGCCTGGATGTCCGGACGCGCCAAGTCGAGGGCGTGCCCGCCGTGGGTGATCCAGGTGTGCACCGGGTGCCCGGCGGCGAGCAGTTGCCCGGCCAGCGCCACCGACTGCGCGGCCGGCACCGACGCGTCCTCGCGCCCCTGCACCAGCAGCACCGGTACGCCGGACCCGAGGTGGGACGCGACCGTGGCGTCGACGGTGGCCGGGTCGCCCGCGGCGGGCGGGTGGCCGAGCAGGTCGGCCCACGGGTCGTCGTGGGCGCGCAGCCGCCGCCACTGCGGGTCCAGCGGGTCGACCGGCGCCCAGTACGCCAGCCCCGCCGCGACGTCGCCCGGCCGGTCCACTCCCCGCAGGGCGAGGTGCAGGGCGAGCATCCCGCCGGCCGAGTCGCCCCCGACCAGCAGCGGCAGCCCGCCCGCCGCGGCCCGCGCGGCCCGGGCCGCCGTGCGTACGTCGGCGAGCTGGGCCGGCCAGTGCGCCTCGGTCACGAACCGGTAGGTCGCCGCGACCACCCGGAGCCCGAGCGGGGCCAGGGCCGCGCCGTCCTCGTGGTACCGGGCCCGCCAGCCGCCACCGTGGATCCAGAGCAGCACTCCGCGTTCGATCATCCCGCCATGCTGGCCCGTCCCGGGCCGGCCCGCGACCCGGCTCTGCCCAGGGCAGAGCCCGCAGATCGGACCGCACGATCCTTTCCTACGGTCGCGTAACCTACTCGGGGTAAAGTCGGCGGATGCCGGAGCTCGTGTACCCGCCCGTGATCGCCGCCGCCAAGACGATGTTCCGGGTCCTCGACCTGCGCCTACGGGTGGAGGGAAGTCATCACGTGCCGCGCACCGGCGGAGCGGTGCTGGCCAGCAATCACGTCAGCTACCTGGACTTCATCTTCTCCGGGTACGGCGCACGCGACTCCCGCCGCCTGGTCCGGTTCATGGCCAAGGACTCGGTCTTCCGACACAAGGTCTCCGGGCCGCTCATGCGGGGCATGAAGCACATCCCGGTCAACCGGGCGGCCGGCGCCGGGTCGTACCAGACCGCGGTGTCCGCACTGCGGCGTGGCGAGGTGGTCGGCGTCTTCCCGGAGGCGACCATCAGCCGCTCCTTCACCGTCAAGGAGCTCAAGAGCGGGGCCGCCCGAATGGCCCAGCAGGCCGCCGTGCCGCTGCTGCCGGTCGCACTCTGGGGCACCCAGCGGCTGTGGACCAAGGGCCGCCCGCGCACCCTCACCCGTCGGCACACCCCGATCAGCATCCTGGTGGGGGAGCCGATGGACCCGGCCGGCTACCCGGACGCCGCCACGATGACGGCCGAGCTGAAGAACCGGCTCAGCGCGCTGGTGGATCGGGCCCAGCGGGAGTACCCGGAGCAGCCGGCCGGCCCCGACGACGCCTGGTGGCAGCCCGCCCACCTCGGCGGCGCCGCCCCCACGCCCGAGGAGGCCGCCGCGCTGGACCGTCGAGGCCCTCGCGCTGCCACCTCCTGACCGCCGGCCGCAGGCCCGGGTCCGGCCCGACCGGCCCGCGCTGATCTGAGGGTCAGCAGGCGGAACCGGGCCCCACCCGGGCCGGGGAGGCCGCCCGGGGCCAGGCCGCCGCCTCGGTCGCCGCCGGCCGGTAGTAGTCCTCCCGGGACAGAAACTCCACCGGCAGTGAACCGGGCAGGGTCAGCGAGCCCCGGGCCGGGCCGGGCGCGCCACCCACTCGGGTCAGCAGGGTGTCCCGTTCCGGCGGGGAGAGGTCCACCAGTTCGGGGTGCACCAGGCGGAACGCGGCCACCGCGCGGCGTACCTGGCGAGCCAGCGCGACGATCAGGGCGTCCGGGCCGGCCAGCGCGAGGGCCGGCTGCCGGATGGTGCGCAGCGCGTCGCAGACCAACAGCAGCTCGACCTCGTCGTCCGGGCCCTCGGCCAACTCCAGCCGGGACGGCCACTGCCAGCGGATCTGGCCACTGACCAGGCGGGACAGCCGGAGCGGACGCCGGTGCCGGGCACCTGTCCGGCCGTCCCGCCCCGAGACCAGGGCCAGTTCGGAGCCGGTGCAGACATACGCGAGGCGCCGGTCCGTCACGGTGACCGTCGCCGGCGCGGGCAGGTGCCAGGCGGGCGCGTTCTCGGTGGGACCGAGCAGCTGCCCGGCGATCCGCAGCCGGTGCTGCCCGAGCAGTTGCTCGCCCGGTTCGGGGACCAAGGCGTATCGCCGGTCGAGGGTGGGACGGGCGGGGTCCCCGTCCGCGTCGAAGCGGTGCGGTCCGATGAAGAACGGTGCGGCGTCCTCCTGCACGGTCACGACCTCCCGGGGACGGTTGGCGGTACGTCGAGCCTGGCCCACGCCGTGGTGGCTGTCATGACAGCCGTTAGGGGGTCGGCCGGTCGGTGGACGCCTGTGACCGGTAGATGCCGATCTCTTCCGGCCGGACGAGGCCGTCCTCGATCGCCCGGGCGAGCAGCGCCGCCTTCGTGGCGGCCGGCCGCCCCGCCCGGGTGTACTTGATCCGCGCCCGGTCCACGTACTGCTTCACGGTGTGCTCGCTGATCCGCATCCGGCGGGCCACCGACGCCTTCGACATCGACTGGAACCACAGCAGCAGGGCCTCGCGCTCCTTGTCCGACAGGGCCGGCCGGTCCGGCCGAGGATCGCCCACCATGGCCCCGGCCAGCGCCGGCGGCACGTACGGGCGGTCGCTCGCCGCGGCCAGTACGGTCGCCACGCAGTGCTCGCGCCCCTCGTGCTTGGCCAGGAACGCGACCGCCCCCGCGTCCAGCGCGGCGAGCATGGTGTCCGGGTCGGTGTGCTGGGAGTAGACCACCACCCGCCGACCCGCGGCGCTCAGCTCGGCGAGCTTGTCGAACGCCATCCGCCCGTGCAGCCGCAGGTCGAGCAGCACCACCTCGGCCTCCGGGGCGGCCCGCAGCACCGCGTCCGGGTCGTCCCCGGTGGCCAGTACGCGCAGTCGCGGCTCGCTGGCCAGCCAGGCGCGTACCCCGTCGATCACCACCGGGTGGTCGTCCACGATGGCCACGCCGATGGGCCGCCCGCCGGTCACGTCCGCCGCCACCGGGTCTGCGTCCATCTGATCTCCCCGTCCCGCTCGTGCACGTGTTCCACCGACCCGTTCCCGTCCCCGTCCGCCTGCGGACCGGTCGGGCCTGGCGGCCCACTCGCGTCGGGCCCGTCGTGGTCGGGCGTGACCAGGCTGACCACCACCTCGTCCGGGCCGGTCACCACGGTAAGCCGGGCCCAGTCCCGGGCGTCGGCGAGCGCCGCGGTGAGCGGGTCGGCCAACCGCCGGCGTACCTCGACGGGCAGCTCCGGCGGGACGCCGACGGCGACCAGCTCGATCGGCAGGCCGTTCCGTTCGGCCAGGTCGGCGGCGGCGCGCAGCTCGTGCAGCAGCGGGTCGGGCACGTCGTCCGACTCGGCGATCAGCCGGCGCAGCCGGGCCGCGGCCAGCACGCAGCGGCGGCGTACCTCCGGGTCGGCCGGGTCGGCGTCGCCGGCGGCGAGGGCGGCCAGCACCTCCTCGGCGGTGCCGCTGGCCAGGGCCAGCCGCGCTCGCCGCTCCGCCTGGGCCCGTTCCGCCGCCATCCGTTCCGCCTCGACCGCCAGCGCCGCCGCGGCCGTGCCGGCCCTGGCCTGGGCCAGGGCGGCGAGCGCGACGCCGCCGACGAAGACCGCGACGGGCAGCGACGACACGCCGTAGACGTACATCGCGTAGCGGGCCAGGTCGGCCGGGGCGGTGGCGCCGGAACCGAGCAGCGCGGCGAGGGCGATCATCGCGTGCGCGCCGAGCAGCGCCAGCAGCCACCGGACCGGCCGTCGCCAGAGCACCAGCGGGAAGAACCAGACCATGCCGCCCCACGCCCAGTTCGCCGCGGCGAACAACTGCCCGCCGCCGACCGCCGCGAAGACCGCCGCGTCGACCACCAGCAACACCGCCGCCAGCCGCCGGGCGGGCGGCAGGCCACCGCGCAGCAGGCGTACGCCGGCCACCACGCCGACCGCCGCGGTCACCAGCCAGCCGGCGGCGACCACCGCCGAGGCGGCGGGTGAGGACCCGGCGCCGGGCAGCGCCGGCAGGTCGATCGCCAGGTGCCAGGCGAGCGCGATGGTGACCGCCGCGATCCGGGCGGCCCGGTCGGAGGCACTCGCCACCGCGATCGCCGCCCCCGCGGCGTCGGGTGGGGCCGGAGCGCCCGGGGCCGGGATCGGCGCGAGGCGGTCGGCCGGCCCGACCGCGCGCGCGTCGAGGTCAGTGCTCACCGGTCCACTCCAGCCGGATCCGGGTGCCCGCACCAGGGCCGGACGTCACCTCGGCGCGCCCGCCGACGGTCGCCATGCGACCGTGGACCGACTCGCGCAGCCCGTACCGGTGGGCCGGGACCGTGGCCGGGTCGAAGCCCGGACCATCGTCGGTCACCTCGACCACGACGGTGTCGGCGTCCCGGGCCAGCCGCAGCGCGGCGGACGCGCCCGGCGCGTGCCGGACCACGTTGGCCAGCGCGGCGGCGGCGCTGTCGGCGAGGGCCTCGGCGACCTCCGGCGGCACCGCGCATGGAGTCAGCGCCGCGGACAGCGGCAGCTCGGGCAGCCGGGCGACGACCGCCCGCAGCCGGTCGTCCAGCGCTACCACGCCGGCCGGCGGCGCCGACCGCGCGTCCGCCAGGGCGGCGAGGGTACGCAGGTCCGCCGCGCACCGCTCGCGCAGCGCGGCCGACGGGCCGGAAACCGCGCCGAGCCCCACCATGGTCAGCGTGGCGAGGGCGGTGTCGTGCAGGTCCCGGTTCTGTCGCCGCTCGGCCTCGCGCGTGGAACGCGCCATCACCGCCTCCCGGGCCAGCCGCTGGTAGTCGGCGAAGGCGGCGTCGGCGCGCCCGATCCGGCGCCGCACCACCGCGATCAGCACCGCCGTGAGGCCGGTCTGCACCAGCAACGTGGTCGCGTGTGCCTGCGCCTCCACCGGGTTGCCCGCCGCGGTCGCGCCGGCCGCGTAGCCGGTGGTGACCAGCAGGCTGGCCGGAACCGACCAGCGGGCCGGGGCGGTGACCTGCGCGTTGATCACGGTGGTGCTGGCCAGCACCGCGACCCAGCTCACCTCGCCCGGCAGCACCTCCGGCGCCACCAGCCACGGGATCGCCAGCCCGGCCGCCGCCGAGAGCGCGACATCGCCGGCCACCAGCCCGGCGGTGATCCGGTGCCGCAGCGCGCGGACGGCGTACCAGACGGACCAGCCGGTCAGCACGGCGACCGCCGGCACCAGCAGCGCCACCCGGACCGGCGGGGTGCGGACCGCCAGGGCCACCACCGCGCAGACCAGGCCACAGGTCAGCCGGAGCAGCGCCGGCAGGGTGGTGAAGACAACGGTGAACGCGCCGCCGGCCGGCCGGTCCAGCGGGCTCGGTGGCGAGGTCGTGGCGGCAACGACCGGCATGGGGAGGGTGTCCTTCCGGCAGCGACCCGGTCGGGTCCGGGCGGCCTAGATCGACGCCGGAGAATAACATGCAAAACAGCAACTGGTCACCCTCCGTACGTGGTGCGTCGCCGTCGCCGTCGTCGGCCGGTGCCGTCCGCCACATCGGCGATGTGGCGGTGTGCCGGGTGATCTGTTCCCGCCATCTCGGCGATGTGGCGTCGCGCCGGGAGGCAGATCCCGCCACTTCGGCGACCTGGTCGGCGGGTCAGACCGACGCGACCGCCAGCAGGTGCGCGCTGGCGCCGAGCACCGCCGGATCCCGCTCGAACGTCTCCGCGCAGGCCATCGCGTCGGCGAAGAGCCGGTCCTCCGGGCCGGTGTCCATCGCGTTCAGCAGCGGCCAGAGTGGACCCTCCACCCCGTACAGCTGGGGTGTCGGCAGCCCGGCCGCGGTGAACTCGTCCACCACCTGTTCCGGCCGATGGAAGTAGGCGGTGGTGAAGCCCGTCTCCGGGTCGTTCACCCCGGTGACGTACGCCCCCAGCAGGCGCGATCGGGTGCGTTCGTCCACCCGCCCCTGCGCGGTCAGGTCGATCAGGGCCGCGTTGCGGCTGATCACCGCCGCGACGACCGGCCCACCGGGCCGGGTGAGCCGCGCCGCCTCGCGCAGCGCGGCCACCCGGTCCGCGCGCTCGGTCAGGTGATAGAGCGGCCCGAGCAGCAGCGTCGCGTCGGCCGCGTCGTCGGGCAACGGCAGGTCGCGGGCGTCGCCCACGGTCGCCGTGAGCTCCGGGTACGCCGTCCGCGCGGCGGCCACGTGCGCCGGCACCAGGTCGACCAGATGCACCCGGTGACCGACCGCCGCGAGCCAGCCCGCGTACGTGCCGGGGCCGCCGCCCACGTCGAGCACGGCGGCCGGTGGCGGTGGGAGCAGCCGGGTCAGCAGCTCCCGGGTCCGCCTCGCCTCCAGGCGTCCCTGCGGCGTACGGTCCAACCGCTCCGCCTCGGCGAAGACCTCGGTGTAGTAGCGCTGGATGTCCGGCTCGGCCGGGCGATGCTGCGGCATCCGTCGATCGTGGACGACAGCGTCGAACAGGTCATCCGGGTTTCCGGCGACGCGATGCCGCTCACGCCGGGGCTGTCGCCCATCGCCGTCCGTCCGGTCGTGGTGCCCGTCGGTGACGGTGTGACATTCGGCCGGCAGCCGGCGCTGAGGGCACGGAACGATCGCATCAGATTCAGCTGATCCATGACGCCGGGCCGGCCACACCCCCCCATCGCCCGCCCGGCGTCGACACCGCGGCCCGCCCGGCCGACCCGCCCCCCTGGGTCGACCACCGGGTCGCGATCCGCGCCGGAGCCGGCGCGGCGAGGCGGCGGCCCGTCCCGTGGCCGCCGCCTCACCCACTCCCGATCTGCGGCCAGGACGACGAGGGGATTGCGGGCTAGGTGCGGACCGCAGGTGCCGGCGGCCGGAAACGCCGCCAGATCGAACTGGCTTTCAGCACGCCGTGGGCGACGCCGACGTAGACCGCAGTGGGGCCGAGCACGGCGACCACGCCGCCCAGGCATGCCAACAATGTGCCGAGGATCGGTACGTCAGTTGCCACTGCCACGATGGCAACGTAGCTCGTGGCCAGCACAGTGGCGACGGCGAACGCGATCAGCAACTTCAGGGGAAGTCGTCCGCTCTTCGTGGCAACCTCGCCAACCAGGCCGGCTGGCACGAACAGCAGCGGCACCAGGGCGGCGCCCACCCCGCCGGCAAGCAGCACCAGCAGTGGCCCCGCGAGCGGACCACCCGGGTCCGCATCGGTCATCACCGCGTACGCAAGTAGTCCGACGTAGCTGACGCCCCCCTGCACGACGAACGCCAACCAGGCGGCTGCCGCTCCAGCAAGGTGCCGGGCAATCTTTCCGATCATGGCGCCTCCTCGCACAACGGCTTCAGGAGGCTACGCCACGCCGCGTTTCTGCGGGGCGTCGCGCCGGACGGTGATGAAGGTGCTCAGCCAGATCGGCCTGACCATGAACACCTACGCCCATGTCCTGCCAGAGATGCGGGCCGGCAACGACAATCCGTTGACCTGGGGTGACGGTGGTGCGCCCGGCAGGATTCGAACCTGCGGCCTTGGGATTAGAAGTCCCCTGCTCTATCCGCTGAGCTACGGGCGCGCGTCGACGTGTCGCGCCAAGAGGGTACCGCCGTCGCCGGGCTTGCCGGAGGAATGGGTGGTCGCGGGCCACGTCGGTGATCAGGGTCGCACGAGGTGTCCCGCGCCGGCACCCGGGTTACGCCCCGCCCGCCGAGCGTCCGGCCCGGTTTGTACCCTCTGCGTCGTGTTGCTCGACCAGGAAACCGAGAACGAGGTCGTCCACGAGCTGTGTCAGCTCCTCGGACGTGCCATCCTGCCCGTCAGCCGGTTCGACCGACCGGGGGCGGCCGCCGACGGCTACGGTACCGCCTTCTTCTACACGGAGTTGGTCGGCTCGACCGACGACGGGGAGGTGGTGCACGAGTGGTTGCTGACCGCGGACGCGTGCGCCGGGGCGCCGTACGGGGAGATCGGCCTACGGCCGAGCGTCACCGAGCCGGCGGGCGTGGCGTCGGACGCCATCCTGCTGCCCGACTTCGCCGGTCAGTGGCTGCATCTTCCGGAGGTGGGGCTGGCCGCCATGCCCACCGGCGGGCTGCACGGGCACGCCGAGGACCGGGGCTGGCACTGGCGTACCCAGCAGGTCACCGAAGCGGTGGCTGCCGGGGCCGACGCGGTCGCCCGGGTGGGCGCGGAGCCCGGCTCGGCGTTCGTGCTGGCGCTCGGCGTCGCCGAGGACGGGTCGCGGCCGCTGGAGGCGGCGGTCGAGCGGGTCGCCCGGGTCGGCGACGACGTGCGCGTCACCACCGAGCTGCCCACGGGGTACGTCGGCGCGCCGGTGTTCGCCGTCGAGGCGGCCCCGGGCGGCGAGCTGGCGCTGCGCTGCCTCGGCCTGGTGCTGCCCGGCGCGGACGGCGGCCATCCGGTCGCGACCTTCGACCGCATCCGATCGGCGCTCGCGGCGGCCACCGCCGGCTACCGCTGACCGTCGGCTCAGCCGTCGGCCGCCGCGCCGGCCCGGTCCTCGACCGGTAGCCGAGCCGCCGGCGGGCCGTCCGGCGCCGGCTCGGTCGGCCCGGCGCCGAGGAACGCCTCGGCCCACCGCCCAGCCTCGGCGAAGACCTTTTCGCGTACGGCGGGGCCGGACAGCGTCAGGTCGTGCAGCCCGCCGTCGAAGCGGGCCAGCGTGACGTGCCGGCCGAGCCGGGGCGCCCAGCGGACCATGTGTTCCACGTCGAGCACCGCGTCGGCGAGGGTGGCCGACTCGTGCCACTTCGTGCCCCGGTAGCTGCGCGTCGAGCAGGCCAGCAGCACGGGCACGGGGATGTCCAGGCCGGCCCGGAGCTGCCGCTGGCCGGCGCGGATGGCGTTGATCCAGCCGGCCCGCACCGGAAACCCGGCGAGCGGCTTCCAGGCCAGGTCGTACCGCCATTCGCCGCGGTGGTCGACGTGCAGGCTCTCGCCGTACACGGTGCCGAGCCCGAACGGGAGGATGCGGTGCGGCGCCCGGCGGCCCAGCCGGGAGACGGCGGCCGCGAGGGGGCGACGGACCAGCCAGGGTGCGTTGATGTCGAAGAACGGGCTGTTGAGGAAGAGCCCGTCGACCAGGCCGGCGTCCCGGCGGGCATCGGCCCAGAGCGAGATGATCAGGCCGCCGGTGGAATGGCCCATGGCGAGCAGGGTGTCGTGCCCCTCGTCCGTCCGGATGATCTCGGCGGCGGCGTCCAGCTCCGGGAAGTAGTCGCTGAGGTCGTGGCAGAAGTTCGGGGTCTGGTGCGGCAGCAGGCTGCGGCCGTACTTGCGCAGGTCGAGCGCGTAGAAGTCCCAGCCCCGCGCGGCGTAGAAGTCGGCGACGTGGGTCTGGAAGAAGTAGTCGACGAAACCGTGGACGTAGAGCACGGCCCGCACGGTGGGGCGCTCGGCCCGCCGGCGGACCAGGGTCGCGACGACCGGTCCCTCGTCGTCGGTGCCCAGGTCGATCGTGCGCCGCTCGTACGGCGGCCCCAGCACGTCCGGTTCCACGACCCGACGGTACGCCGCCAAGCTACCCGGCGGTAGCCCCGGCCCTGCTGGCCTGCCCGGTCCGCCCGCACCAGTCCGGAACCGCCGCACCCGCCGGCCCGTTCGATCAGGTGGCGGCGCAGGTCGGCGCCACCGGATCGATGGCGGCTAGCAGACGGGGACCTTGATCAGGTCGTTGTCCACAGGCCGGTCCGTCGTCCACAGCCGGGGGCGGCGCGGCTGGTGGCCGGGACGCCGCCGGTCGAGGCTCGGTCCGACAAGCCGAGTCTCCGTGGAGGGACGATGTTCGACACCTACGTCACGATCGTCGGCAACGCGCTGACCGCGCCCGAGTGGCGCCGTACCACCCAGAGCAACACCCTGGTGGCCAACTTCAAGGTCGCCTCCACCGCCCGCCGCCTCGACCGGACTCCGGCCGCTGGGTCGACGGGAACAGCGTCTCTGGTCAGCTTAGTGATCCTGAGTCGGATTGAGTTTCCGGGATCGTTTCCCACCGTGGTGGGGTAGCGTGGGCATTCAGGTGGAATCCTGCGCCCAGTGCTGCTCCGCGTGGCCGGTGGCCGGTGGTGGGTGTGCTGATCGTTGTCACGCCCTGGTGCCGGTGGGCTGCGCGGGGCAGCCGGGTCCGGTCCGTTGGTGCGTGTCCCTCCGGACGCTTGCCCGCTCGGCGGTGGGGCCGGGTGGGGGAGGGTGCCCTGCGTCGCCTGGGCGCGGGGCGTGTTGCCTTGTGCTGGGTAGGGCCGGTCTTCGACCGATCTCCCCGACTGATCTTGGTGACGACCGCTGTGGCTTCGAGTTTGTCGACCACGTCGCGGATCACCATCTGCCCGCTGGTCTTGTCGATGACGGTTTTGGCTTGATGGGTGAGTCCGCGGGCGGCGATCCGCCGCCAGGCGCCGTGGTCGCGGTCGCCCTGCCAGCCGCAGCTGCCCGTGTTGGGGCAGATGGCCCACTTCCAGCCGGCCACCGTCGGCTGGTCTGGCGCTTTGCGATGCTGCAGCGGAGTCAGACACTGCGGACAGTGCTTGGACGTGTTCCGCGCGGGCACGGTGACCACGGCGACACCCGCCTCGGCGGCGACGTGCCGCATCCGGTCGACGATCTGCCCGCGCACCTGCTGGGACAGGCGCGTGTTCAGGGTGGCGCCCATGCCCTTGGCTTCCATCGACCGCAGGTCTTCCACATAGATCACGCTCGCTCCGGCGGCGATCGCCTGGTCCACGGTCCAGCGGGCGGCGGCCCACGCGAGCGCGTCGTTCAGGTTCGCGCGGCGGGCGGACACGTGGCGGATCTCGTCCCGGATTACCGCATGTTTGCCGACAAGGTGATGCCGCTCGTCACCGCCGGTGAGCCGCTGGTAGTGGTCGGCCTTCGCGTGCAGCCGCTCACTCTGGCGGCGCAGGCGGTGCTGCTTGGCCAGGACGCCGGCGGCCCGGAACTGTCCACCGGCCCCCAACGCCGTGATCCGCCCATCCTGTCCCAGTCGTAGGGCTCCGGCGCTGAGGAGGGTGTTGAGGCCCCAGTCGACACCGACCGCCACGGTGTGGCCGGTGCGCGCGGCTTTCGGCACGGCGTGGGTGTATGCCATGTCGGCACGGACCTTGCCGTCGGTGAGGCGGAGGGTGGGCAGGTGCAGCACCGCCGAGGCGGGAACCGTGGACGGCAGCCTGATCGGACACTCGACCCACGTCCAGTCCCGATACGTCTGCGGATCCGGACGTGACGGCAGTTGCAAGCGCAGCAGCGCTCTGCCCGGGTCGGTGTCGCTGCGCTCGATGATGGCCTGCTGCCGATCACACGCGGCCAGCAGCAACATCCGCGGAATCCGCGGGACACCTTCGAGTTCGAACACGTCCACCGGCAGCCGACCGCTGACCTTGGCGAACGCGACGGCCTGCCGGGTGCGGCCCTTGATGACGCTGGATGGCAGATACCCGCCGCCGGGGATCGAGGCCCGAACCTGATCCCACTCCGCAGGGGTGCGCTTGCGCGGATCAGCCGGCCACGCCGCCAGGACCCCGGCAGCCACATCGGCACGCCACTTCACCGACCGTAGCGCACGTCCCGCCTGCTCCTGCGCCATCCGCACGACCCGGTCATTGACCCTCACACCCCCAGGCGGGGCGACCGTCCAGCCCAGCCGCCGCAACGCCATCCACGCGTGCGACGGCAACCGCCGCCCACCCGCATCCACCCCGCCAGCCAACACCCCCACATCCACGCGGTTCCAATGCTCACCGACCAGGACGCCCACCATGCCCGCCACCAGATCGGCACACCAACCGACCCGCCGCGCCAACACCGCCGCAGACAGCACCTCACCGGTCTCCTCGTCCACACCGGTACGCAGCAACGCGCGGGCACACGCAGTCCGGGCCGTCTCACCTTCGCCCAGCCGCACCTTCCCGCTCACCGACTCAACGACCCACCATCGATCGAGCAGAACCAACGCTCACAGCCGACCCGCGTCACCGGAATCCTCCCCGAACCAACCCAACCACCAAACGTCACGAGGTGAAGACCAACGGGAGTCCCGCGGTCTGCGAGAATCGAAGAAGACCCACACGACCAACCTACGATCACTGACGATCCATAATCAACTTGGTCGTCGCCGGTCGCCTCTACACCCGCGACTGGACCGACGACGCGGGCAATCACCGCGCGCTCTACGAGTTGGAGGCGGTCGCGGTCGGGCACGACCTGTCCCGGGGGCGGGCCCGGTTCCTGCGCAACCGGCCCAGCATGACGACCAGCACCGTCGAGGATGCCGAGGCAGAGGGCCGGGTGCTCGGCGAGGCGACCGAGCCGGTGCCGGTGGCACAGACGCCGGCCTCGCTCGACGACCGGCCGTTCGACGACGACTTCGAACTGCCGGAGTTCGACGCCCCGCGCGGGGGCACGGCGTGCCCGGCGACCCGGACGGACCGGCGGATGACCTCGACGAACTGGCCGACCCGTTCGACGGCCGCACCGCCGGCACCGCCGACGACGCGGCGGACGACGAACTGGCCCCCGAGCCCGGCGACGGCACGGGCGAGCCCGCCCCGGAGGGCGAACTCGAGGGGGGCACGCCAGCCGGCCGGGGCCGGCGCGGCCGGCGGACGCCGGTCCCTGCCTGACCGTCGGGTCATGCACGGGGCAGCCGGGGCGTACGCCGGCGTGGCCACCCCGCCGTACGACTAGGCTGCCGGCCGGAGGTGGTGCGGGGTGCGGCAGGCGACCGCCATGGCGAACGCGGCGGGGCTGGTGGCGGGCTACGCCCTGGACTCGCTGCTCGGCGATCCTCGCCGGTGGCATCCGGTTGCCGGCTTCGGTCGGGCGGCCGGCGCGCTCGAGCAGCGGATCTACCGGCCCGACCGGCCCGCGGGCACGGCGTTCACCGCGCTCGCCGTCGGTACGCCGGTGCTCCTCGGCGCTGCCGCCGCCCTCGCCACCCGGCGTCGGCCGGTGGCCCGCGCGGTGCTGGTGGCCGCCGGCACCTGGACCGTGCTGGGTGGTCGCACCCTGCGCCACGAGTCGACGCTGATGGCGCGCGCGCTGCGCGACGGCGACCTGCCGGGTGCCCGTCGCCGGCTCAACCACCTCTGCGGCCGGGACCCGTCGGCGCTGGACGAGCCGGAGCTCGCCCGGGCCACCGTCGAGTCGGTCGCCGAGAACACCTCCGACGCGGTCGTCGCGCCGCTGGTCTGGGGCGCGATCGCCGGGCTGCCCGGCCTGCTCGGCTACCGCGCGGCGAACACGCTCGACGCGATGGTCGGCCACCGCTCCCCCCGCTACGCCCGCTTCGGCACCCCGGCCGCCCGCCTGGACGACCTGCTCAACCTGGTCCCGGCCCGGCTGACCGGGCTGCTCACCATCGCGGTCGCGCCGGTCGCGCACGGGGACCGCGGGTCCGCCTGGCGGGTGTGGCGCCGGGACCGCAACGACCACCCGAGCCCGAACGCCGGGCAGTGCGAGGCCGCCATGGCCGGGGCGCTCGGCGTACGGCTGGGCGGCCGGAACGTCTACTTCGGGCGCTCGGAGACCCGACCGTTCCTCGGTGACGGGCCCCGGCCGGAGGCGCGGCACCTGAAGCGGGCCGCCCGGATCTCCGGCGCGGTCGGCCTGGCCGCGCTCGGCCTCGCCGCGGGATACCCGCTGACCGTGGGCCGGCTGGTCGGCGCCGCCGGCCGCGCCGCACTGCGCGGGGTCGGCGGACCGGTGCGACGGGGGAGTGGGCGGTGAGCGGCGGGCTGCTGGTCGCCGGCACCACCTCCGACGCCGGCAAGAGCGTGCTCACCGCCGGTATCTGCCGGTGGCTGCGCCGCCAGGGCGTGCGAGTGGCGCCGTTCAAGGCGCAGAACATGTCCAACAACTCGGCGGTGGTGGTCGGTCCGGACGGGCGGGGCGGCGAGATCGGCAGGGCCCAGGCGATGCAGGCCGCCGCCTGCGGGCTCGCTCCGGATCTCCGCTTCAACCCGGTGCTGCTCAAGCCGGGCAGCGACCACGCCAGCCAGGTGGTGCTGCTCGGCGAGGCCGTCGACACCGTCACCGCCGGCAACTACCGCCAGCTGCGTCCCCGGCTCGCCGAGACGGCGTACCGGGCGCTGGACGAGCTGCGGGCCGCGTACGACGTGGTGATCTGCGAGGGGGCCGGCAGCCCTGCTGAGATCAACCTGCGGGCCGGCGACTACGTGAACATGGGGCTGGCCCGGCAGGCCGGGCTGCCCTCCATCGTGGTCGGTGACATCGACCGGGGCGGCGTGTTCGCCTCGATGTTCGGCACGGTCGCCCTGCTCGACCCGGCCGACCAGGCCCTCGTCGCCGGCTTCGTGATCAACAAGTTCCGGGGCGACCTGGGGTTGCTCCAGCCGGGGCTGGACATGCTGCGCCGGGTGACCGGCCGGCCCACGTACGGGGTGCTGCCCTGGGAGCTGGACCTCTGGCTGGACGCCGAGGACTCACTGGCGTACGGCCGGGTGCTCGGCCGGCCGGCGGCGCCTCGGGGCACCGACTGGCTCGACGTCGCGGTGGTCCGGCTGCCCCGGATCAGCAACGCCACCGACGTCGAGGCGCTCGCCACCGAGCCCGGCGTTCGGGTGCGGCTGACCATCGAGCCGGCCGAGTTGGCCGCCGCCGATCTGGTGGTGCTCCCCGGTTCGAAGTCGACCGTCGCCGACCTGGCCTGGCTGCGGGAGACCGGCCTGGCCGACGCCGTCCGGGCGCACGCCGCCGCCGGTCGGCCGCTGCTCGGCATCTGCGGTGGGTTCCAGATGCTCGCCCGGGTGATCCACGACCCGGTGGAGAGCGGCCAGGGCAGCGTCCCCGGGCTCGGGCTGCTGCCCGTCGAGATCACCTTCGACCCGCACAAGACGGTCCGCCGTGCCGCCGGCACGGCCGCCGGGGACGTGCCGGTCCACGGTTACGAGATCCACCACGGGCAGGTCTCCGCCGCCGACCCGGGGCTGGCGCCGCTGCTGAGATACGCCGACGGCACCGGCGAGGGCGCCCGGCTCGGCCCGGTGCATGGCACCCACTGGCACGGCGCCTTCGAGTCCGACGCCTTCCGCCGCCGGTTCCTCACCGAGGTGGCCGGGATGGCCGGGCGGACGGGCTTCAAGGTCGCCCCGGACACCGCGTTCGCGGCCGCCCGCGAGCGGACCCTGGATCTCCTCGGTGACCTGGTCGAGGAGCACCTGGACACCGCAGCCCTCTGGCGGCTGGTCGAGTCCGGGCCACCGCCGGGCCTGCCGTTCATCCCGCCCGGCGCCCCGCCCGTGACCGGGCGCGGGTCTCAGTAGCGCACGTCGGCGGGGCGCTCGGACATCGGCAGTCCGGCCTCCTGCCATCCCTGCACCCCGCCGATCATGTCGGTCGCGTGTCGCAGGCCGAGCGTCTGGAGACTCGCCGCGGCCAGACTGGAGCTGTAGCCGTGGCGGCAGACCACCACGACGACCCGGTCGTACCCGGTCGCCTCCGGGATGCGCCAGGCGCTGGCCGGGTCCAACCGCCACTCCAGCGCGGTCCGTTCGATCACGATCGCCCCGGGCAGCTCGCCCTGCTCGCGCCGCTGCGCCTCGGTACGGGTGTCGACCAGCAGCGCACCCTTGCGGACCGCCTCGACGGTCTCGTGCGGGGTCAGCCGGTGGAGCCCGGCCCGGGCCTGTTCCAGCAGGGCGTCGACGCCCGGACACATCACGTCATGGAGCACCACCCGATGATGCCGGTGACGACGCCGACCCGACCGGCGAACGGCTCGCTGCACCACAGGATCCAGCGGACGGGGGACTTCCCGTGCCACGGAAGCGGTAGCCCGGCCGCCGCGCGGTGGTCGGCAGCCCGGTCGGAGCTCGCGGGCGGCCGTCGGCGCGGCCAGGCAGCACGGCCCGCGATGGGGGTTCCCCACGGCACCGGTACGCCACCGAAACGGTTCCCTAAGGCAGGCGCATCCACCCACCGGCCGAAGACGTGGCGGTGGGCGGCGGGATGAACGCCGGCGCGCGGCGCTAGCGTCGGTCGGGTGACGGCGGTGGTGGCGGTGGTCGAGGCGTACGCCGGGTTGGCGCGGCGGGTGCTCGCGGCGCCGGCGCGGCTGGGGCGTACCCGACTGGTGGCCGTGGACGGGCCGAGCGGCGCGGGGAAGAGCCTGTTCGCGACCCGCCTCGCGGACGCCCTCGCCGCGCTGCCCGGCGGTGAGCGGCCGCCGGTGGTCCGCACCGACGACCTGCTGGACGGCTGGGACGACCAGCTCACCTTCTGGCCCCGGCTGGAGCGGTGGGTGCTCGCG
The DNA here is from genome assembly GCF_043204735.1 of Micromonospora sp. NPDC047740. NCBI lineage: Bacteria > Bacillati > Actinomycetota > Actinomycetes > Micromonosporales > Micromonosporaceae > Micromonospora > Micromonospora sp. NPDC047740. The sequence continues at coordinate 322,033 of NZ_JBIDCT010000005.1, forward strand.
CCGGTACGCGCGGGCCGGCCGGGGGCCTACCGCCGGTACAGCTGGCTGCGGCGGTGCTTCCTGGACGGGGCGGTGCCGGTGCCCGCCGGGCCGGTGCTGATCGTCGAGGGGGTGAGCGCCGCCCGCGCGGCGATCCGGCCGGAGCTGACCCTGTCGGTGTTCGTCACCGCGCCGGCGGAGCTGCGGCTGTCCCGCGCGCTCGCCCGCGACGGCACGGAGATCCTGCCCGAGCTGCGCCGCTGGCACGTCGGGGAGCGGGCGCACTTCGCCGCGGACGGCACCGAAGCCGTGGTGGACGTCGTGGTCGACGCCGCGCCCGCCCTGCCGCACGACGCCGACCGGTACTACGTCCGCCGCCCCCGACCGGACCGGGTCCCGCGCACCCGTCAGGTGGTTGGTGCACCGGTACCGGCGCCACCGGGTCCCGGCGGTGCTCTCCGGGCAGGTCACGGGGACGGGCTCGGGAGGTGACCCCGGTAAGGCCGGCATACGATGCCGGTCATGACCACACCGATCATGTCCGAGTCCGAGGTACGGGCCGCCGTCGAGCGTGAGCTGCCCGGAGTCCGTGCCGACCTGGAACGCCTCGTCCGCATCCCGGGCATCGCCTTCGACGGCTTCGACCACTCGCACCTGGAGCGCTCCGCCGAGGCGGTGGCGGAGCTGCTGCGCGGCTGCGGCCTCGACACCAAGATCGTGCGTTCCGGCGGCCAGCCGGCGGTGATCGGGAAGAAGCCGGCCCCGCCCGGCGCGCCCACCGTGCTGATGTACGCCCACCACGACGTGCAGCCGGTCGGCGACCTGTCGCTGTGGGAGTCCGACCCGTTCGAGCCGGTGGAGCGGGACGGCCGCCTCTACGGCCGGGGCGCGGCCGACGACAAGGCCGGCATCATGGCGCACATCGCCGCGCTGCGTGCCTTCGGCGACCGGCTCCCGGTCGGCGTGGTCCTGTTCATCGAGGGCGAGGAGGAGTACGGCTCGGACTCGCTGGAGCAGCTGCTCATCGCGCACCGCGAGGAGCTGGCCGCGGACGTCATCGTCATCGCCGACTCGACCAACTGGGACGTCGGCGTGCCCGCGCTGACCACCTCGCTGCGCGGCATCGTCAACTGCTTCGTCGAGGTGCGCACCCTCGACCACGCCGTGCACAGCGGCATGTTCGGCGGCGCCGTGCCGGACGCCCTCACCACGCTGGCCAAGCTGCTCGCCACGCTGCACGACGCCGCCGGGAACGTGGCCGTCGAGGGCCTCGTCGGCCGGGAGGGCGCCACGGTCGACTACCCCGAGGACCGGTTCCGCGCCGAGGCCGGGCTGGTCTACGGGGCTGAGCTCTTCGGCACCGGCCGGATCACCGACCGGCTCTGGACCAAGCCGGCCCTCGCGGTGCTCGGCATCGACGCCCCGGCCACCGGGGAGGCACCGAACGCGCTGGTCCCGGCCGCCAAGGCCAAGCTGAGCGTACGGCTGGCGCCGGGCGACGACCCGAAGCAGGCGTACGCGGCGCTGATCGCCCACCTGGAGAAGCACGCGCCGTGGGGCGCGCAGGTGACGGTGACCTTCGAGCACGACGGCGCCCCCTGCGTCATCGACGCCACCGGGCCGATGTTCGAGGCGGCGCGGGCGGCCTTCCGGGGCGCCTGGGACGGCGTCGACCCGGTCGACATCGGCGTCGGCGGTTCGATCCCGTTCATCGCCACCTTCCAGGAGATGTTCCCCGAGGCGGCGATCCTGGTGACCGGCGTCGAGGACCCGCACGCCCGGGCCCACGGGCCGAACGAGAGCCTGCACCTGGGCGAGTTCGCCCGGGTCTGCCTGGCCGAGGCGCTGCTGCTGGCGAAGGTCGCCGAGGCGGGCGCGAACCGGGGCTAGTTTCCGGCCCCGCCCGGTGTCGGAAGCGTAACTTCGCAGCCGATGTCGGAGTTTGCCGTGTGTCGGGCGCGGGGGTGTTATAGCCTCTCGAACATGCGTACGAACGACGAGATGGCGCGGCTCCAGGCCGCCGTGAGTGCTCTGGGGGACGTCGACGTCTCCGCGTGGCCCGAGGACACGCTCAAGGAACAGCTCGGCGAGCTCTCGGCCGCGCTGGTCGCGCTCGACACGCTGCTCACCCGGATCGCCGACGAGGTCCGCGCGCGTGGCCTGCGGATCGAGGAGCCGGTCTCGGCCTGACCGGGACCGGCTCCGCCGCGGCCGCCGCTTCCCGGCCGACCATCGATCGCCCGCCGCCCGATGAGGGCACTTTTACCGAAAGAGTGCCTATCCGACGCGGAATGGCCACACTTTCGGTGAACCTGCGCAGACAGGGTGCGGGGGCGGGGGGTGGTGTTGGGCGTCCCGGCCGGGTGGCGCGCGGGACCCGTCGCCCGGCCGGGATGAGCCATCCCGTCGGAGGTGGCTGGCAGGATGGGACACGTGCGGTTCCTCGACCTGGCGGCCACCTCCGCCGCGGTGGGCGCCACCAGCGGCCGGCGGGCCAAGGTGGAGCTGCTCGCCGCCGCGCTGCGGTCGCTCGACCCGGCCGAGGTCCCGGCGGGCGCCGGCTATCTCGCCGGTGAGCTGCGCCAACGGCAGACCGGCGTGGGCTGGGCCAGCCTGCGCGACCTGCCGCCGCCGGCCGCCGAGCCGACCCTGACCGTGGCCGGCGTCGACGCGGCGATCGACGAGCTCGCGGCGGTCCGCGGTGCCGGCTCGCAGGCCCGCCGGCGCGAGCTGCTCGGCCGGCTCTTCGCCGCGGCCACCGCCGACGAGCAGCGGCTGCTGGTCGGCCTGTTCAGCGGTGAGCTGCGCCAGGGCGCCCAGGCCGGCCTGCTCGCCGACGCGGTGGCGCGGGCCGCCGAGGTGCCGCTGGCGGCCGTCCGGCGGGCCCTGCTGCTCGCCGGCGACCTGCGCGAGGTGGCGGTCGCGGCGCTCTCCGGCGGCGCGGCGGCGCTGGCCGGCTTCGGGCTCCAGGTGGGCCGTCCGCTGGCCCCGATGCTGGCGCAGAGCGCCCCCTCGGTGGACGAGGCGCTCGCCGCCACCGGCACCCCGGCGGTGGTCGACGTGAAGCTCGACGGCATCCGGATCCAGGTGCACCGCTCCGGGCAGGACATCGCGGTCTTCACCCGCAGCCTGGACGACATCACCGCCCGGCTGCCCGAGGTGGTGGCCGCCGTCCGCGCCCTCCCGGCGCGGGAGTTGGTGCTCGACGGCGAGGCGATCGGGCTGGACGCCACCGGCCGCCCCGTGCCCTTCCAGGAGACCTCCAGCCGGGCCGCCCGGCGCACCACGCCCAGCACCACCGGCGGTACGGCGGTGGCCCCGGCCGTGCTCGCCGCCGCCGAGCGCACCGGCGACACGGTGCTTACCCCGTACTTCTTCGACCTGCTGCACCTCGACGGGGTGGACCTGATCGACCTGCCCGGCCGGGAACGCTGGGCCGCGCTGGCCGGTGCGGTCGACCCGTCACTGCTGGTCGGGCGGATGGAGGTGGACGGCCCGGAGCAGGCCGGTGCCGCCTTCGCGGCCGCGGTCGACGCCGGTCAGGAGGGGGTGGTGGTCAAGGACCCGGCCGCCCCCTACGATGCCGGCCGGCGCGGCTCGGCGTGGGTCAAGGTCAAGCCCCGGCACACCCTCGACCTCGTGGTGCTGGCTGTGGAGTGGGGCAGCGGGCGCCGGCAGGGCTGGCTCTCCAACCTGCACCTCGGCGCCCGGGACCCGCACACCGGCGAGTTCGTCATGCTCGGCAAGACGTTCAAGGGGCTCAGCGACGAGTTGCTGCGCTGGCAGACGGAGCGCTTCCTCGACCTGGCCGTGGAGAAGGGCGACTGGGTGGTCCGGGTCCGCCCCGAGCAGGTGGTCGAGATCGCGTTCGACGGGGTGCAGACCAGCAGCCGCTACCCGGGTGGCGTGGCGCTGCGGTTCGCCCGGGTGGTGCGCTACCGGGACGACAAGACCGCCGCCGAGGCCGACACCATCGACGCGGTCCGGGCCATCCACGCCGGGCGCCCCACCGGGTGAGTCGGCGCCGCCGGAGGCGGTACGCGGGCCGCCCGGCGCCGCGGTGTGCCCGCCGGCGGACCGCCCCGATCAGTGCGCGTCGGTCACGTGGCGGCGGGCTCGGCGGCCCGGTCGACCGGCTTACGCGGCTTGTCCAGGCCGGCCGCGTGCCGCGCCTCCCGGCGCGCCACCCAGCCGTAGCCGAAGAGGCTCATGGCGGCGAAGAGCCACCACTGCACCACGTATCCGAAGTTCTGCCAGTTGTTGGTGTGCCCGATCGGGACGGCCTGGAAGGCCGGGTCGGCGGCCGGCGTCTGCTGGTCGAGCAGGACGTAGCCGCCAGCCACCGGGTAGGGCAGCTGCCTGGCGAGGCGGGGGAGGCTGATCCGCCGGGTCTCCAGCTTGCCGTTGCGCCGGTCGACCGCGCCGCCACCGCTCTCACTGGCCACCACCCGGCCGGTGACCGTCACGTCGCCGCTGGGCGCGGCCGGCACCTGCGGCTGGGCGGTGGCGTCGCCGCCCGGGGCGGGCGGGATCCAGCCCCGGTTGACCAGCACGGCGGTGCCGTCTTCGAGGACGAGCGGGGTGAGCACCTCGAAGCCGACCTCCCGACCGATCGTGCGGCCGCGGACCAGGACCAGGTTCGTGGTGTCGTACCGGCCGGTGACGGTGACCTTGGACCAGGTGAGCTGGTCGGCCGGGGCCGGGCCGGTGGTGCCGGGCCCACCGGTCGGGGCGGGCAGGGCGTCGCGCAGCGGCGCGGGGGTCATGGTGGAGCCGGCGTCGATCCGCTCGTTGATCGCCGTACGGCCCCGGTAGCGGTCCAGCTGCCAGTTGCCGAGGAACACCATCACCGCGGCGGCGACCAGGGTGAGCGCGAGATAGCCCAGCCAGCGCGGGGTCAGCAGGAACCGGTACACGTCACAGAAGGCTACCCGTATGAGCCGGGCCACTGACCCGGACCGGGCCGGAACCGGTCGGCCGGCGGCCGTCGCCGGTCGGTCCAGGCGGGTATGGTCACGCGGGCGGAAATCACCGCGCACCGCCCACCGCGTACGTCCCGTCGCCTACGAGGAGTCGATGATGACCGTCGTGCCGCGCGTCGTGCTGAGCGCGCCCTCCTCGGGTCACGGCACCGGTGCCCTCTCCCTCGGTCTGCTGGCCGCCCTGGCCGAGCGGGGGCTGGACGTGGCGGGCTTCAAGATCGGGCCGGACCAGGTGGACGCGGCGTACCTGGGGTTGGCCGCCGGGCGGCCGGGGCGGAACCTGGACCCGCGGCTGGTCGGGCCGGAGCGGATCGCGCCGCTCTTCGCACACGGCAGCGCCGGGGCGGGCTTCGCGCTGGTGCAGGGCACCCTGGGGCTCTACGACTCGATCACCGGCCGGCCGGAGGCCGAGTCCACCGCCGCCGTCGCCACCGCCCTGCGCAGCCCGGTGGTGCTGGTGGTGGACGTGGCCGCGATGGGCCAGTCGGTGGCCGCCCTGGTGCACGGCTTCCGCGCCTACGACGAGCAGCTCTGGCTGGGCGGCGTGATCCTCAATCGGGTGGCGTCGCCCCGGCACGAGGCGATGCTGCGCCTGGCGCTCGACGACGTCGGGGTGCCGGTCTACGGGGCGCTGCGCCGCCACGAGCTGCCCCCGGTGCTCCCGGCCCGCCGGCACGGCATGGTCCCGGTGGTCCAGCGGGACGGCGAGGCGCTGCGGGCGGTGGGCCGACTGGGCGAGGCGGTGGCCACCATGGTCGACCTGGACCGGCTGCTGGTGCTGGCCCGCTCCGCGCCGGAGTTGGCGGTCGAGCCCTGGTCGCCCACGTCGGTGGGTGGCGCGCCGGCCGGGGAGCGGCCGGTGGTGGCGCTGGCCGGCGGCCCGGGCGGCAGCTACAGCCATCCGGAGACGGCCGAGTTGCTGTGCGCCGCCGGGGCCGAGGTGGTCACCGTCGACCCGCTGCGGGACGAGGCGCTGCCCGCCGGGACCCGCGCGCTGGTCGTCGGCGGCGGGCTCCCCGAGTCGTACGCGGAGCAGCTCTCCGCCAACCGCCGGCTCTGCATCGCCGTGGCCGAGCTGGCCCGCACCGGTCGACCGGTGATCGCCGAGGGCGCCGGGCTGCTCTGGCTGGCCCGGGAGCTGGACGGACTGCCCATGTGCGGAGTGCTCGACACGATCGGGTCGAGCCGGGACGGTCTGGTGATCGGCTACCGGGAGGCGACCGCCAGCACCGACAGCGTGCTGGCCCCGGCCGGCACCAAGGTGGTCGGGCACAAGCAGCACGCCGCCGTGCTCACCCCGCGGGCCGGCGAGCGGGCGGCGTGGAGCTGGCCGGCTGGTGCCCCGGAGGGCTTCGTCTGGCGGGGCGTGCACGCCTCACAGCTCGTGCCGCACTGGGCCGCGTACCCGGAGATCGCGGCCCGGCTGGTCGCGGCGGCCGTGGCGCCGGCGGAGGCCCCGGCGTGATCGGGCAGGTGGCGGTGCGCCGCTTCCCGGCGCTGACCGTCTCCACCCCGCGCACCGAGGTGCGCCCGCTCGTGGCGGCCGACGCCGAGGCGGCGGACGAGGTGTTCGGGGACCGGCAGACTCAGCGCTGGCTGCCGCTGGCCGAGTCGTCGGGGCGGATCGACGGGCGCGCCTGGTGCACCGAGCTGGCCCGGCAGCGCCGGGACAGCGGCGACGGCGACCACTACGGGGTGGTCCGGCGGGAGGACCAGCGGGTGGTCGGCTGCCTCTGGACCCGGCGCACCGACTGGGGCGCCCGACTGACCGAGGTGTCGTACGCGATCGCGCCGCACGCCCGGGGCTACGGCCTGGCGGCCGAGGCGGTGGACGCGGTGGCCATCGCGCTGATCCTGGAGCACGGCTTCCAGCGGGTCGAGCTGCGGGTGGCGCCGGGAAACGTGGCGTCCCGGCGGGTGGCCGAGAAGGCCGGTTTCAGCTACGAGGGCCTGCTCCGCAACGCCGGGTTCGTCCGCGGCGCCCGCGTCGACCTCGAAATCTGGTCCTTCGTCGCCGCCGACCTCCGCTGACCCTCCCAGCCCGGCAGGGCCCCCGGCCCCGGCACAGCGATCAAGAGGTTCGCGTCAAGATCCGGGCGATCCTGGACGCAAACCTCTTGATCAACTAACCCGGGCGCACCCCCGGGTCGTCGTCAGCCGACGATCTGGTCGGACGGTGGGGTGAACTGGCGGGTGGGCTGGCCCTTGAGCGCGTCGCGCAGCGTCATCGCCACCGCATCGACGGGCACCTGGGACAGCCCGTCACCCACCGCGTTGAACGGGTTGTCCGGGTCGGCGATGAAGCTCGCCGCGGCCAGCTCCGGGGTGTAGCCGGCGAACCAGGCGGACCGGGTGCTGTCGGTGGTACCGGTCTTGCCGGCGACCGGGCGGCCGACCGTGCCCCGGACGCTGTCGGCGGTGGACCAGCCGCCGCAGCCGCCCTTGGCCGGGGTGTCACCGGTCGGGCAGCGGGCGGCGTCGGTGGCGGCCCGGGCCGCGTCCGCGCTGACCACCTGCCGGCAGCGCGGCTTGGCGACCTCCCGCTCCACCCCGCCCGCAGTGGTGTACATGGCCGGCGTGCCGTCCCGGTTCAGGATCGAGTTGACCGGGATGGCCTCGCAGTACCGGCCGTCGGCGGCCACCGCGGCGTACGCGTTCGCCATCTCCAGCGGGGTGGCGTCGGAGACGCCCAGGGTGAACGCGCCCCACTTGTTTGCCTTGTCCGGCGAGGCGTGGTCACGGTCCACGTCGGTACGCCAGCGCAGCCCGAGCTGCTCGGCCAGGCGCACCCCCTTCTCCGCGCCGATCTTCTCCTCCAGCTGCACGAAGAAGGTGTTCACCGATTTGCCGAAGCCGGACCACATGGTCTGTACGCCGGTCATCGCGCCGCTGGCGTTGACCGGGGCCCACCCGTCGTAGATGGCCGACTGGTACTTGAACGGCGAGTTGATGGTGTCGGAGAGCTTCGTCCCGGAGTTGAGCGCGGCGAGCATCGTGAACATCTTGAACGTCGATCCGGCCTGGTAGCCGGGGAGTGTTCCCCCGCCGAGCAGCGGCGCGACGGTGTTCGGATAGTTCGCCTTGACGTTCGGGCCGGCCTCCGGGTTGGAGCTGTTCGGGTTCTCGCTCAGGTCGAGCGAGTAGGTCCGGTTCACCGCCATCGCCTTGATCCGTCCGGTGCCCGGCTCGGCGACCACGATTCCGTTGGCGAACGGGCTGCCGGTGCCGTCCTTGGCCCCCACGTTCTTCTCCGCCGCCTCCTGGATCTTCGGGTCGAGGGCGAGCACGATCCGATAGCCGCCGCGGCGCAGCTTGTCCATCCGTTCCAGGCGGTTGGCCCCGAACGCCGGCTGCGAACTCCACCAGTTCTTCAGGTAGTCGCAGTAGAAGCCCCAGGTCGCCCGGTACTTCTCGAGGAGCGCGGCGCAGTCGTTCGGCGGGTTGGTGAGCCGCAGCCGGATCGGCTCGGCCTTGGCCCGGGCGGCGGCGTCGGGCGACAGGTAGCCGAGGCGGGACATGTTGTCGAGCACGTAGTTGCGCCGGCCGGTGGCGTCCTTCTGGTCGGAGGTGATCGGGTCGTACTCCGACGGGGACTTCACCAGGCCGGCCAGGGTGGCCGCCTCGGTCGGGGTGAGGGTGGCCGGGGTCTTGGAGAAGAAGATCTGTGCGGCCGCGTAGATCCCGTACGCCCGGTGACCGAAGTAGGCCGAGTTGAGGTAGCGCTCGAGGATCTGTTCCTTGCTGAGGTGCTTCTCGATGTCGAGCGCCATGCGCATCTCCTTGACCTTGCGCAGGCTGGTCTGCTGGGTGGCTTCCTGGACCTCCTTCGGGGTCTTCGCGCTGTCCCGCAGGGCCATCCGGACGTACTGCATGGTCAGGGTCGAGGCGCCCTGGGAGACGCCGCCGGAGCGGGAGTTGGCGACGAAGGCGCGGGCCACGCCCTTCGGGTCGACGCCGCGGTGCTGGTAGAAGCGGTTGTCCTCGGCGGCGACGATCGCCTGCTGCACGTTCGGCGAGATGTCCTGGATCTTGGTGTACTGCCGGTACTCCTCGTAGAACATCGTCAGCACGGTCTTGCCGTCCGGCGCGTAGAGGTACGAGGTCTCGGCGGGTAGCGCGGTCTTGAGGATGTTCGTCTTCTGCTCCACTGCGTGTGCGGTGGCCTTGGCGCCGATGCCACTGAGGGCGGCCAGTGGAAACATCGCGGCGGAGACCACGATGCCGGCGATGAGCCCGGCGCGGAGGAGGAGAACGGCACGACCAGCGGAGGCACGGGGTCGGTTGCTCACGAGGTCAAGCTATGACATTTCCGATTCGGAAATGAGAAGAATTCATAAACGGGCGAGTGGGTCGAGCGGTGGTGACGCGTCCCACGCCGGGATCCGCTGTCCCGGGCGGCGGCTTCCCGGCAGGATCGCGGACATGCGTGCTCAGCTGACCGGGACGCCGGCCGCCGGCGGGCCGGGAGCGGACCGGCAGGACGAGCCCGACCTCGGGCACCACGGCGACGCCGAGGCGACCCCGGGGCTGGTCGACCTGGCCGTCAACGTCCGCCGCGCCCCGATGCCCGACTGGCTGGCCGACCCGCTCGTCGCGGCGCTGGGCGAGCTGGCCGCGTACCCCGATCCCGGTCCGGCCCGGGCCGCCGTCGCCGCCCGGCACGGGCGTACCCCGGAGGAGGTACTGCTCACCGCCGGCGCGGCGGAGGGCTTCGTGCTGATCGCCCGGGCGCTGCGCGACGCCCGGCGACCGGTCGTGGTGCACCCGCAGTTCACCGAGCCGGAGGCCGCGCTGCGGGCTGCCGGGCACGCCGTCGAGCGGGTCCTGCTCGACCCGGCCAACGGCTTCCGGCTCGACCCGGCCCGGGTACCCGCCGACGCCGACCTGGTGCTGGTCGGCAACCCCACCAACCCCACCTCGGTGCTGCACCCCGCCGCGCAGGTCGCCGCGCTCGCCCGCCCCGGCCGGGTGCTCGTGGTCGACGAGGCGTTCGCCGACACCACCGTCGCCCCTGGCGTGGCCGGCGAACCCGAGTCCCTGGCCGACCGCCGCGACCTGCCCGGCCTGGTGGTGGTCCGCAGCCTCACCAAGACCTGGGGGCTGGCCGGCCTGCGGATCGGCTACCTGCTCGGCGAGCCGGCGCTGCTCGCCCGGTTCGCCGCCGCCCAGCCGCTGTGGGCGGTCTCCACCCCCGCGCTCGCCGCCGCCATCGCCTGCGCGTCCCCGGCCGCCGTGGCGGCCGAGCGCGCCATCGCCGCCGGGCTCGCCGCCGACCGCGAGCACCTGGTGGCCCGCCTGTCCGGCCTCCCCGGGGTACGCGTCGCGGGCCGCCCGGCCAGCGCGTTCGTCCTGGTGCACCTGCCCGGCGCCGCCGGGGTGCGGGAGCGGCTGCGCGAGCGCGGCTGGGCGGTACGCCGGGGCGACACCTTCCCCGGGCTCGGCCCGGACTGGCTGCGGATCGCGGTGCGCGATCCGGCGACGACCGACGCGTTCACCGACGTGCTGGCGGAGATCCTGGAGGCATGATGCTGGAGTCCACCGTGGCGGCGATCCGGCCGCTCGACGAGACCGCCATGGCGGCGGCCCGCGAGCTGCAGGGCCGGCTGACCAAGCCCGCCGGCTCCCTCGGTGCGCTGGAGCCCCTCTCCGTACGGCTCGCCGGGCTGGCCGGGGCCTGCCCGCCGCCGCTGCCCGAGCCGGCCGCGGTGGCCATCTTCGCCGGCGACCACGGCGTGCACGCCCAGGGCGTGACCCCGTGGCCGCAGGAGGTCACCGCACAGATGATCGGCAACTTCCTGGCCGGCGGCGCGGTGGTCAACGCGTTCGCCCGGCAGGCCGGCGCCTCCGTCACCGTGGTCGACGTCGGCGTCGCCACCCCGCTCCCGGTCGACCCGGCGGACGCCGCCGACCCGGCCGGGCCCCGGCTGGTCGCCGCGGCCGTCCGCCCCGGCACCCGGGACATGACCGTGACCGCCGCGCTCACCAGGGACGAGGCGCGGGCGGCGGTGGAGACCGGCATCCGGATCGCCGGGGAACTGGTCGACGCCGGGGCGGGCATCCTGCTGACCGGTGACATGGGCATCGGCAACACCACCCCGGCCGCCGCGCTGGTCGCCGCGTTCACCGGGGCCGACCCGGCCGAGGTGACCGGGCGCGGCACCGGGGTGGACGACGGGACGTACGCGCGGAAGGTCGGCGTGGTGCGGGCGGCGCTCGACCGGCACGCGCCGGACCCGGCCGACCCGCTGGGCGTGCTGGCCGCGGTCGGCGGGCTGGAGCACGCCGCGCTGACCGGGCTGGTCCTGGGGGCCGTCGCGCGCCGGGTGCCCGTGCTGCTGGACGGGGTGATCGCGGTCAGCGCCGCGCTGGCGGCCGCCGCGTTCGCACCCGACGCGGTCGGGGCGATGGTCGCCGGGCACCGCTCCGCCGAGCCGGGCGCCACCGCCGCCCTGCGGCACCTCGGCCTCGACCCGCTGATCGACCTCGGGCTGCGCCTCGGTGAGGGCACCGGCGCGCTGCTCGCGCTCCCGGTCGTCACCGGCGCGGTCCGGGTGCTGCACGAGGTGGCCACCTTCGACTCGGCGGGCGTGGCGGAGAAGTGACTAGTCCTTACCCTCTTGGGCTGCGGCTGGCCGGCCGGCGGGTCGTCGTGGTGGGTGGGGGAGCGGTGGCCACCCGGCGGGTGCCCGCGCTGCTCGACGCCGGCGCGGACGTCCTGCTGGTCGCGCCGGAGCTCACCCCGGCGCTGCGGGCGCACGCCGACGCGGGCCGGCTGCACTGGGTGCCGCGCCGCTTCGCCCCCGCCGACCTGGACGGTGCCTGGCTGGTCCAGGTGGCCGTCGACGACCGGGCCGCCGCGGCCGCGGTCAGCGCTGTCGCCGCCGAGCGCCGGATCTTCTGTGTCCGCGCCGACGACCGGGCGGCGGCCACCGCGTGGACCCCGGCGGTGACCCGGCACGGCCCGGTCACCGTCGCCGTGCTCGGCGGCGGCGACCCGCGCCGCGCGATGGCCGTCCGGGACGCCGTCCGCGACCTGCTGAGCGTGCGTCCCCAACCGTCCGGTAGGACCGGCGGCGCACCCGGACGGGTGGCGCTGGTGGGCGCGGGGCCGGGTGATCCGGAGCTGATCACCGTGAAGGGTTGGCGGTTGCTCACCGGGGCGGACGTGGTGGTCGCCGACCGCCTCGTCCCCGGGCTGCTCCTCGACGAGCTGCGCCCCGACGTGGAGCTGGTCGACGCCTCGAAGATCCCGTACGGGCCGTCGCGCGCGCAGGAGGAGATCAACCGGATCCTGGTGGACCGGGCCCGGGCCGGGAAGTTCGTGGTCCGGCTCAAGGGCGGCGATCCGTACGTCTTCGGCCGGGGCGGGGAGGAGCTGCTGGCATGCGCCGAGGCGGGGGTACCGGTGACCGTGGTGCCCGGGGTGACCAGCGCCGTCGCCGTACCCGCGGTGGCCGGTGTGCCGGTCACCCACCGGGCGGTGGCGCACGAGTTCACCGTGGTCTCCGGCCACCTGGCCCCCGACTCGCCGGCGTCCCTCGTCCGCTGGGAGGCCCTCGCCGGCCTGCGCGGCACCCTGGTCGTCCTGATGGGCCTGAAGAACCTCGCCGCGATCAGCGCCACCCTGGTCGCCCACGGCCGCCCGGCGGAAACCCCGGTGGCCGTGGTCCAGGAGGGCACGACCAGCGGCCAGCGGACCCTCCGCTCGACGCTCGGCGCGGTGGCGGTCGACGTGCTCGAGGCAGGTGTCCGCCCGCCCGCCATCGTCGTCATCGGCGACGTGGTGGGGGTGCTCGACGTCTGACCCCTGGTCCGGGGCGTCGGGGTTTCCGGGGAGCCCGCTCGCTCCGGGCGGTCAGGCTTGATCCTCCGCGAGCGGGCTCCCCGGAAACCCGGTCGTGGGTGGGGGCCATCCGTCGCTGTGGAGGAACAGTAAGACGGCGGCCGGAGACTCCTCGTCTCCGGCCGCCGACCTCGCTGGTCAGGTCACTGCTTGAGCATGTTGTCCAGCAGCAGGGCGCAGCGGATCAGGCCGAGGTGGCTGTACGCCTGCGGGTGGTTGCCCAGGCCGCGCTCGGCGAGCGGGTCGTACTGCTCCGGGAGCAGCCCGGTCGGGCCCGCCGTGTCGATCATCTGGACGAACAGCTCCTCCGCGTCGGTGCGCCGGCCGGTGCGCAGGTACGCCTCGACCAACCACGCCGTGCAGATGTGGAAGCCGCCCTCCCGGCCGGGCAGGCCGTCGTCCCAGTGGTACCGGTAGACGACCGGGCCGCTGCGCAGGTCCGCCTCGATCTTGAGCACGGTGGACAGGAAGCGCGGGTCGTCGCCCGGGAGCAGCCCGGACAGGCCGATCCACAGTGACGAGGCGTCCATGTCCTCGTGCCCGTACGCGACGCTGTACGCCTCGGCCACCTCGTGCCAGCCGTACTCCAGCACGTTCGCGGCGATCCGGTCGCGCAGCTCCACCCACTCCGGCCGGTCCTCGTGGCCGTGCTGCCGGACCACGTGCAGTGCCCGATCGACGGTCATCCAGCACATGACCTTGGAGAAGATGTGGTGCCGCGGCGGGAGGCGGGCCTCCCAGATGCCGTGGTCGGGTTCGTGCCAGCGGCGGCGGACCGCCTCGACCATGTTGTCCAGCACCCGCCACTCGTCCTCGCGGACCGAGCCCCGCGCGTCGGCCACCGCGGCGATCAGGTCGGCGATCGGGCCGAAGACGTCGAGCTGCAGCTGGTGGTTGGCGAGGTTGCCGACCCGGACCGGTCGGGAGCCGGCATACCCGGGCAGGGTGTCGATGACCGCCTCGGCGCCCAGTTCGTACCCGTCGACGGTGTAGAGCGGGTGCAGTCGCTCCGGGTGCCCGCCGGTGCGCTCGACCACGCCGTCGATCCAGCGCAGCAGCGCCTCGGCCTCCTCGGTCGAGCCGAGGTCGACCAGGGCCCGCGCGGTCATCGACGCGTCCCGCAGCCAGCAGTAGCGGTAGTCCCAGTTCCGGACGCCGCCCAGCTCCTCGGGGAGCGAGGTGGTCGCCGCGGCGAGGATCGAGCCGCTGGGCTCGTGGCAGAGCGCGCGCAGGGTGAGCGCGCTGCGGGCGACCAGGTCCCGGGCGGTGCCGGGCAGCCGCAGCCCGGCCACCCAGTCCTTCCAGGGCTGCTCGGCGGCGGCCTGCCGCTCGTGGATCGGCACCGTGTGGTGTTCCAGGCTCTGCGTGCCGAAGCGCAGCTCCAGCACGACCTGCCCGCCGAGCGCGGACAGGTCGACCACGGCCTTTGCCGTCTCGTTCACCCCGTCGCTGGTGACGTCCCAGTTCAACCCGGGCGAGTAGAGCGCCATCGGCTCGTTGGAACCGAGCACCAGCAGGCCGTCGTCGATCGGCTGCAACTGCACCGCCACCTGGCCGAACTCGGGCCGAGGGGCGAAGTCCACCCGGGCCCGGCCGGTGCCGGTGAGCACCCGGACCAGCGTCGAGTCGCCGGTGACGACGGCCGGACCGTCCGGGGTGGTCTCCGCCGCCGGCACGTCCAGCCAGTCGGTGACGGTCAGCCCGGACCAGCGGGTCTCCACCGTCATGGTGCCGCTGCGGTAGCGCTGACCGAGCGGGATGCCGCCGCGTTCCGGCGAGATGCTGAAGTGCCCGGCCGGGCTGCCGCCGACCAGGTCGGCGAAGATTGCCGCCGAGTCCGGCTTCGGGTGGCACAGCCAGGTGATCTTGGCGTCCGGGGTGAGCAGCGCGACGGTCCGGCCGTTAGCCAGCATCGAGTGCCGCTCGATCGGCACCGCGCGTTCGCCGAAGAGCCAGTGCCGCCGGGTCTCCAGCAGCAGGCCCAGCGCCCGGGCCGCCTCGATCGGCTCGGCCACCCGGTAGTCGGCCTGGGTGTCGCCGGGGCCGATCTTGATGCCGACGTCCGGGCCGTGCAGGTTGCCGAAGGCGTTCTCGTCGGTGACGTCGTCGCCGATGAAGAGCACCGCGCTCGCCGCGAGCTGGGTGCGGAGCTGGTCGACGGCGGTGCCCTTGTGGGTGGCCACCACGGACAGCTCGATGACCTCCTTGCCCTGCGTGACGGTCACCTCGTCCCAGGTGGCCGGGCCGCTGCGCACCGCCTCGACGGCGGAGGCGGCCACCTGCGGGTCCACCCCGCGGGTGTGCATCGCGACGCTGGCCGGCTTGCGTTCCAGCCGTACGCCGGGGTGGTCGGCGGCGATCTGGCGCAGCGCGTCCCGCAGCCGGGTCCGCACCGCGATCAGCTCGGGGGAGAGCCGCTCGACGAAGCCGATGTCGAACTCCGAGCCGTGGCTGCCGACCAGGTGCACCTCGCTGGGCAGCCGGGAGAGCGTGGCCAGGTCGCGCAGCGCGCGCCCGGAGACCACCGCGACGGTGGTCTGCGGCAGCGAGGCCAGCGCGCGGACCGCGGCCACCGACTCGGGCAGCGGGACGGCCTTGCTCGGGTCCTCGACGATCGGCGCGAGCGTGCCGTCGTAGTCGCAGGCGACCAGGAGCTGCGGAACCCGGGCGATCCGGCCGATGGCGGCACGCAGCTCGGGATCCATGACGGGGTGGGTGGCGGTGCTGGGGGAGTTCACGCCGCCTCCGCATCGGGCACGCCGAGTTCGGTCAGGAACGACTTGGCCCAGTGCCCCACGTCGTGGGTGCGCAGGTGGCGTTGCATTATCCGCATCCGGCGGCGGGCCTCGGGTTTCTCGACGTGCACGGCGCGCAGCAGCGCGTCCTTGACCGCGTCGGGGTCGTGGGGGTTACACAGGAAGGCCTGGCGCAGCTCAGTGGCGGCGCCGGCGAACTCACTGAGCACGAGCGCGCCGCCCTGGTCGGCGCGCGATGCGACGTACTCCTTGGCCACCAGATTCATTCCGTCTCGCAGCGGGGTCACCATCATCACGTCTGCCGCGACGTACATCGCGGCAAGTTCGGAGCGACTGTACGACTGATGCAGATAATGCACCGCCGGCACGCCGACCCGTCCGAATTCACCATTAATCCGGCCGACCTCCCGCTCGACCTTCACTCGAAGTGCCTGGTAGTGCTCCACCCGTTCCCGGCTCGGCGTGGCCACCTGCACCATGACGGCGTCCGGAACTGTCAACTTTCCGTCAGCCAGGAGTTCGCGGAAGGCCTTGAGCCGCAGCTCGATGCCCTTGGTGTAGTCCAGCCGGTCGACGCCAAGGACGATCGTCTTCGGGTTGCCCAACTCCTCGCGGATCTGCTTGGCCCGGGCCTGGATCGCCGGGTCCTCGGCCAGCCGCTCCATCTCCCGGGTGTCGATGGAGATCGGGAAGGCGCCGGCCTTCACCTGCCGGCCGTCGACCTGGATCATCTGCCCCTCGTAGCGCAGCCCGAGCAGGTGCCGGGCGAGTCGGACGAAGTTCTGCGCGGCCAGCCGCTGCTGGAAGCCGACCAGGTCGGAGCCGAGCAGGCCGCGCAGGATCTCGGTCCGGAACGGCATCTGCATGAACAGCTCGATCGGCGGGAACGGGATGTGCAGGAAGAACCCGATCCGCAGGTCCGGCCGCAGCTCGCGGAGCATCGCCGGGACCAGCTGGAGCTGGTAGTCCTGCACCCAGACCGTCGCGCCCTCGGCCGCGACGTCCGCCGCGGCCTCCGCGAACCGGGCGTTGACCAGCCGGTACGTCTCGCGCCAGCGGCGCTTGTAGACCGGGGTCTCCACGGCGTCGTGGTAGAGCGGCCAGATCGTCGCGTTGGACTGGCCCTCGTAGTAGCGCTCCAACTCCTCGGCGCTCAGCGGCACCGGATGCAGCCGGATCCCCTCAAGGTCGAACGGCTCCGGCGCGGCCCCGGTGCCGCCGGCCCAGCCGACCCAGGTGCCCTGGTGGTCGGCGAGTACCGGATGCAGCGCGGTGACCAGCCCGCCCGGGCTCCGCCGCCACTGCCGTCCTTCGGGTGTGCTCACCTCGTCGACCGGCAGTCGGTTCGCCACTACGACAAAGGAGCTACGGACGGTCACGATCGGCCACCTCCGGGTGCTGACGGGTCCACCGCGATGAGCGTACTGAGCGTATCTGCGGCGTCTGTTCCCCCGTGCGGAGTCAGGTACCCGTCCCACCCCCACCGAACCACAGACGTGATCTTGTAGACAACCCCGACGAGCACCTCGACCAGTCGCTCGGGGCGGGGTGATGTGGGCGGAGCGGGCCGTACCTGTCAGGATTGACGGTGGCGTGCGCGTGGCCGGCCCCGGCCGGCGGCGGCGGGCGGAGATGCCGACCCGCGCCCGTGCCCGCGACCCAGACGCAACCGACGGAGGTAGCCCGCACCGTGGCCCAGTTCATCTACGTCCTGGAAAAGGCGCGCAAGGCGCACGGCGACAAGGTCGTGCTCGACAACGTGACGCTGAACTTCCTGCCGGGGGCCAAGATCGGTGTGGTCGGCCCGAACGGCGCCGGCAAGTCCAGCCTCCTCAAGATCATGGCAGGCTGGGACCAGCCGAGCAACGGCGAGGCCCGGCTGATGCCCGGCTACACCGTCGGCATGCTGGCACAGGAGCCGCCGCTGAACGACGCCAAGACCGTCCTCGGCAACGTCGAGGAGGCGGTCGCCGAGACCAAGGCCAAGCTGGAGCGGTTCAACAAGATCGCCGAGCAGATGGCCACGGACTACTCCGACGAGCTGATGGAGGAGATGGGCCGGCTCCAGGAGGAGTTGGACAACGCCGACGCCTGGGACATCGACTCCAAGCTCGAGCTGGCGATGGACGCGCTGCGCTGCCCGCCGCCGGACGCCGACGTGACCAAGCTGTCCGGCGGTGAGCGCCGCCGGGTGGCGCTGTGCAAGCTGCTGCTGGAGGCGCCCGACCTTTTGCTGCTCGACGAGCCCACCAACCACCTGGACGCGGAGAGCGTGCAGTGGCTGGAGCAGCACCTGGCCAAGTACGCCGGCACGGTCATCGCGATCACCCACGACCGGTACTTCCTCGACAACGTGGCCGGCTGGATCCTGGAGCTGGACCGCGGCCGGGCCATCGGCTACGAGGGCAACTACTCCACCTACCTGGAGAAGAAGGCCGCCCGGATGGCCGTCGAGGGGCGCCGCGACGCCAAGATGAAGAAGCGCCTCGACGAGGAGCTGGAGTGGGTCCGCTCCAACGCCAAGGCCCGGCAGACCAAGTCCAAGGCCCGGCTCGACCGGTACGAGGAGATGGCCACCGCGGCGGAGCAGACCCGCAAGCTGGACTTCGAGGAGATCCAGATCCCGCCGGGCCCGCGGCTGGGCAGCACGGTCATCGAGGTCAACAACCTCACCAAGGCGTTCGGCGACCGGGTGCTGATCGACGGCCTCAGCTTCTCGCTGCCGCGCAACGGCATCGTCGGCGTGATCGGCCCCAACGGCGTCGGCAAGACCACCCTGTTCAAGACCATTGTCGGGCTGGAGGAGCCGACCACCGGCTCGGTCAAGGTCGGCGACACGGTCTCGCTGTCGTACGTCGACCAGAGCCGGGCGGGTCTGGCCGGCGACAAGACGGTCTGGGAGACGGTCTCCGACGGGCTGGACCACCTCCTGGTCGGCAAGGTCGAGATGCCGTCGCGGGCGTACATCGCCGCGTTCGGGTTCAAGGGGCCGGACCAGCAGAAGCCGACCAAGGTGCTGTCCGGTGGCGAGCGGAACCGGCTCAACCTGGCGCTGACCCTGAAGATCGGTGGCAACGTCATCCTGCTCGACGAGCCGACCAACGACCTGGACGTGGAGACCCTCGGCAGCCTGGAGAACGCGCTGCTGGAGTTCCCGGGCTGCGCCGTGGTCATCTCCCACGACCGGATGTTCCTGGACCGGGTCGCCACGCACATCCTGGCCTGGGAGGGCGACGACCAGAACCCGGCCAAGTGGTTCTGGTTCGAGGGCAACTTCGAGGCGTACGAGAAGAACAAGATCGACCGGCTCGGCGCCGAGGCTGCCCGTCCGCACCGGGTGACCTACCGCAAGCTCACCCGTGACTGACCGCTTCGTCTACCACTGCACGCTGCGCTGGTCCGACCTGGACGCGTACGGGCACGTCAACAACTCGCGCTTCCTCACCCTCTACGAGGAGGCGCGGGTGGCGTTGATGTTCGCCGGCGGCCGGGCGTGGGGGGTGGGCTCGTTCGCCGACGGGGTGGTCATCCGCCGGCACGAGGTCGACTACCTGCGCCCGGTCGACTACGCGCTGGGCCGGGCCACCGCGGAGGCGGCGCCGACGGTCCGCATCGAGCTCTGGGTGGAGGAGCTGCGGGCCGCCTCGTTCACCGTCGCCTACGAGCTGTACGACGGCGAGGTGCTGGCCAGCCGAGCCCGGTCCGTCCTCGTCCCGTTCGACCTGGCGGCACAGCGGCCCCGCCGGATCTCCCCGGAGGAGCGGGCCTTCCTGCTCGGGTACGCGCCGGGGGTGGCGGAGTGAGCGCGCGGAGCGGCTCCGCGCGCCCCGCGGCCGGGAGCCGAGGGGGCGGCGTGAGCGTGCGGCGCGGGCCGGTCCGGGGAACGCCGGGAACCGAGGAGCTTGGGTGACCGGCCCGACGGCGGGGCACGGGCTCGACGGGGTGGCCGACGCGGGCGCCTTCCTGGCCCGGCTGGTCCGGCTGGACCCGGCCACCCTGGTCCGGCTCCGGCCGGTGCCCGGCGTCGGCCGTACCGCCCTCTGGGCCCGGTTGCCGTGGGGCGTCCTGGTGGTCCGCACGGTCACCGGAACGGCCCCGGGTGACGTCACCGTCGCCGCCGGGGAGCTGCTGGCCGAGCTGTCGGCCGGGGGTGCCGCGCTGCCCCGGCGTCGCGACGACGGCTGGCGCTGGCCGCTGCCGCCGCCGGCCAGTCGGGCGGTGGAGTCCCTGCCCGCCGAGGACGTACGCCGGATCGCCGCCGCAGCGGCCGGGACACTGCGCGAGGCGGCCAGGCACGGCGTGGCGGGCCGCGCGGTGGGGCAGCGCGCGCTGCGGGACGCGCTGCTGGACCACGTCGCCGTGGTGGTGACTCCGGACGACGCGCCGGACGCCCCGGTGGAGGTGCCGCAGCGGTTGGTGCAGGGGCTGGTCCGGATGGGCTTCGTCGGCACCGGCGACATCCGGGTACGCGTCGCCGGCCGATGGGTCGGTCTGGTCGGACCGTACGGAGCGGCCTGGTCGCGGAAGGTGGCGGAACTGAGCCTTACGCCCACAATCACTCATCCGAACGGATGACCCCGGATCATCCTTCCGGTTTGGTGCGCCCGTTGGGGGGATGCCTCAGCCCGGCTGTACGGGTACCGTCCATGCTCGGATCCAACGCACCGTAGGCGGCTGGATCCGCTGGGGAGTGAGGTGCGCGAGCGATGCCGTGGTGGTCATGGCGCCCAGGTCCCGCCAGTGGCGGCGATCCGGAAACTCGAACCGGGATCACAGTGGAGGAAACCGTCCGGGTCGGACCGCCGACCCCCCGCCAGCCGGGGGACGACACCCCGGCCGCCGAGCGGCCCGTGATCGCGGACATGCCGGCAACCGTCGCCCCGGTCACCCTCCGCCGGGTCTGCGACGCGCTCGACCTGCTCGACGTGCGTTACCTGGCCGACGGCGACGGCAACCTGCTGGCCATGTGGGAGCGGCACGCGGTGCTGGTCACGCTGGAGGGGCCGGACGACGAGATCCTGGTGATGCGGGCCCGTCCACACGCGACGGTGCCGCCGGACTGGGCCGACCGCGCCTACCGCGTGGTCAACGAGTGGAACCACACTCGACGGTTCTGCAAGGCGTACATCGGCGACCCGACCGAGCGCGGCCAGCTCCCGATCTACGCGGAGCTCCAGGTCCCGCTCGGCGCCGGCACCCACGACGCGCTGCTGGTCGAGATGCTCGACTGTGGCGCCGCGGTGGCCACCACCTTCGTGGACTGGCTGCACGACGAGGGCGCCCTGCTCTGACCGGTCGGCCGGGGCCCCCGGGCCCCGGCGCCGCGCGATCCGCTGCCGTCAGGCCCCGGCGGCCGGGTCCTCCATCACGTTGACCATGAAGTACGCGGCCCGCTCCAGGTAGTCCCAGAGCGCGTCGGCGATCTCCGGCGGCAGGTCCAGCCGGTCCACGGCGCGCCGCATGTGGCGCAGCCAGGCGTCCCGCTCGGCCGCCCCGATCCGGAACGGCGCGTGCCGCATCCGCAGCCGCGGGTGGCCACGCTGCTCCGAGTAGGTGTGCGGGCCGCCCCAGTACTGCATGAGGAACAGGGTCAGCCGGTCGGCCGCCGGGCCGAGGTCCTCCTCCGGGTACATCGGCCGCAGCAGCGGGTCATCGGCCACACCCGCGTAGAACTCGTCCACCAGCTTGCGGAAGGTGGGTTCGCCGCCGACCGCCTCGAAGAGGGTCATCGACTCGCCTGGGGAATTCACCCTTCCATCCTGCCAGGTGCCGATTGCGCAACCGCCGTGCCCACCGGCCGGCGGGAGTCAGGTCACCCCACCGCGTGCCGGCGCCGGCCCCGCTCACCGGAGCGGTTGCCGATCACGCCGGACGCGCCCGTCATGGCCGGGGTGTGCGGGTCTGGGCCGGCGGCGTCCCGGGCGACCGAGTCGGCCTCGGCCGCCGCGACGGTCGCGGCCACCGTCTCCGGGCGCGGCCAGGTGAGCACCGCCAGGAGCATCAGCCCCACCCCGGCGGCGCTCCACACGCCCACCACCGTGGGGATGCTGAACCGTTCGGCGAGCGCCCCGGTGACCAGCACGGCTCCACCCTGGGTGATCTGCGTCCCACTGGCCATCACGCCGAACGCCCGGGCCCGGTAGCCATCGGGCAGGGCGCGGACGAACAGGCCGTTGGCCACCGGCAGCAGCCCGCCCACCGCGAAGCCGCAGCCGGCGGCGAGGAGCGCCACCAGGAGCGGCGGCGGGTCGAGCAGGGCGGGAACGAGCGCCGCCGGGGCGAGGACCGCCAGCGGGCGGATCAACGCCACCCGGCGGCCCGGGGCGACGAGCCGGCTGATCAGCAGCCCGCCGAGGATGTAGCCGACCGGGTTGGCCGCCATGATCACCGCCTGGGCGGTGCCAGCGTCCATCGCGCCGTCGGTCCGGTCGGCGGCCCATGGGGCGGCCAGCCCCTCCGGCACGATCGAGAAGACCACCGCGCTGAACACCACCACGGCGATGGCCCGCAGGACCTGCTGACCGAAGACGATGCGGAAGCCCTCACCGGTCTCCCGCAGCAGGTGGCTGCGGTGCGCGGCGGTCATCGCGGGCGGCCGGTCCCGGAGGCCGAACCGGCACAGGGCGGCCGACAGGCCGAAGGTGGCCGCGTTGATCAGCAGGGCGACGTTGGGGTCGATCGCGGCGATCGCCGCGCCGAGCAGGTAGCCGACGACCTGGGCGGCCTGGGCGGTGCTCGCGGTGACCGACAGGCCCAGCACCAGCCGGTCGCCAGTGAGGATGTGCGGCGTCAGCGCGGACCGGGCGGCCTGGCTCGGCGGGTTGGCCAGGGTGGCGGCGAAGATCAGGGCGAGGATCGCCCAGGGGGGCATCACCGGCACGGCCACCAGTGCCATCAACGCCATCCGGATGACGTCACAGATCACCATGACCTGCCGGTACCGGTGCCGTTCGGCCAGCGCGGAGAGCAGTGGACCGCCGATCAGCCAGGGCAGGTAGCTGGCCGCGAACGCGGCGGCGGAGAGCGCCACCGAGTCGGTCTCCCGGTAGACCAGGACCGTGACGGCGGCTTTGGCCAGGTAGTCGCCGACCCAGGAGAGGGTGCTGGCGGTGAAGAGGGCGCGGAACTCCGACTGGCTGAACACGTCGCGGAAGGTGGCCGAGCCCTCCTGGGCGGGTCGCTCGTCGGACACCGTCGCCTCCATCGTCCCCGGGCCGACCACTCGTGGTGGGACCGACCGGGAACCGTCGTCAGGTTTACGGATCAGCGAGGACACGAGCACGCTCCGACCGGAGCGTGCTTACCGGATTCTGCCCGATCGTCTGACAACTGGCTAGGGTGAACGGATTGATCGTCGCATCTCCGACTGAACGATCGGACGATACCCGAGGGGCCGCTCGGCGCGCGACCCCCGCCAACCGCCGGCCCCGCAAGGGCCGGGTGGCGGCCGATCTCAGGTCGCGCCGCCGGTGCCCGTCTCCCCGGGAGTCGGGACGTTGGGCGGCAGGCCCGGGTAGAGCCGGGCCGCCGCGATCCGGGCGGTGATGCCGGAGTTCTCCAGCGCCTCGGCCAGCCGGCGGCGCAGCTCGCGGCCGACGGCGAACTGCCCGTCGGCGGTCGTCTTGACCACCGTGCGGATCACCGCCCCGTCCACCGTCATCTGTTCGACGCCGAGCACCTCCGGCGCCTCGACGATCTGGGATGCCAGCTCCGGGTCCATCGCCACCGACGCGGCCGCCGTACGCAGCACCGCGCTGGCCTCCTCGGTGCCGGCGAAGCCGATCGGCAGGTCCACCACCACCAGGGCCCACCCCTGGCTCTTGTTGCCGACCCGGACGATCTCGCCGTTCCGGATGTACCAGAGCACGCCCCGGCCGTCCCGGACCGTGGTGACCCGCAGGCCCACCGCCTCCACCACGCCGGTCGCCTCGCCGAGGTCGACGGTGTCGCCGACGCCGTACTGGTCCTCGATCAGCATGAACAGGCCGGCGATCAGGTCCTTGACCAGGCTCTGCGCGCCGAAGCCGAGGGCGACGCCGGCGATGCCGGCGCTGGCCAGCAGCGGGGCCAGGTCGAAGCTGAACTCCTTCAGCACCATCAGCAGCGCGATACCGAAGATGAAGGCGGTGACCATGCTGCGCAGCACCGAGCCGATCGCCTCGGCGCGCTGCCGCCGCCGCTCCGGCACGAAGTCCTCCGGGTTCGCCCCGGCGCTGGGGATCCGCTCGCGCAGCGGCTTGAGCAGGGTGGGCACCGCGGTCTCGCTGGTCGTCCGGACGAGCCGGTTGATCGCCCGGTGCAACGCCCAGCGGGCGACGAAGGCCAGCAGCAGGATCAGGATGATCCGCAGCGGCTTCAGCACGATCCAGTAGCTGCCCTCGGCGAACCAGACTGAGCCGGTCAGCTCCAGTACCTGCTTGCACAGGGGGTCGGTCCGGCAGTCGACGGACGGACTCGGGCCGGGGTCGGGCGCGGCGGCCAGAACGCGGAGCATCAGGTCGGCGGTACTCACCCTGCTTTCGTACCGCACGGCTCCTGGGCGCCCGCTGCTGACCCACCAGGACGGGGGCCCGGTCACGACCTCCCGGTGAACCGGTCATCGTGGCACAGCCACGAAAGGTTCATGAGGGTACCCCGGATTAGTACGTGCAATCGCGGGTCCGATCAGGGACGATGGGCGCAGCGGACGTCGGTGATCCGGCCGGCGTCGGTGCGGCTCCCCGCTGCCTGCGGGGCACCCCCCGGCGCAAACAGCGGCAGGAGCGGCTGGACCGGGAGGGTGAGCACGATGCCTGACATACGACCCACGGCGGGCTCCGGTGCACTCGTTCTCAACGCCACCTACGAGCCGCTGTGTGTCGTGTCGGTGCGTCGCGCCGCGATCCTCGTGCTCTCCGCCAAGGCCGTCTGCGTCGCGGACGGCGACGGCGTCCTGCACAGCGCCCGCAACGCGCTCCCGGTCCCCTCGGTGGTCCGGCTGACCCGCTACGTCCGGGTGCCCTACCGCACCCATGTCGGGCTCTCCCGCCGGGCCATCTTCGCCCGGGACGGCTGGCGGTGCGCCTACTGCCGCGGCCCGGCCGAGACCATCGACCACGTCTTCCCGCGCAGCCGGGGCGGCCGGCACGCCTGGGAGAACGTGGTCGCCGCCTGCGCCCGGTGCAACCACACCAAAGGGGACAAGACGCCGGCGGAGCTGGGCTGGCGGTTGCACAGCCTGCCGGCGGCCCCGAAAGGGACGGCCTGGCGGGTTCTCGGGCACCGGGCGCCGGACCCGCGCTGGGCGGACTGGCTGGACCTGCGCGAGCCCGAGCCCGAGGCCGCCTGAGCCCGCTCACCGCCCGCCCTGAGCCCGGGCTCACGGGCCACGCGCCTCGACCAGTGACGCGTAGACCACCAGGTTGTCGGCGTATCCGGTCGCGCCGCCCACCCATCGGCCGCCGCAGGTGATCAGGCGTAGGTTCGGCTGGCTGAAGTCGCCAAAGATCTCGTTCACCGGCAACCGCTCCTTGCCGTACCGCTGCACGGAGGTGACCGCGAAGACGGCCACCGAGTGGTCCTCCCGGGTCACCTCGACCCGGTCGCCGTCGTCCAGTTTCTTGAGATCGTGGAAGACGGCGGGGCCGGTGGTGGTGTCGACGTGCCCGACGATCACCGCCGGGCCGTTCTGCCCCGGGGTCGGTCCCTGGTCGTACCAGCCGGCCTCGCCGGCCCGCTCCAGCGCGGGTACGGCGATGCTGCCGTCGGCGGCGATGCCGACCCGGTGCACCGGGGCACGCAGGCCGAGCTTGCCGATCGCGATGTCGGTCGGCGGGCTCGCCGCCAGCACCGGGAACTTCTTCGGCGGCGGCCGTATCCCGGCGAAGAGCCGGTCCGGCAGCACGGTGACACCGGTCACTCGCTCCACGCCGAGCATCGCGATGATCAGCACCATCAGCGTGCCGATCACCAGCACCGGGGCGCCGGGGCCGCGCCGCGCCGCGTACCGCCAGCGGGCGGCGGTCCGGGTGGGCCGGACCGGCGCGGTGCGGGCGCGCGGGTCGGCGGTGGCGACGCTGGCCGTGGCGGCCTGGCCGGCGGTGCGGGCGAACCGACGGGTCGCCCGGGTCACCAGCCGGAGCGAGGTCCGCAGCCTGCGGCCGGCCGTGCCGGGCCGGGTCCTGTGGGCGTCCCGGTTCGCCTGCGGCCGGACGTTCCGCACGTGGCCCACGCCCCGGGCGGGCCGGCCGCGGCCGCCGCCGATCCGCCGGGTGCGGCCGTCGCCCTGGATGCGCGGGCTGCCGTCGAGGCGGGCCGGCCGGCCGCCGATCCGCCGGGTGCGGCCGTCGCCGTGGATGCGGGTGCCGCGGCGACCGGGGGCCGGCGGCATGCGGCCGTCCCGACGGGCGGCCCGGCCGTCGCCCTGGATCCGCAGGCCGCGGCCCCTGCCGTCGATCCGCGTGGGGCGTCCGCCGGGGCCGGCCGGCACGGGCGCGCCGGTCAGGGCGGCGACACCGCCGGCTCCATCCCGCGTCGCCGGGGTGCGGCCGTCGCCGCGGATCCGCGGGCTACGACCGTCGTCCCGGGCGTCCGGCTGCCGGCCGGGTCGGGTCCGTGGGCCTGCCATGGCCGCACCTCGTCAGAAGCGCGACCCGGTCCTGCGGCGGGCGCCGACGCCGGCCACCACCGCCACCGCGACCAGTCCGCCGACCAGCAGCAGCGAGCCGGCGCCCCGGCCGCCCGCCGTGCCGCCCCCGCCGGTGGCCGGGCCCTTGCTGGGCTGGGCCATGTTCAGCACGGTCAGCACGGTCTGTGCGGTGTTCCCGTTGGAGCAGCGCAGGTCGACCGGGAAGTCACCGGCCTGCTTGTTGGCCGGGATGGTCACCGCCCCGGTGAGGAAGCCGTTGTCCGGTCGGAGCATCACCCGCCCGAAGGCGTCCGAGTTCACCTCGGCCTGCCGGTTGTTCGCGTTGTCGCAACTGGCCCGGATGTTCACCCGGGTGCCGGCCTGCGCGGGATTCGGCGTGACCTCGACGAAGACGTTCTCCCCGGCGCGGGCCGGCGTGGCGGTGATCAGGATGAACGCCCCGACCAGGGCGAGCACGCCCAGTACGGCGGACAGGGCGCGGTGTGACACGAGCCCTCGCATGGTTCCCCCCTCCCGGTGCGGCGCACCGGAATCCTGCTGACGGGCAGTGCCGGCTGCTTTCCCGCTGGCGCCGCGGCAAACCGGTGCGGGACCGCCGACCGGGGGATCACGCTCAGCGGCGGCGACCGGCCGACGATGAACCGGTGCGGGGCAGCGGGGTGACCGGGTGCCAGTCCAGCGGGGTGGAGAGCACCATCGTGCTGGACGGCTGGCCGTACGGGGCGAGCCGGTCGATGACCCGCTCGAACTCGTCGATCGAGCCCGCCGCGACCTTGAGCATGCTGCACGCGTCCCCGGTGATCCGGTGGATCTCCATGATCTCCGGCCAGCCCGCCACGTCCGGGTCGTTGAGGATGCACCGGGACCCGTAGCAGGACATCCGGATCAGGGCGACCACGGTACGGCCCGCCCGGGTCAGGTCCACGTGCGCGTGGTAGCCGGTGATCACCCCGGACTCCTCCAGCCGGCGGACCCGTTCGGCCACCGCCGGCGGCGACAGGTGCACCCGGCGGGACAACTCGCTGAACGAGAGCCGGGCGTCGGCCTGGAGCTCGCGCAGCAGGGCCCAGTCCATGTCGTCCACTGCGTGACCTTTCCTTCGTGAACCCGGGAGCCGTGCGGCCTTCAACACGACAGGTCAAACCACCGTACCGCCGTTGAACAGGCATTCCATTCGCGGATCCAGGAGCGGGATCATGTCGTCTACCCCGCGTACCGAGGGAGATGACGGTGGAACAGACGACGGCGGTTCGTCCGGCCACCCCGCAGCAGCGGGCGGCCCGGGCGGCGCGTAACGGTGGCGAGCCGACGCTGGAGTTCGCCGACCGGGTGCCCTACGACGCCTACGTGCGGGCGAGCACGCTGCACCGGTTGCAGGAGCCGCTCAGCGACGATCCGGGCGAGATGTCCTTCCTGATGGTCAGCCAGATCATGGAGCTGTACTTCGGGCTGACCTGCCACGAGCTGCGGCACGCCCAGCGGGAGCTGCGGGCCAACCGGATCTGGGAGGCGCTGCCCCCGCTGCGCCGCGCCGCCCTGCACCTGGAAGGGCTCAACGCCGCCTGGCAGGGGCTGCGCTGGATGACCCCGGCCGACTTCAACCGCTTCCGCGACCGGCTCGGCGAGGGCTCCGGCTTCCAGTCCGCCATGTACCGGCAGCTGGAGTTCCTGCTCGGCCTGCGCGACCCGGCCCTGATCCGCCCGTTCCGCCGGCAGACCGAGGTGCACGCGGAGCTGACCGCCGCCCTCGCCACGCCGAGCCTCTGGGACGACGTGATCGCCCTGCTCGCCCGGCGCGGCTTCGACCTCCCCGGCGAACTGCTCGACCGGGACGTGGCGACCGAGCACGACCCGCACCCCACGGTCGAGGCGGCCTGGGTGCGCATCTACGCCGACGGCGGCCCGGACAACCACCTGCGCCTGCTGGGTGAGGCGCTGACCGAGGTGGCCGAGCGGTTCGGCGACTGGCGCTGGCAGCACATCAAGGCGGTGCAGCGGACCATGGGCGCCAAGGTCGGCAGCGGCGGCTCGGCCGGGCTGGCCTGGTTGCAGCGCAGCATGGCCCGGGTGGTGTTCCCCGAGCTGTGGTCGGCCCGGACCGCGATGTGACCGGAGAGAAGGACATGCCCACCCCCGAAGAAGAAGCCCGCCGGCTCGACGCCGCCGACCCGGGCCACCGGCACCTGTTCCACGTGCCCCCCGCCGAGGGCGGGCGGTACCCCGAGGTGGCGTACCTGGCCGGCAACTCGCTGGGCCTGCAACCCCGGGCCACCCGGGACGAACTCCTCGCCGACCTGGACGCCTGGCGCCGGCTGGGCGTGGAGGGGCACCTGGAGGCGAAGCGGCCCTGGCTGCCGTACCACGAGCTGCTGACCGCGCCGGCCGCGCGCCTGGTCGGCGCGCTCCCGGCGGAGACCGTGGTGATGAACTCCCTCACGGTCAACCTGCACCTGCTGATGGTGAGCTTCTACCGGCCGGCCGGCGAGCGGACCCGGATCGTCATCGAGGACAGCGCCTTCCCGTCGGACAGCTACGCGGTGCGCAGCCAGGCCCGGTTCCACGGCCTGGACCCGGACGCCACCGTGGTCCGGTTGGCGCCGCGCCCGGGCGAGGACACCCTGCGCACCCAGGACGTCCTCGACTTCCTGGCCGCCGAGGGGCACACCGTGGCGTTGCTGCTGCTCGGCGGGGTCAACTACCTGACCGGCGAGCTGATGGACGTCCCGGCGATCACCTCTGCCGGGCGGGCCGCCGGTGCGGTGGTCGGCTGGGACCTGGCGCACGCGGTCGGCAACGTCCCGCTGGCGCTGCACGACTGGGACGTCGACTTCGCCGCCTGGTGCTCGTACAAGTACCTCAACTCGGGGCCGGGCGCGCTGGCCGGTGTCTTCGTTCACGAACGACACCTGGGCGACCCCGGCCTGCCCCGGTTCGAGGGCTGGTGGAGCACCGAGGCCGCCACCCGGTTCGAGATGACCCCGGTCTCCCGGCCGCCGGCCACCGTCGAGGCGTGGCAGATCTCCAACCCGCCGATCTTCGCGATGGGCCCGGTGCGTACCTCGCTGGAACTCTTCGACTCGGTCGGCATGCCGGCGCTGCGGGAGCGCAGCCTCCGGCTCACCGGCTACCTGGAGCGGCTGCTGGACGAGGTGACCGTCGGCCGGCCGCTGACCGTGGTCACCCCCCGCGACCCGGCCCGCCGGGGCTGCCAACTCTCCGTGCGGATCGGGGTGAGCGCGAGGAGAGAGCCGGGTTTGCGAGCCCCGCAGTCGCGAACGGAAGGGAGCAGGGTGAGCGCGAGGAGTGAGCCGGGTTTGCGAGCCCCGCAGTCGCGAACGGAAGGAAGCCGGGTGGGCAGTGCGAACGAGCTGACCAAGCGGCTGCGGCACGAGCACGGCGTGATCGCCGACGCGCGGGAGCCGGACATCGTCCGGTTCGCCCCGGTGCCGCTCTACTCGACGTACCACGACTGCTGGCGGGTCGCCGACGCGCTGGCCGCGACCGTGGAGGCCACCGCATGAGTAGGGAACGCGACGAGATCGCCGTCGTCGGGGCGGGGCTGGCCGGCTGCCTGCTGGCCTGCTACCTGGCCCGGCGCGGCTACCCGGTGGCCCTCTACGAGCGGCGGCCGGACCCGCGCAGCGGGCAGGTCGAGCGGGGCCGCTCGATCAACCTGGCGCTGTCCGAGCGCGGCCTTGACGCATTGCGCCGGATCGGGCTGGAGCGGCAGGTGATGGCGGACGCGCTGCCGATGCGTGGCCGGATGATCCACCCCGTCGAGGGGGAGCCGCAGTTCCAGTCGTACAGCGGCTCCGGCGACCGGGCGATCAACTCGATCAGCCGGGGCGCGCTGAACAACGCCCTGCTCACCGCCGCCGCCGCGCGGCCCGGTGTGCGGGTCGCGTTCGACCACCGGCTGGTCGGGCTCGACCCGACGACCGGGGAAATGACCTTCGAGACCCCGCAGGGCAAGGTCACCGCCACCGCGTCGGTCATCCTCGGCGCCGACGGCGCCGGCTCCGCCGTGCGCGGGCAGCTCCTCGGGTACGGCGCGCTGACCGAGAGCCTGGACTTCCTCGACTACGGCTACAAGGAACTCAGCATCCCGCCGATCGGCGGCGAGTTCGCCCTGGATCCGGGCGCCCTGCACATCTGGCCGCGGGGCACCTCGATGATGATCGCCCTGCCCAACCCGGACCGCTCCTTCACCTGCACCCTGTTCTGGCCCACCCACGGCACCGCGAGCTTCGCCTCGCTGGGCAGCCCGGCCGCCATCGAGCGGTACTTCCACACCCACTACCCGGACCTGATCCCGCTCGCCCCGAACCTGGTGGACGACTACCAGCACAACCCGGTCGGGGTGCTGGGCACGGTCCGCTGCACCCCGTGGCAGGTGGACGGCAGGGTGGGCCTGCTCGGCGACGCGGCGCACGCCATCGTGCCGTTCTACGGCCAGGGCGCGAACTGCGCGTTCGAGGACGTGGTCGAGCTGGACCGCTGCCTGGACGAGTGCGGCGACCAGTGGTCCGTGGCGCTGCCGCTGTTCGAGCAGCGGCGGCAGGCCAACGCCGAGGCGATCGCCCGGATGGCGCTGGCCAACTTCGTGGAGATGCGGGACAAGGTCGCCTCGCCGGTGTTCCAGACCCGCAAGCGGATCGAGCACGCCCTGGAGCGGGCGCTGCCCGGCCGGTACGTGTCGCAGTACGAGCTGGTCTCCTTCTCCACCACCCCGTACGCCGAGGTGCGCCGCCGGGTGCGCCGGCAGTACCAGGTGCTCGGTGCGGTCGCGGTCGGCGCGGTGGCGGCGCTGGCCGGCGCGGCGATGGTGCTCGGGCGAGGGAGGCGGCGATGAGGCTCTGGGATCCGCGGCTGATGGCCGGGCACGCGCCGGACGGCCCGGGCCTGCTGCGCAACTTCGTCGGTGGCGAGTTCGTCGCCGCCGGGCGGCGGTTCACCAAGCGCAGCCCGGTGACCGGCGAGCCGGTCTTCGAGGTGGTCGAGGCCGACTCGTCCACGGTGGACGACGCGGTGGCGGCGGCCCGGGCGGCGCTGCGTGGCCCGTGGGGCCGGATGGGCGAGCGGGAGCGCGCCGAGGTGCTGCGGCGGATCGCCGACGAGTTGGAACGCCGCTTCGACGATCTGGTCGCCGCCGAGGTGGCCGACACCGGCAAGGCCATCTCCCAGGCCCGTACGCTGGACATCCCGCGCGGCGCGGCCAACTTCCGGGCGTTCGCCGAGATCGTGGCGACCGCGCCGACTGAGTCGTTCACCACGGTCACCCCGGCCGGCGGCCGGGCGCTCAACTACGCGGTCCGCAAGCCGGTCGGTGTGGTCGCGGTGATCGTGCCGTGGAACCTGCCGCTGCTGCTGCTCACCTGGAAGGTCGCCCCGGCCCTGGCCTGCGGCAACGCTGTGGTGGTCAAGCCCAGCGAGGAGACCCCGGCGTCGGCCACCCTGCTCGCCGAGGTGATGGCCGCGGCGGGCGTACCGGAGGGCGTGTTCAACCTGGTGCACGGCTTCGGCCCCGACTCGGCCGGGGAGTTCCTCACCCGGCACCCGGGCGTGGACGCGATCACCTTCACCGGGGAGTCCGCCACCGGCAGCGCCATCATGCGGGCCGCCGCGGACGGGGTGAAGGCGGTCAGCTTCGAGTTGGGCGGCAAGAACGCCGGCCTGGTCTTCGCCGACGCCGACCTGGACGCGGCGGTCGCCGGGTCGGTCCGGTCCAGTTTCACCAACGGCGGCCAGGTGTGCCTCTGCACCGAGCGGATCTACGTGCAGCGGCCGGTCTTCGAGGAGTTCACCGCGCGGCTCGCCAAGCGCGCCGACGAACTGGCGTACGGCTGGCCGGCCGACGAGGCGACGGCGAACATGCCGCTGATCTCGCACGGCCACCGCGACAAGGTGCTCGGCCACTACGACCTGGCCCGGGCCGAAGGCGCCGAGGTGTGCGCCGGGGGCGGGGTGCCGCGCTTCGGCGACGCTCGGGACGGCGGCGCGTACGTGCAGCCGACCGTGCTGACCGGGCTCGGGCCGGACGCCCGCACCAACCGGGAGGAGATCTTCGGCCCGGTCGTCCACGTCGCACCCTTCGACGACGAGGACGAGGCGTACGCCCTGGCCAACGGCACCGACTACGGCCTGGCGGCGACGGTCTGGACCCGCGACGTGGGCCGGGCGCACCGGGCCGGGTCCCGGCTGGACGCCGGCATCGTCTGGGTGAACACCTGGTTCCTGCGCGACCTGCGCACCCCGTTCGGCGGGGTGAAGGCCTCCGGCGTCGGCCGGGAGGGCGGGGTGCACTCGCTCGACTTCTACTCTGAGCTCACCAACGTCTGTGTGGACCTCACATGAGCGCACGTTCCGGGCAGAATGCACGGGGTCGTCAGCGAGCGCAGCGAGGAGCGGGGATGACCACCGTCGACATCGAGGCCGCCAACCGGGAACTGGCCGTCGCCCGGCAGGACGAGAAGCCGTGCCCGCCCCTGCGGGGCCGGCTGCTGCCGGAGGGCGACATCGAGTCGGCCTACCAGGTGCAGCAGGTGTACACCCGGCAGCGGCTCGGCAAGGGCCACCGCCGGGTGGGGGCGAAGATCGGGCTGACCTCGCGGGCGGTGCAGGAGAGCTTCGGCGTGTTCCAGCCCGACTTCGGGGTGCTCTTCGACGATATGGCGGTCGGTGACGGCGTCGAGGTGCCGATGGGCCGGCTGCTCCAGCCCCGGGTGGAGGCGGAGATCGCCTTCGTGCTGGGCGCGGACCTGCCCGACGAGCGGGTCACCACCGTCGACCTGATCCGGGCCGTGGACCACGTGCTGCCGGCCATCGAGATCGTCGACTCGCGGATCGCCGGGTGGGACATCTCCATCGTGGACACCGTGGCGGACAACGCCTCCAGCGGGCTCTTCGTGCTCGGCACCGCGCCCCGCCGGCTCGCCGATGTGGACCTGCGCCTGTGCGGCATGGTGCTGGAGCAGGCCGGTGAGCCGGTCTCGGTGGGGGCGGGGGCGGCCTGCCTCGGCAACCCGCTGCACGCGCTGGAGTGGCTGGCCGGCACGATGGCCCGCGCCGGCGATCCGCTGCGCGCCGGGGACGTGGTGCTCTCCGGGGCGCTCGGCCCGATGGTGCCGGTCACCCCCGGGGCGGCGTACGAGGCGCGGATCTCCGGGCTCGGCTCGGTGCGGACCTGTTTCTCCAAGGAGGCGTCGTGAGCGCGAGGAGTGAGCTTGCGAGCCCCGCAGTCGTGAACGAAGAGGGCTCGGCGATGACAGTTGGAGTGGCGGTGCTGGGGTCGGGCAACATCGGCACCGACCTGATGATCAAGGTGCTGCGGCTGAGTGACCGCCTGCGCATGGTGGCGATGGCCGGCATCGACCCGGCGTCGGACGGCCTGGCCCGGGCCCGGCGGCTGGGCGTGGCGACCACCGCCGAGGGCGTGGACGGGCTCGTGGCGCTGCCCGAGTTCGCCGACGTCGAGCTGGTCTTCGACGCCACCTCGGCCGGCGCGCACCGCCGCCACGACGCGGTGCTGCGGGCGCACGGCCGGACCGTGGTCGACCTGACTCCGGCCGCCATCGGCCCGTACGTGGTGCCGCCGGTCAACCTCGACGAGCACCTGCATGAGGCGAACGTCAACATGGTCACCTGCGGTGGGCAGGCGACCGTGCCGATCGTCGCCGCCGTCGGCCGGGTCACCCCGGTGGCGTACGGGGAGATCGTCGCTTCGATCGCCTCGAAGTCGGCGGGGCCGGGCACCCGGGCCAACATCGACGAGTTCACCGAGACCACCGCTCGGGCCATCGAGGTGGTCGGCGGCGCCGAGCGCGGCAAGGCGATCATCGTGCTGAACCCGGCCGATCCGCCGCTGCTGATGCGCGACACCGTCTACTGCCTCTGCTCGGACGTCGACGCCGACCGGTCCGCCATCGCCGCCTCGGTGGCCGAGATGGTGGCCGCCGTGCAGGAGTACGTTCCGGGCTACCGGCTCAAGCAGGACGTGCAGTTCGACCGGGTCGACACCTACGTGCCGTCGCTGGGGCGGCAGCTGGCCGGGCTGCAGGTCTCCGTCTTCCTGGAGGTCTCCGGCGCCGGGCATTACCTGCCCGCGTACGCCGGCAACCTGGACATCATGACCTCGGCCGCGCTGCGCACCGCGGAGCGGCTGGTGGCTCTGCGCTCGGCCGGGCACGGCCCCGCGCCGGCGCGGCACGCGGAGGTGACCGTCCGATGACTGATCTCTACATCCAGGACGTGACGCTGCGGGACGGCATGCACGCCATCGCGCACCGGTACACCGTGGACCAGGTGCGGACCATCGCCGCCGCGCTGGACGCCGCCGGGGTGGCCGCCATCGAGGTGGCCCACGGCGACGGCCTGGCCGGGTCCAGCGTCAACTACGGCCACGGTGCGGCCAGCGACGCCGACTGGATCTCCGCCGCCGCCGAGGTGCTGACCGGCGCGAAGCTCACCACGCTGCTGCTGCCCGGGATCGGCACCATCGCCGACCTGAAGGCCGCGAAGGCGCTCGGGGTGACCAGCGTCCGGATCGCCACCCACTGCACCGAGGCGGACATCTCCGCCCAGCACATCTCCTGGGCCCGGGAGAACGGCATGGACGTCGCCGGGTTCCTGATGATGTCGCACATGAACGACCCGGCCGGGCTGGCCGCCCAGGCCAAGCTGATGGAGTCCTACGGGGCGCACTGTGTCTACGTGACCGACTCCGGCGGCCGGCTGCTGATGTCCGACGTGGCCGAGCGGATCGACGCGTACCGGCAGGTGCTCGAGCCGGAGACGCAGATCGGCATCCACGCCCACCACAACCTGTCGCTCGGGGTGGCGAACAGTGTGGTCGCGGTCGAGCACGGCCGGATCCTCGGGGACGGGCCACTCGGTTCCCCGTCCGGGCGGACTGTCCGGGTGGACGCCTCACTGGCGGGCATGGGCGCGGGCGCGGGGAACGCTCCGCTGGAGGTCTTCGTCGCGGTCGCCGAGCTGCACGGCTGGAAGCACGGCTGCGACGTGTTCGCGCTGATGGACGCGGCCGACGACGTGGTCCGCCCGCTCCAGGACCGGCCGGTCCAGGTGGACCGGGAGACCCTCTCCCTGGGGTACGCGGGCGTCTACTCCAGCTTCCTCCGGCACGCCGAACGCGCCTCCGCGAAGTACGGGGTGGACGTCCGCTCGATCCTGGTCGAGCTGGGCCGGCGGCGGATGGTCGGCGGCCAGGAGGACATGATCGTGGACGTGGCGCTGGACCTCGCGGGCAAGGAGAACTCATGATCGGGCCGGACATCGCGGGGATAGCCGAGAAGCTGGGCGCGGCCGCCGACAGGGCCACCGCCATCCCGCAGCTCGCGGCCGAGACCGGCCTCGACGTCGACACCGCGTACGCGGTGCAGACCGCGCTGCTCCAGCGGCGCCTCGACCGGGGCGAGCGGCTGGTCGGGCTGAAGATGGGGTTGACCAGCAAGGCGAAGATGGCCCAGGTCGGCGTGGACGAGGTGATCTGGGGCCGGCTCACCGACATGATGCGGGTCCCCGACGGCGGGACCGTCGACGTGGCCGCCTTCATCCACCCCCGGGTTGAGCCGGAGGTGGCGTTCCTGCTGGACCGCCTGCCCGAACCCGGCGAGCCGGTCGGCGCGTTCACCGACGCGGTGCGC
This sequence comes from Micromonospora sp. NPDC047740, assembly GCF_043204735.1. Classification (NCBI taxonomy): domain Bacteria; kingdom Bacillati; phylum Actinomycetota; class Actinomycetes; order Micromonosporales; family Micromonosporaceae; genus Micromonospora; species Micromonospora sp. NPDC047740. Next base: position 357,882 of record NZ_JBIDCT010000005.1, read on the forward strand.
GCGGTCGCCCCGGCCATCGAGCTGATCGACTCCCGGTACGCCAACTTCACCTTCTCCCTGCCGGACGTCATCGCCGACAACACCTCGGCCGCCGCGTTCGTCGTCGGGCCCTGGTCGCCGGTGCCGGAGGGGCTGGACAACCTCGGCGTGCTGCTGGAAATCGACGGCCGGGTGGCGCAGGTCGGCTCGACCGCGGCGATCCTCGGCGACCCGCGCCGGGCCCTGGACGAGGGGCTCCGGCTGGCCGGCCGGCAGGGCGTGCGGCTGCGCGAGGGCTGGCTCTTCCTGGCCGGCGCCGCGACGGCCGCGGTGCCACTGCGCCCGGGCGCCCACGTCCGTGCCGTGGTCGAGAAGCTCGGTACCGCCTCCTTGCGGGCGTCGTCATGATCAGCGTGGAGGCTGCCGGGCAGCCCGGCCGGCTCCGGGCGGTCAGGCTTGATCCCTCCGCCGGCCGGGCTGCCCGGCACCCCGTCGGGGCCGGCGTCCGCGGGTCGGTGCCGACAGGTGGTCTGTCGTGAGTGGCGAGGCGCGGGTGGTGGCCGGGAAGGCCGTGCCACGGGGCGCGTTCCCGCACGTCAAGGTGGCGGGCGGGTTCGTGTTCGTCTCGGGTACGTCGTCCCGGCGGCCGGACAACACCTTCGCGGGCGTGTCGGTGGACGAGTTCGGCACGACCAACCTGGACATCCGGGTGCAGACGCGGGCCGTGATCGAGAACATCCGGGATCTGCTGCGGTCGGTCGGCGCCGACCTGTCCGACCTGGTCCAGGTCACCAGCTACCTGGTCAACATGAATGATTTCGGTGGATACAACCAGGTGTGGGCGGAGTTCTTCGACGCCACCGGGCCGACCCGGACCACGGTGGCGGTGCACCAGCTGCCGCATCCGCACCTGCTGATCGAGATGCAGGCCGTGGCCCTACTTCCGTCGGGAGGTCAGTCGTGAGTGAGATCGCCGAGCCGTTCAGCTTCCAGGGCTGGATCGGGGAGAACCAGCACCTGCTCAAGCCGCCGGTGGGCAACAAGGAGATGCTGCCGGGCAGCGATGACTTTATCGTCATGGTGGTGGGCGGCCCCAACCAGCGGACCGACTTCCACGTCGACCCGTACGAGGAGTTCTTCTATCAGGTCAAGGGCAACATGCACGTCAACCTGATGCTCCCCGAGGGCCCGCGTACGGTGCACGTCCGCGAGGGTCAGATGTGGATGCTGCCGCGCAACACCCCGCACTCGCCGCAGCGGCCCGAGGCCGGCTCGATCGGCATGGTGATCGAGCGGGTCCGCGAGGAGGGCACGCTGGAGAAGTTCCAGTGGTACTGCCCCGAATGCAGCCACAAGGTGCACGAGGTGGAACTCCAGGTCCGCGACATCGCGGCCGACCTGCCCCCGGTCTTCTCGGCGTTCTACGCCGACGAGAAGGCCCGTACCTGCACCAACTGCGGCGCGCTGCACCCGGGCAAGGGCTGATGCCGGGACGTGTCGTGGACGTGCACACGCACGTCGTACCCAAGGGGTGGCCGGACCTCGCCGCGGCGTGCGGCGGGTCCGGTTGGCCCTGGCTGCGGGTGGACTCCGAGCGCGCCGCCATGATCATGGTCGGCGAGACGGAGTTCCGGCCGGTCGGCGCGGAGTGCTGGGACGCGGCGACCCGGCTGGCCGACATGGCCGCCGACGGCGTCGACGTGCAGGTGGTCTCGCCCACCCCGGTCTTCTTCAGCTACGACCGCCCGGCCGAGCAGGCCGTCCGGGTGGCCCGGATCTTCAACGACCTCACCTTGGCGGTGACCGCTGCCGGGGGCGACCGGCTGGTGCCGTTCTGCCAGGTGCCGTTGCAGGACCCGGACCTGGCCTGTGCGGAGTTGGACCGCTGCCTGGCGGCCGGTCACGTCGGCGTGGAGATCGGCAACCACGTGGGCGACCGCGACCTCGACGACGCCGGCATCGTGCAGTTCCTGACCCACTGCGCGCAGGTGGGCGCCCCGGTCTTCGTGCACCCCTGGGACATGCCGGGCGGCCCGCGGCTGGACCGCTGGATGGCCCGCTGGCTGACCGGGATGCCGGCCGAGACGCACCTCTCGGTGCTGGCGCTCATCCTCGGCGGGGTCTTCGACCGGGTGCCGGAGACGCTGCGGATCTGCTTCGCGCACGGCGGCGGCAGCTTCCCGTTCTGGCTGGGCCGCGCCGACAACGCCTGGCACCGCCGGGGCGACCTGGTACGCGGCGCCTCCACCGCCCCGCCGAGCTCCTACGTCGACCGGTTCTGCGTCGACTCGGTGGTCTTCGACCCGGCCGCGCTGCGGCTGCTGGTCGACACCATGGGGGAGGACCGGGTGCTGGTGGGCAGCGACTACCCGTATCCGCTGGGGGAGCGGCCGGTCGGTCAGGTGGTCCGGAAGGCAGACTTCCTCACCGCCGACCAGCGCGACAAGCTCTTCTCCCGCAACGCCCTGCGCTTCCTGCACGGCTGACGGCGGCCGGGCCTCGGCTGCGACACCACCCGGCGTCTCAACACATCCCGATGCCGGCCGTGGCGCGCAGGCACGCGGCGGGTGATGAGTGCGAGGGGCGTGGCCACCAGGCAGGATGTCGGTATGGCCGAGCCGCACGAGCTGACCGCGCTGGAGCAGGCCGCCGCGATCCGCCGGGGTGAGCTGTCCAGCGTGGAGCTGGTCGAGCACCACCTGCACCGGGTCGAGGCGCTCGGTGACACCGTGGGCGCGTTCGTCACCGTCACCCCCGAGCGGGCCCGGGAGGCGGCCCGGGCCGCCGACGCGGTGCCGGTGGACCGGCGCGGGCCGCTGCACGGCGTACCGACCGCGATCAAGGACCTCACGCTGACCGCCGGGGTACGGACCACCTTCGGTTCGGCCGCCTTCGCCGACCTCGTGCCGCCGGTCGACGCCGACGTGGTTCGGTTCATGACCGCCGCCGGGCTGGTCAGCCTCGGTAAGACCACCACCTCCGAGCTGGGCTGCTCGCTCTACTCGGAAGGGTTGGTGGCGCCACCGGCGCGGAACCCGTGGCGCCTCGCGTACACCGCGGGCGGGTCCAGTGGCGGCGCGGCGGCCGCGGTGGCGGCCGGGCTGGTGCCGGTGGCCCAGGGGTCCGACGGCGGCGGCTCGCTGCGCATCCCGGCGTCGCTCTGCGGTCTGGTCGGATACAAGCCGAGCCGGGGCTTGGTCTCCGGCGGCCCGCTCGGGTTCGGCGGGTTCGGGCTGCCGGTGAACGGCCCGCTCGGACGGACCGTCCCCGACGTGGCCGCGCTGCTCGACGTCATGGGCCAACCGGTGCCCGGCGAGCCGTACCTGCCGCCGGCCGCGCCCGCCGGCGGTTACCTGCGCGTCGCCCGCGACGCGGCGCCCGGGCGGCTGCGGATCGGCCGCTTCACCACGCCGATGCTCGCCGACGAGCCCGTCCACCCCGACTGCGTGGCCGCCGTCGACCGGGCCGCCGCGCTGCTCACCGCGGCCGGCCACGAGGTGGTCGAGGTGCCCGCACCGCTCGGCCCGGCGGCGTGGCCGCTCTTCGAGACCCTCTGGTACGTGCTTGCGCTCTCCCCGGTGCCGCCGGAGCGGGAGAGCGAGCTGCTGCCGCTGACCCGGTTCCTCCGCTCCCGGGGCGCGGCCGTCGGCGCCGGTCCGCTGCTGGCCGCGCTCGGCGAACTGCAGGCCCAGGTACGCCTCGGCGTCCGCCGGACCGCCGGCTGCGACCTGCTGCTCTGCCCGACCCTGGCGGCGCCGCAGGCGCCGGTGGGCGCGTTCGCCGCCCTCGATCCGGCCGAGGATTTCGACCGGCAGCGCCGATTTTCGCCGTACTGCGCCATCTTCAACGTGACCGGCGATCCGTCCGTTTCCCTGCCGCTCGGCCGGACCGGTGACGGCCTGCCGGTCGGGGTGCTGCTCACCGGCCGGTACGGCGCGGACGCCACATTGATCGGCACGGCCGCGCAGTTGGAGCACGGCTGTGGCGGGTGGGATCAGCACCCCGCAATCTGGCGGGCGGTCGGCTCCGCTAACGTGAACATCACAAGCGGGGTCGGGGACCCGTCGTAATGATCGTCCACCCGACCCGGAAATTCCTGGTCTCTCTTTCCGCCTGGGGGCGTTGGGATTGTCTGTTACCGAGACGTTGCTGGTCTTCGCTGGCATCCCGGCGGCCGCGGTGCTGGTGATCGCCGGACTGGCGTTCGTCGGTGGCCGTGGCGGCGGTGGCGGCGCCAAGCGCTACCGGCCGGGCCGGCCCTTCGACTTCACTCCGGTCTGGTTCCTGGGCCGTCCGGAGCAGCTGGCCGACTCGGCCGGCACGGCACTGGCCGCCGGGGCGCAGGCGCCGGCGCTGAGCAGCCGCAAGCAGGAACTGGCCGGCCGCGAGGCGCCGGCCGCGGGTACCGGAGGCGCAAGTGACCGTTGGTGAGATGTCGGCCGCGACCGGGACGGGCAACCCGCCCCAGGTGCTGGACGGGCCCTTCTCGACCCGTCAGCTGCTCCGCATCGACGAGGCGCTCCGCCTGGCCGACCAGGGCACCGGGCTGGTCTTCTCGGTCTATGTGGGCCACCTGGACGAGCCGATCCGGGAGCACGCCGAGCGGCTGCACCGGCAGCTCGCCGAGCCGGACAAGTCGGTGCTGATCGCCGTGTCGCCCAACCAGCGGCAGCTGGAGATCGTCACCGGCCGGTACGCCCGCAAGCGCATCCCGGACACGTACGCCAAGCTGGCCGCGCTCTCCATGGTGGCGTCCTTCGGCGGCGGCGACCTGGCCGGCGGCATCATCCAGGGCCTCGACCAGCTCGCCAGCCACGCCGGCAAGGGCTGAGCCTTCCCCTTACGACGAAGCCCGGCCCGCGAGTCTGCGGGCCGGGCTTTTCGTCGGGCTGTCAACGGGGCCAGACGGACGGGTCGAGCCGCATCGGCCACGGCTCGGTCACCTCGATTGGGTCGTCCGGCCCGACCGTGCCCACCAGGTTGTAGTGGACGCCCTTGACGAGCGTGTACCGGTAGACGATCGGTCCGAAGTCGCCGCGCTCCACGCGCCAGTAGGCCGGGATGCCCGCCTCCGCGTAGGGCGCGGGCTTGGTCAACCGGTCTTGCCGTCGGCTGTTCGGCGACTCGACCTCGACGACGAGTGCCACGTCCTCAGCCTGCGTCCACATGCCGTCCGGGGGGGCTCGGCCTCAGCACCGTGATGTCCGGTATCAGGTTGGCCCCCGGTGCTCGCAGCCCGGCCTCCCGGATGACCCACCAGCCGGTCGGTGCCGCCGCCTGAATCGCTGACCGGATCTCGTCCGCCAGCAACTGGTGTCCGTATCCGGGCGGTGGGGTGACGTGCAGGCTTCCGTCGATGATCTCGTAGCGGTTCCCGTCTTCTGGCAGGTCGAAGAGGTCCTGCTCCCGCCAGCCACGCTCGGGTGGGCGCCACTCGTAGGTCGGTTGTGCCATCACGTCCACCTCCATCCGTAACCATAACGGCCGGGGCCGGCATGAGCGGTCGCCCACGTCGGCCCCGGCCAGGTACTCCGCGCGTCAGGCGCTCCGGGCGTCCTTGGCCCGGGCCTTCAGGGCGCGGACCACGCCGTCGCGGCCCTCGGCGACCAGCCGGCGCAGCGGAGCCGGATGCCCGTCGCCCGCCAGCCACCCGTCGGTCGCCGCCACCGTGTCGTCCTCCACCAGGTAGGCCGGGTAGGCGAGCTGGGCGAACTCCTGCGCCGGCTCGCTGTCCCGGCTGCCCCAGACCTGGTCCACCGTGGCGAAGTACTTCTCCCGGTACGGCGCCACGAGGTCGACCTGCGCCGGGTGCGTGAAGCCCTGCAGCAGCGCCCGGTTGCGCCAGTTCGGCAGCGCCTCCGGGCCGGTGAGCGCCGCCCACACCGCCGCCTTGTTCTCCGAGGTCGGCACCAGGGCGTGCGCGTACGCGGCCTCCCGCTCGCCGCTGGCGGTGCGGTCCCGGGCCAGCTCGGCCTCCACCTCGGCGGCCCCGGCCGCACCGTTGGCCACCAGCGACTGGAGCACCCCCCAGCGCAGCTCGGTGTCCACCGACAGCCCGGCCGGCACCTCGACGCCGTCCAGCCAGCCGCGCAGCGCCGCCAGGTCCTCGGCGGAGCGGGCCGCGGAGGTGTACGCCCGGGCCCAGGCGAGCTGGAACCCGCTGCCCGGCTCGGCCGCGGCCAGCGCCGCGCGGGCGGTACGGGCCACCTCGGCCCAGCCGGTCGGCGCCCACGCCGGGTCGGCGTAGAAGGTGAGCGCGGTGGTGGCCTGCCGCAGGGTGGCGGTGACCAGGTTGATGTCGCTCTCGGCGGGCAGGCCGGCCAGCACCAGCGCGACGTAGTCCCGGGCGGACAGCTCGGCGTCCCGGACCATGTCCCAGGCGGCCGTCCAGCACAGCGCCCGCGCCAGCGACGAATCGAAGCCGGCGATGTGCTGCACCACGTTCGCCATGGACCGCTCGTCCAGCCGCAGCTTGGTGTAGGTGAGGTCGTCGTCGTTGAGCAGCAGCACGTCGGCGGCGGGCGTGCCGTGCAGCGCGGACAGCTCCGTCGTCTCGCCGGTCACGTCCACCTCGATCCGCTCCCGGCGGACCAGCCGCCCGTCGGCCAGGTCGTAGAGGCCCACGCCGATCCGGTGGGTACGCAGCGTCGGGTGCCCGGCCGGCGCCTCCTGGCGGACCAGCACCCGCTCGTAGCTGCCGTCGGCGCCGATGGTGAGCTCCGGGCGCAGCGTGTTGACCTGCGCGGTCTCCAGCCACTGGGCGGCGAACTTGCGCAGCTCCCGGCCGGAGGCGGCCTCCAGCTCGGCGAGCAGGTCGTCGAAGGTGGCGTTGCCCCAGGCGTGCTTGCCGAAGTAGGCCCGCAGGCCGGCCAGGAACGGCTCCTCACCGACGTACGCGACGAGCTGCTTGAGCACGCTGGCGCCCTTGGCGTACGTGATGCCGTCGAAGTTGACCTCGACCGCCTCCAGGTCCGGCATCTCACAGTAGACCGGGTGGGTGGAGGAGAGCTGGTCCTGCCGGTAACCCCAGTTCTTGCGGATCGACAGGAAGGTCGTCCAGGCGTCCTGGAACCGGGTGGCGTGGGTGTTGCACCAGTGGCTGGCCCACTCGGCGAACGACTCGTTCAACCACAGGTCGTTCCACCAGCGCATGGTGACCAGGTCGCCGAACCACATGTGGGCCAGCTCGTGCAGGATCGTGTTGGCGCGCTGCTCGTACTCGAAGTCGGTGACCTGCGAGCGGAAGATGTAGTGCGACTCGGCGTGCGTGACGCAGCCGAAGTTCTCCATCGCGCCGGCGTTGAAGTCCGGCACCCAGAGCTGGTCGTACTTGGCCAGCGGGTACCGCACGCCGAACTTCTCGTGGAAGAAGTCGAAGCCCTGCTTGGTGATCAGGAACAGGTCGTCCGAGTCCAGGTACTGCGCCATCGAGGCCCGGCAGAAGACGCCCAGGTCGATGCCGTCGTGGCTGTCGCGCACCTCGTGGTAGGGGCCGGCACAGAGCGCGGTGATGTAGGTGCTCATCCGCGCCGACTCGACGAAGTGGACGGTCTTGAGCGCCTCCCCGGCCGGCTCCTCCCGCTCCACGGGCATGTTGGACACCACCCGCCAGTGGTCCGGCACGGTGGCGTGCCAGGTGTAGACGCTCTTCAGGTCGGGCTGGTCGAAGCAGGCGTACACCTTCTGCGCGTCCGCCGTCTCGAACTGGCTGTAGAGGTAGGTCTCGCCGTCGACCGGGTCGACCGTGCGGTGCAAACCCTGGCCGCTGTTCGAGTACGCGAAGTCCGCGTCCACCACGAGGACGTTCTCCGCCGCCAGGCCGGCCAGGGTGAGGCCCTTCTCCGCCGCCCATCCGGAGGTGTCCACCGGCGCGCCGTTGAGCGTGGCGGACCGGACCGAGTCGGCGGCCACCTCGATGAACGTGCTCGCCCCCGGCTCGGCGCAGCGGAACCGGACCTCCGTCACCGAGCGGAACGTGCGGCCGGTGGCGGCCTGCACGGCGGTGGACAGGTCAAGGCTGATGTCGTACCCGGTCACGTCGAGCAGGCGGGCCCGCTCGGTGGCCTCGACCTGGGTCAGGTTACGCACTCCCGGCACTGTTCGTCTCCATCCCACTGTTGTCGCCGCGGCCCGCGGCACCGGCCTCGCCGGCCCGCTCGTGACGGCCGGTCCGCACCGAGTCTTCCATGCAATGACACCCTTCGGTGGCCGAGGTCACGCTCTCATTCCGGCACCGGTCGATGCCGCCCGGGGTGAGGATCGGGGGAGGGCGCCGGAGTTCCGGCGTGCGAAGTCGTGAAGGGATATCACCGTGACCGAACGTGCCGCCGTGGACATGTGGTTCGACCCGCTGTGCCCGTGGGCCTGGATCACCTCCCGCTGGCTGCTGGAGGTCGAGCAGGTCCGGGAGGTGGACATCCAGTTCCACGTGATGAGCCTCTCCGTGCTCAACGAGGGCCGGGACCTGCCCGAGCAGTACCAGGACCTGATGAAGCAGGGCTGGGGCCCGGTGCGGGTCTGCATCGCCGTCGAGCAGGCCCACGGCGGGGAGACGCTGGCGAAGCTCTACACGGCCATGGGCACCCGGATCCACCTCGGCAAGGAGCCGCTCGGCCGGGAGATGCTGGTCGGCGCGCTGACCGACGTCGGGCTGGACCCGGCGCTCGCCGACGCCGCCGAGACGACCGCGTACGATGAGGCGCTGCGGGCCAGCCACGAGGCGGGCATGCGGCCGGTCGGCACCGAGGTCGGCACCCCGGTGATCCACGCCCCCGGCCCGGACGGCGGTCAGGTCGCCTTCTTCGGCCCGGTGATCACCCCGGCCCCGAAGGGCGAGGCGGCCGGCCGGCTCTGGGACGGCGTGCTGCTGGTCGCCGGCACTCCCGGCTTCTACGAGCTCAAGCGGACCCGGCAGCTCGGCCCGATCTTCGACTGAGTGTGGACGGGCCTCCGGTCGACGCTTCGGCGGAGCGGGGCCCCTTCCGGACAGCGCGCGACCCCGCGGCGCCGGCGTCACCCCGGCGGCGCGGGGTTCGTTTCATCAGGTGTCCCAGCCGGCGGCCCGCGGGGCCGCACCCCGGCAGCTCCTGGAGGCGTTCCATGGCTAAGCACCGCCACCTGTCCGACGACGCGCCGGTGCCGGCGACCGAGGACTCCGGTGCGACGTACTGGTCCGTGGCCGAAGGCGACTGGCCGGCCGTCCGGCCGACCCTGCCGCCCGAGATGGTGGACCTGCTGGCCCCGCCGATCGTGGTCGGCGTCGCCCGGGTGGTGGCCACCTCCCGGATGACCCCGCCCGCCGACGCCGCCCTGCCGCCCGGGCCCGCCCGCCCGGTCCGGTCCGGCGCGGCGGCCGGCCGGCCCGCGCCGGGCGCGACGACGGTACGCCTCGCCTCCTCCGCCGCGTCCCGGCCGGCCACCCCGGCACCGGGCCGTCGGCCGGCCCCCGGCCGGCACCGCAGCGCCGGCGCCGACCGCACCGCCTGACGGCTGTCAAGAAGGGGCCGCCTGCGCCACTCCTTTCACCTGATGGAAGCGGCGAGGGTCCGGCACGGCGCGGTGGGTGGCGCGGGTAGCGTCAGCGGGCATGACGGTCGTGCATCCGATCGCCCGGGCCTGGATCACCACTGGCGGCACCGGCGCGCAGAACTACGACGAGTTCGCCGACGACGCGGAGATCAGCGCCATCGTCGAGGCGAATCCGCACAGTGCTCTCGGCATCGAGATGCCCCACCGGGCACCGGACAGCGTCGGGAAGCCCTTCCTCGACGCGCTCCCCGACGCGGTGGCCCGCCTCGCCGAGGCCAAGGCGGACGGCAGCTACACCCCGGCCGAGCAGGTCGTGGTGCTCTACCGGATCAGCGCACCCGGCGAGGAGCCCGCGTACGGGCTGTTCGCCATGGTCGACACCGACCAGATCTCCACCCGGGCCGACGAGCCCGGTCTGGTGATCCGCAACGAGGACGTCTTCATCGCCAAGGTGCGGGAGCGGGTGGCCCTGGCCGAGGCACTGGGCCACCTGCTCTCGCCCGTACTCCTGCTGCAGACCGGGCGGGGTGACGAGCTGCACGCCGCGCTCGCGGCGGCGACCGAGTCGGCGGGCGCGCCCGCCGCGACCGACGTCGACCAGGCCGGGCGGACGCACGCCATCTGGCTGGTCGGCCCCGGCCCCGAGCAGGACGAGCTGACCGCCCTCGCCGGCGGCGGGGAACTGGTGGTCGCGGACGGCAACCACCGCAGCCTGGCCGCGCAGACCGGTGGCCTGACCCGCTTCCTCTCGGTGATCACCACGCCCGCCTCGGTCGCCATCCAGCCCTATAACCGGCTGGTCAGCGAGCTGACCAGCACCCCGGCGGAACTGCTCGACCGGCTGCGCGCCGCCGGCGCCGAGGTCAGCCCGATCGACGGCCCGGTCGAGGTCCCGGCGGCCGGCGGCACCGTCCGCCTCTATCTCGCCGGCCAGGGGTACGCGGTCAGCCTGCCGCAGGTCGGGGGCGGCCGGCTGGAGAACCTGGACCACGCGCTGGTCGAACGGCTGCTGCTGCGCGACGCGCTCGGCCTCGACCCGGGCGACAAGCGGATCACCTACGTGGGCGGCGACTACCCGGCGAGCTGGCTCACCGGCGAGGTGGACGCCGGCCGGGCCGAGCTGGCCGTCCTGATCGCCCCGGTGACCGTGGACGACTTCGTCGCGGTGAACCTGGCCCGGGAGAAGATGCCGCGCAAGAGCACCTGGTTCACCCCGAAGGCGCGCGCCGGCCTGGTCGTGGCCGAGCTGCCGCGCTGATGCTGTGACGAATTCGCCTCCGTGCCGCCGCCCGCGCGGCGGCACGGAGGCCGGCCTGACAGACTGCGCGGTATGCGCGTCTACCTGGGATCCGATCACGCCGGCTTCGAGCTGAAGGGGCACCTGGCCAACCACCTGGCCAAGCAGGGGTACGAGGTCGTCGACGTGGGCCCGCACGGCTACGACCCGGACGACGACTACCCCGCGTTCTGCCTGCACACCGGCGACCGGGTGGTCAACGACCCGGGCAGCCTCGGGGTGGTCATCGGTGGCTCCGGCAACGGCGAGCAGATCGCCGCCAACAAGATCGCCGGCGTCCGGGCCGCCCTCGCCTGGAGCATCGACACCGCCCAGCTGGCGCGGGAGCACAACGACGCCAACATCATCGCCGTCGGGGCCCGCCAGCACACCCTGGACGAGGCGACCGCCCTGGTCGAGGCGTTCCTGACCACGCCGTTCTCGGGCAACCCGCGGCACGCCCGCCGGATCACCCAGGTGGCCGCGTACGAGCAGACCCGCGAACTGCCCGACCTGCCCGCCTGACGGCTAGCGGTTCGCGCGGGGGAGTTCCTCGCGGGGCACCCAGTTGCGCCGGACGATCACGACGCGGGCCTCCGCCTCGGCCAGGTCCGCGTCGGTCGGCCGGGCGGCGTCCCGCGCCCGCAGCGCGGCGGTCACGCTCACCTGCGAGGAGCCCGAGCCGACCAGGCCGCGCAACCCCCGCTCACCCTCCTCGGCGGGGCCGCCGCGGCGCCCCCGCGGCTCCGCCAAATCCAGCTCGGCGGGTCTGGCGGCACGCCGCGACCTGGAGCCGTCGTCGTGCACCGCGGCCGTGGTGGCGGTCGGCCCGTCTGCGAAGGTGCCGGCGGGCTCATGCCTGCCGGCCCGCCCGGCGGCGCCTTCGCCGTCCGGCGCCCCGGCCTCGCCGTGGTGCCGCAACCGGCGGCGTCGCCGCTCCGCATCACCCATCACCCGACCGTACCGTCCCACCGCTGATCGCGCCCGCCCACGCCCGGCAAGCCCGAGCCGGCGATCATGGAGTTGGCGGTGGCGAAACCACCGGGCGAATCGCGCGGCCAACCTCATGATCGACGTGGGCGGCGGGCTCAGCGGCGGAGACTCAGAAGACCTCCATCGGGGCCGGGGCACGGTGCCAGCCGAAGGCCGGGGCCACCTCGGCCACGGTGCCCGGCACCAGTTCGCGGACCCGGCCGGCGGCGGCGAGCGCCCCGAGCCCGGACCCGCCCAGGTACAGCTCGCCGAGGACGCGGACGTCGCAGCCGAGCCGGGCGGGTGCGTCGCTCGCCGCGCACTGGGCCCCGGTCGGACCGCCGACCAGCCGCCAGCGGCCGGTGTTCTCCGGCAGCAGGTCGTCGGTCACCTCGAACACCACGTCCACGTCGACGGCGTACCGGCGGGCGGCCAGCGCGGCCGGGACGTCCACGACGCGTAGCCACAGGGCGTCGGAGACGTGGGCGCCGAGCTGCCGAGGCTCGTTCACCAGCCACAGCAGCGGCTCGTCCACGGCGGCCCGGTCGAACGACAGGCGCCGGGTCAGGTCGATCGACAGCAGTAGCCGCCACAGCGCCTGGTACGCCGCCGGGTTCCCGGCCACCACCTCGTCGACCCGGACCTCGCCGCGCGGGCCGGTCCGGTCCCACTCCTCCTTCGTCCGGTACAGCGCGTACCCGTCCAGGCCGTCGCGCCCCTCGTGCAGCAGCACCCGATGCTCGGTGGCGCCGCCCCGCAGGCCCGTCACGTCGGCGAGCACGTACGCCCACCAGCGCTCGTCCCGCCGCGACCAGCCGGGGCGGTCGACGCGGACCCGCTCGTACAGCCGGGCCAGCTCGGCCTGGTGCGCGGCCGGCCGGTCCAGGCGGAGCGTGCCCGCGACGGACGCCGGTTCCGGCAGCCGCAGTTCGCTGGTGTCGCAGCTCAGCGTGTACCGCTGCGCGGCCAGGCCGTAGCCGAAGCGGGGATAGATGCGACCCTCGCTGGCCCAGAGCACCGCGACCGGCTCGCGGCCGGCGTCGCGGATCTCGCGGAGCTGCCGGCGCATCAGCCCGGTGAGCAGGCCCCGGCGGCGGTGGGTCGGGGCGACCGAGACCATCGTCACGTGCGCCGCCGGCACGGTCGCGCCCGGCACGGTCAGCTCGCGGCTGAACGCGCCGGCGTGCGCCACGGCGGCGCCGCCGTCGCGGACCAGCAGGGCGCGCTCCGGCTCGAAGATGGGCCGCTCGATTTCCCGCAGCTCGGGGTCCACGCCGCCATGGAAGGCGAGGGCCAGCAGCCCAGCGATCTCATCGAAGTCCTCGGCCCGGGGCACCACAGCGTCGATCATCGGAACTGTCTAACCCATCACCTTCGGGGTCGGCGACCGATTTGCCGGCTCGCTACCCTCGGAACCGTGGCCGGCGTCGGTCGAGGGGGAGGACACGAGATGGCGGACCAGACACAGCCGTGGGCCGAGCGCACCGTGGAGGTGCCGCCGCAGCCCGGTGTCGGGGTGGTGCCACCGCAGCGGGACGCGTTCCGACGCGGGGTGGCCGCGGTGGGGCAGCCGAGCAGGCCGCGGACCGAGCAGTTCTCCACCGTCGACCCGACGGCGGGCTGGTCCGGTGACTCCGCCCCGCGCCGCCCCCTGAGCTGGCATCTGGCCCAGCTGCGCCGGGGCGGCGAGTGGAGCGCGGCCGGCGCCCTGTTCGCCTTCGTCTGCTGGGGGATCTGGGCGATCTCCGGCCGGGGCGATCTCGGTGCCCCGCTGCTCACCTTCGTGCTCAGCCTGCTCACGGCCGTCGGCCTCTTCGCGCTCGCCCGCCTGCTCGGCCGGGTGGTCTGGGAGCGGCAGCTGGGCCGGGTACGCCGCAGCGCACGCGGAGCCCACCTGGTGACGGCGATCTTCCTGGCCGGTGTCGGGGTCGCCTACCTGCAGCAGACCGAGTGGGTGGTGGCCGCCTGGAACTGGGTCAGCGGCAACTGATCCGCCGTGACCGCGGGCGGGTCGGCGTTCCGCCGCCCGCCCGCAGGCCCGGTCGCGGGATGCCGCGACGCCGGTCGTCACTCCACCAGGACGTGGTCGCCTTACCCCGCTTTGCCCGGTTCATCCGTCGCCCGGTGGGCTGAGCCGTCCGTCCGGGCGGGTCAGTCCGCGAACCGGTACAGCACGAAGTCCTCCTCGGCACCGCAGGCGAGCACCTCGGCGTTCCACGAGCAGGACTCGCTGCGCACCCCCTTGAGCAGCCCCATCTCGACCGGGTCGGCGGCGCTCACCGACATCCCGGCCACGCTGCGGTCGTCCGCCACGCTGCTCGGCGTCTTCGCGAAGAGCAGCACGTTCCCGGCGTCGATCCGCCCGGCCACCCCGTCCCGGTCCTGCAGCACCGCCGTGCCCTCCGGGTCGAAGAGGGTGACCGCGTCCTGCGGGGAGTCGCGCCGGACGAGCAGGTGCTCGCCGAGCGGTACCAGTCCGTCGGCCTCCGGGGCCGACCAGTGGCGGGTGCTCTTCCCCTCGGTGACCGTCACCACTTCCGTCCCTTCCGCGCCGGAGTCCGGCACCTCCAGCAGGCAGGCCCGGTGCTCGCCGCAGGTGACCAGCGCCTTCGCCCGGCGCCGCTCGTCCGGGGCGGTGTAGAGCACCACCGGCTCGCCGAGGCTGCCCAGGTCGTAGGCGAGCAGCCGGTAGCCGCGGGTGTCCTCGATGACGTACAGCCGGTCGTCGCGCGCCGCCACCAGGTCGTCGACGTCGGCGACGTTGCCCCGGTTGCGCATCTCCCCGCTGTCCATGTCGACCACCCGCACCGACCGGTCCGCCCCCACCTGGACGAGCCGGGTCGCGTCCCCGAGCCACGGCGCCCGCGGCGATCCGTCGAGGTACGCGGGCCCGCCGAGCGCCTCGCCCGTGCCGACCGGCACCACTGCGGTGCGGGCGTCGCCGTATTCGTTGCGCGGGTTGTCGTGCTTCCACTTCTCCTGGCCGTTGTCGAGCCGCAGCCCGACCAGCCGGCCACCGGTCCGGTCCAGCCAGACCGCCGTCTCCTTCGTGAAGTACAGGGCGTCGTCGCCCCGGATGGTCAACCGCCAGCGCTGGTTGCCCGAGCCGGCGTCGAGCACCACCAGGTCGCGGGGGGTGCTGGCACCGGAGGCGTCGGCGAGCACGGCGACCGCGCCGGGCAGCGCCTGCACGGCCTGCCAACGGTCCGCCGCCACCGGGGTCGGCTTGCGCCACCGCTCGTCGCCGGTGGCCGCGTCGACCGCCACCACCTCCAGCCGGTTGTCCGCGCCCGGATACGCCAGGTAGGCCCGGTCGGCCAGCACCGAGGTGAACATCGCGGCCGGTCGCTCGCTGCCCGCCGCGGGCCGGGCGATCAACTTCGGGGTGTGGAACTCCAGCGCCGGGTAGGGGTCCCGAAACGCCCACAGCACCGCCGCGGCCCCCACGCCGACCACCACGAGGCCGGCACCGACCGCGATCCAGAGAGCCCGTCGGCCCCGTCCCGGCCGGGCCGCCCCGACCCCCGGCGCCGGCGAGACCGGCGGCTCCCCGCCGGGTGTCCCCGGCAGCCCCCGGCCGCCGGGAGGGAAACCGCCCTGACCGGGGACGGCCGGGGGTTGCCCGGCACCGGCGTACCCGGACGGAGCCAGGGCGCCCGCGTACCCGGGCAGCGTCGGCGCGTCGTCGACCAGGGTGCCGTGCGGGGCGGGGACCGGCACCGTGGTCGCCGGGAGCGCGCCCCCGGGCGCCGCGCCCTCCGGCAGCGTGCCGTGCGGTCCGGCGGCCGGCGGCGTGCTCTGGGGCAGCGTGTCGGGCGGCCCGGCGGGCGCGGGCACGGTGGGGACCGTTGGTGCGCTCTCCGGTCGGGTGCCGGGCGGGCCGGCGGGTGCGGGCCCGGCCGGAACCGGAGCGCTCTGGGGCAGCGCACCGTGCGGGCCGGCGGGCACCGCCGGTGGCGCCCCGGCTGCGGCCCGGCGGGGCAACGGAAGGTCCGTCAGCGCGCCCTCGGCGACCGGCAGCTCGGGCTGTTCCAGGACGGTCGGGGCGACCCCCAGGTCGGCGTGCAGCATCCGGGCCACCAGCGGCACCCGGGACGACCCGCCGACCAGGAAGAGGCCGGCGAGCTGCCCGGGAACCAGCCCCGCGGCGGCGATCACGTCCCGGGTCTCGGCCACCGCCCGGGCCAGCAGGGGAGTGGCGAGCAGTTCCAGGTCCTCCCGGGTCAGTTGGGCGGCCGCCTCCACCCCGGGTACGGCCACCGGCGCGACCATGGCCCGGGAGAGCATCTCCTTCGCGCCACGCACGTGGTCCCAGAGCTGATGCCGGTCCCGCCACTCCGCGGTGGTCGTCGCGCTGGTCAGGCGCGCCCACGCGGCCGGGTGCACCGCGCCGACCAACTCGCCGAGCCGGCCGACCAGGGCGCCGTCCAGGTCCAGACCGCCGAGGTCGGCGACGCCGCCGCTGGCGACCAGGGCGAATCCCGAGTCGCCCCAGGGGTCGGCGCCCTCGTTACGCAGCACCGCCACGTCGAGGGTGCCGCCGCCGAAGTCGAACACCGCGACGGCTCCCCCGACCGGCACCGGCCGTCGCAGCACCTGGGCGTAGTAGCGGGCGGCGGCCACCGGCTCGCGCAGCAGGCGGGTGCCGGGCGTGATCGGACCGGCCAGGGTGTGCTCGGCGGCCGGTGGCCAGCCGGCCAGCGCGAGCGCGTCGTGCAGCACCTGCCGGCGGGGCGCCGCCCAGGCCGCCGGGTGGGTGACCACCGCGGGCGGGAGGAAACCCACCGCGGCCACGGCGGCGTCCGCCACCGTCCGCAACGTCGCCGCCAGCAGCTCCGCCGGCCGGTACGCCCGCCCGCCCAGCTCGACCGTCTCCTCGTCCACCCGGCGCTTGGGGTTCGGCTCGTACCCGGCCGGGTCGGCCTGGGCCAGCCGTTGCGCGTCCCGTCCCACGTGGAACCGTCCGCCGGAGTCGACGTAGACGCCGGAGGGGAGGATCGGGTGTCCGTCCACGAGCAACGGGCGGCTCCGCCCGTCCGGCCAGCGCAGCACCGCCACCGTGTTCGAGGTGCCGAGGTCGACGCCGAGGGCGAACCCGTCCTGCTGGCCTGACATCCGTGGCTACCTCCACCCGACGCGGGGATGTCCGGCCCCGCATCGTACGCAGCCCCCGCCGCCCGGCTCATCCGCCGGTCGGGACGGTCGAACCGGGTCCTGGCCGATCACGGTGGGCAGCCGGTACGCCGTACCGGGCCGCTCAACTGCCGAGGCCGGCCTCCCGGGCCCGGACGATCGCCTCGGGGCGGTCGGCCACCTGCAGCTTTGCGAACACGTTCGAGACGTTGTTGCGTACCGTCTTGGGGGACAGGTACAGCGCGGCGGCGATCTGCGCGTTGGAACGCCCGGCGGCCAGCAGCTCCAGGATCTCCCGCTCGCGCGCCGTGAGCTGCGGAAACGGCACCTGCGCGGGGGTCGCGCCGGCGGTGAAGAACTCGGCGATCCGGCGGGCCAGCGATTCAGCTCGGCCTGTTCGCGTTGGTGCACACCCAGCTGCGTACCTCGGCCACGGGCACCTCCCGCGCTGCCCGCGGCCTGCTTCGAGTGGAGTTCGTGCTGCTGACCCTGGCCACCTTGTGGAGCATCCTGCACGGTGCCGTGCCGGCCTGGCGGGACAGTGCCCCGGTGGCGATCCTGGATGTGTTCTGGCCGCTCTCGATGCTCGGCATGGCGATCATCGGCATCAAGATCGCCTTCGCCGCTCGCTGGCGAGGCGCCGCCCGTGTCTGGCCGGCGGTCGCGGAGAGTTGGGCGCTGGTGACGGTGCCGGCTTTCGGGATCTTCGGCTCGCCCATCGCCGACTGGGTCGGCGCGGGCCACCTGCTCATCGGCTACACGATGCTCGGCCTGATCCTGGCGCTGCGGCCGCAGCTGACCGGCTCCCAGGATTGAGCGTGGACCTGTCGTCGGGTCGGCCCGGCGCGTGACGGGTCGGCCCGACGACCGGAGCCTGCCGAGGCTCCGCTCCGGACGTCGGCGAACAGGCATCACTCACGGGTCGTCAGCTCTTGTGGGTGAGGACGTTGATGACCCTGCCGTTGGGGTCACGCATGAAGAAGCGTCGGACTCCCCATGGTTCGTCGGTGAGCGGGTGCACGATCTCAGCGCCGGCGTTCCGGGCGGCCTGATGCGCGGCATCGACATCATCGACCTCCACAGACACGTCGGGGATAACCGGTGCGGTGGCGTCGTGGGTCATGAGGCTCAGCTGAGCTCCCGGGTTGGCGCGATCGCTCAGGGTGACGATCCAGCCCATGTCCATGACGACCTCGAAGCCAAGTACCTCGACGTAGAAGGCGGTGGCCGCCGCGATGTCCTCGGTTGCCAGGTCGGGCATTGTGCGCTTTATGGCCATGACGGCCATGCTGCCGCACGGCAGCCTCGTCAACCAGGAGTGCCCCGTCGTTTGCGGCTGGCGCTGCCGGAAGCACGGGCCACCCGGGCTGCGGCTGGGCAACAAGGCCCGGTGCCGCCCCGAGCCCGGATGTGGCACTGAACGCCGCGCAAGATCAAAGCTGGGGGAGATGTGGAAGGCCCAGTGCCGCGGTTGTGCGGTCCACCTGGGCCTTCATGCGTGGAGCGGGCGACGGGAATCGAACCGCACCGTCACTCTGGAAGAGCGCGATCAACTGGTCGTGATGCCCGAAACGCCTGCGGGTGGCCCTCAGATTCGGGTGCGTTTCGTAACCGCTCGTGACCGCTATGCGCCCCGGCTACTGGCCCATGGATGGCCCGCGACGGTCCGGGTGCAAGCGAGCCCCGGCCGCTACTGCGATGCCAACAGATGCCGGAACTGCGGTTCGGCCTGGCGCCAGGTGCTGATGAACTGTGACCGAGCGACGCTCAGCCGCATCTTCCTACCAACCGGCGGTGCCCACGGTGGCGGCCCACCACACTCAGGTCGAGTGGTAAAGGTGAACAGCACGTCAACCTGGCTCATCTCCACGTACATGTCCAGGTGGTCGAAGGTGTCCCCAAGGTGCAACCGGCTCCGCTTCCGCTCGCTGCGATGTTCGGCGATGGCGCACAGGCGGGAAAGGTTCGCAATGTGCGGGTACAGCGCAGTTGTGCTGGCGTCTCCGATCGGGATGCCCTCGATGTAGAGCTGGAACACGCCGAACCTCTTGTCGCGGCTAGTCGGCGTGAACTCCACCCGAAACGTGTCAGCGATGCCTACGCCCAGCTTTGGAAATGGTGATCCGCGGTCCTCGTCGTTCGTTCGAGCCATCGGGCGGATGTTACGGGTTGCGTCGTCCACCTGCAGGTGGGCCACGGCTCGCCGCTCTTGGATGGCATGCCGTCGAGCTAGAGCCAGCGGATCTCCTCGTCGGGCTGGTAGCCCTTGTGGTGCCCGGCGAGGTGATCCGCCCCGGCCGATCTCTGAGGAGAGCCGGGGTTCGGGGCAGCGCCCCGAGGTCTTCAAGGTCTTGCAGTCCGCCAGCGTGGCCGGCCGGCCCGGCCGATGCCGGCCGGAGGTCGCCAGCAGGCCGGGGCCGGGCCGGCGCGGCCCGCTTGCGGGCCGCCTTGATCCTTAAGAGGTCAATTCGACAGTGGTACGCCGTCACCGCCTGTCCTTCAGGTTCTCCATGGACGCCTGGCAGACTCTGCGAATGCGAGTCGTGCGCTGGCGGTGGATCATCGGGGTTACCCGCGGTGGTCGCCGTGGTTGTACCGGCCGTGCTCGTCGTCGGACTGCCGCTCGTCGTCGGACTGCAGCAGGTCATCCGCTCAGGGTGCTCCTTTGACCGCGCGGCATTCGACCAGGTGGTGGCGAAGCTACCGGCACCGCCGACTGACTCAGAGGCGTACGACCCAGTCGACGCACCTAGCAAGATCGGCTCGTGTCGCATTCTCGGGTCGTACGGTGTGACGGGCGGCTACATCTTCTACGGCGAGAACCCTGGCTTCGACGATTCCGGGTGGGGTTACTTCCCTGCTGGTCCGAACGATGACCTTGGAAACAGTGCCTGGGAGGCACCACAGTTCGAACAGATCGAGGGAAGCTGGTACACCTGGACGGCAAGCTGGTAGGCAGCCACCCGCTTACTGCTTGTCCGGCCGGCTGGTTGCCGCGAGGTCGCCTGCTAGGTCGGGACTAAACGGCGTGGCCCGGCGCAGTGGCCGCACAGCGGACGTGCCTAGTTTTGGAGGTCCTGGGCGGCCCGGACGATCAGTCGGCGGGCGTCTTCGCCGGTAACGGCTTCCTCCCAGAGTCGTTCGATGGCCCTGGTGTAGGTGGCTGCTTCGTCGTCGCGGTAGGTGGTCTCGCCGACGAAGGTCTCTACGATGGCGACATCGTCGTACATCTGGAAGGAGTTCTGCGGGGTGGTGGCGAGCGGGACGCCGAGCGGCAGGATGCCGAACCGGATGTTCGGTACGCCGACGACGGTTTGCAGCCGGTCGAGCTGGCCGCGCATGACCTCGGGCGAAACGAGCAGCCACCGCAGCACAGGCTCGGCGAGTAGGAATTCGAACCGCTTGGTGGTGTCGTAGAGGAACTGCTGGCGCTGCATCCGGGTGGCGACGGCGGTGTCCACGTCTGCGATGTCGAGGTTGTGCAGCTCGACCATCTCGGTCAGGGCGCGGCGGGCGTAGTCGGCGGTCTGGAGCAGCCCGGGTACCCACACGGTCTCGAAGTGCCGAATGAGGGGCGACTCGGCGACAAGCTGGTTGTAGCTGTCCTGGACAGCGGCCTGGCCTTGGCGCATTTGGCGGCGCCAGCTGCGGTGCGCGGCCTGGACCTCGCCGAGCATCCGCAACAGGTCCTCAGCGGGCGGTGTCGTCGGCACCGCAGGCGCGTGCCCACGCGTACAGGTCGGCGGGGGCCGGCATCTGGCGGCCGTTCTCCAGTCGGGAGACCTTCGACGGTGCCCAACCGTTCGCCCAGCGAATGGGGCACGCGAGCATGCGCGCGGCGTTGATTTACCAGCACGCAACCAGCGAGCGGGACCGCGAAATCGCCTCGGCCATGGACCGGCGGATCGCCCGGCAGGCCCGACGCAAGGGCGGCCAGAGCAGCTAATGGCCCACGGATGGCCCACAAGACCAGAGGGGGGAGTGGCCGACCGGCCAGGATCTGGGGATGCAGCCTCTGACCTGGGCCGGAGGCCGTTGGAGCGGGCGACGGGAATCGAACCCGCACCGTCAGTTTGGAAGGTGCCTTGCATCGCTCCGACGGACGGGCTTGGTCGAGGTGCTGACCAGCCATGGC
>NZ_JBIDCT010000005.1:379001-393765 GCF_043204735.1 Micromonospora sp. NPDC047740
AGATATGGATGTGGCCCAGGTCGGAAACTCTGTCTGACCTGGGCCACCATCGCTGAGCGGGCGACGGGAATCGAACCCGCACCGTCAGTTTGGAAGGTGCCTTGCATCGCTCCGACGGACGGGCTTGGTCGAGGTGCTGACCAGCCATGGCGGCGGGCGGGTAGCGCCTAGCAGTCCATGTTGCTGCCGCCCAATGTCCCACTGTTGGCCGGTGTTGACCGCTGCGTCGGGCACGGATCGGGCACGAACCTCGGTCTGCCTGCAGATGGGCGACGCCCGCTTCGGGGTTGGCCTGAACGTTGTCCACGCGCCAGCCTCGCCCCAACGGGTGCCGTTCAGAGGGAGTTCTAGGATCGAGTGATGTCAGCAGTGCACAAGCCTGTCCTGAAATGGACGCTTGGTGGAACCGGTTGGGCGTACTTCACCTGGACATCGGGCGAAGACACGCTACGGCTTCGGACTTCCTACGTCGGCGATGCGCTCAAAGACTTACTCAGGGCTACCTTGGATCTCAAGCTTGGCTCAAGCGCGACTTTCACTTCCTTTCTCGGCGAACCTGGCGGGCACCGAATGTTCTTTTCAGGCATCGCCGACCACGCCATGTATGTTCAAATCGTCCGATTCGATGACCTCTTGTCCGAGAACAACAGATGGGCGGGCGGTGTGCCGTGCTGGACGGGGAGAGTTTCAGTACCAGACTTCATCGAGGCTGTTCAGGCCATGGCGGCGGCAGTGCTTGAGGAACACGGCGAAGAGGGATATCACAGGTCCTGGGTAGAGGCACCCTTTCCCAGCCGTGAGCTCGCTTTGCTTCAGCGCAAGCCGTGAGTACTCCTGCCATCCCGTCTGCCATCGACCCGCCCTCCTGGGGAGCGGGCCGCCGCCCGGCCCGCCATGTCAAGCGGACCTTGACGGCTCGTACGGACGCTGGCGGGTCGGGCGGTGGTCTGCTCGGCTTGCCCGGGTCGGTGGCAGGCGGGATGGCCTACCGCAACCACCCACGGACCGCGACCCGCCGACGGAGCCCCGGCCATCCTGGAGCCGGAGCGCCCCCGCCGGAGGCGCAGTAGCCGCACGCCCGCGACCGCCGCCAGCTCGCCGACGCGGCCGGCGTGCCCTCCCTCACGCCGCGCGGGCTCGTGGCCGCGCGGCGCGCCGGCTGCCGGCCCACCCCCTCACCGGTCAACGGTCTGTCGTTCTGCGGCGGCCCTCCGGGCTTCCCGCTTTCCGCGCCAGCCGCCGGGCATCAGGCGTGACGGCCGCAGAGCGACAGCGGCAGCGGCCGGCGCGCGCCCAGGCGGCGGTGCGTGCGGCCCGTCAAGGGCCGCCTTGAAGACGTACAGAAAGTTCTCACCACTTCGCCGGCAGCCGGCTGTCCGGTCTCGGGACCTGCGTGAC
This sequence comes from Micromonospora sp. NPDC047740, assembly GCF_043204735.1. Classification (NCBI taxonomy): domain Bacteria; kingdom Bacillati; phylum Actinomycetota; class Actinomycetes; order Micromonosporales; family Micromonosporaceae; genus Micromonospora; species Micromonospora sp. NPDC047740. Next base: position 380,400 of record NZ_JBIDCT010000005.1, read on the forward strand.
AGATCGGTATCGGGACCTGGGTGACACTCCGCCGAGTGTTGGTGGAGAGGAGTGTGATGGAGCAGCGGCTTCGGGCCGTCCAGGATGTGCTTGCCGGGTCGACGGTGACGGACGTTGCCGAACGGTTCGGGGTCTCGCGCCAGGCCGTGCATCGCTGGCTGACCTGAGCCCGTAGCGGCGGGCGTCCGGGGTTCGGCGGGTGCGGTCCTCCACCGAAGACGCCCGCCGGGGTCACGCCTGCTGCTCCCAAGCCGCCTGGACGATACTGGCCAGGACCAGGTACGCAAGGCAAACGCCCAGTGCCGCAAGGATCATCAGGGCCGCCTTCGCCCCGGTCGATCGATCACTGCGGGCGATCGAATGGTTGACGGCGAAGCCGACCCCGCCGAAGAGACCGCCGATCAGCCCTCCTTTGATCACAAGGAGAAACGGGAGCAGAATCAGGACCCTGAGCACGACCGGCGTCTTCGGCCCGGTGCGGTGTTTCACCCCGTCGATATCGATGACTGGGTACGGGTCGAGGAGGTTGCTCCTCAGCTTGGCGCGGACCGTCCCGCCGCCCACTGCAGGCAGTTCGAAGACGTTCCGGCGGCCGGTCTCCGGGATACCGCCCACCAGGACCCGCGGAGTGCCCAGCGCCTTCACTTCGACCGCCACCGGCCCGTCGACTCTATCTATCACTATCGGTTCGGTTTGCATGGCGAGGACAGTAGACGGTGAGCGGACCCACCACTGCCCCGCGATGGCATCGCTGTCGGAGGGCGGGGCGAACCTGCGTGATGGGGCCGGTGGTCTAGCCGGATGTGTCACGCACGTCCCGAGACTGGTCTGTCACGGACGTCCTGAGACCCGGCATAGCCGGCAGCCGGCGGGTCCTCTTGGGTTACTGGATGGCGGCTGCCAGCTTGTCCCGGACGGTGGGCCATTCGGAGTCGATGACGCTGTAGTAGACGCTGTCGCGGTATCGGCCTGTGCTGAGTAACCGGTGATTGCGCCACACGCCTTCCCGGTGCGCTCCAAGCCGCTCGATGGCGCGCTGCGATCTCACGTTGCGCAGGTCGGTCTTGATCGCCACCCGCCCGACGCCTAGAGCCTCGAACGCGTGCCGCATCAGGAGGAACTTGGCTTCGCTGTTGGCACCGGTTCCCCAAGAACTGGGCGTGAGCCAAGTCCAGCCAATCTCTAGCGTGCGGTCGTTCGGCCGGATGTCGATGTAGCTCGTACTGCCGATCGCTCTCCCGGTGCGAAGGTCCACCAGGGCGAAGGGCAGTCGTTGGCCGCGTTCCTGGTCGTGTAGCGCGTCCGTCACGAACGCGTCGATCGCCTCGCGGGTGCGAGGCGTTGGCTCATCCAGGTACGTCCAGATTTCGTCATGCGCTGCGGCGGCAAGCAGGTCCTCGGCGTGCTGCGGTCCGAGCGGTTCGAGTCGGATCAGGCGGCCCGTCAGTGTTACCGGCTTCGGGTTCATTCGGCGTCAACCTCGTAGAGCAGGACGTGACGGTCGCCGGGAAGGATCACCTGATACACCTCGATCGGCCGATCCTCCTGGTCGAAGCTCGTTCGCAGGAGTCGGCCGACTGGTGTCGCCGGCCCGAGGTGAAGCTTCGTGGCCTCCTCCGCGCTCGGCATCCGCCACGTGATCTCGTCCTCGTACCGCGTCGGGACGTGGCCCAAGTCTTCGAGCACCTGGTCCGTGCCTTCCACGACGTCGGCAGGGTCCATGATCTTGCTGTCGCGCACGATGCTCAGCGGGTAGTAGCTGTCCCCGAGCTGCAACGGCTGATCGTCGGCGTACATGACCCTGCGCCGCACGGCCACGGAATCGCCTGGCTGGAGCCCCAAGTGGGAGGCGATCTCGTCGTTCGCCGGCACCACCTCCACCGTGCTGATCTGCCGGGCCGTCTTGCCCTGGGCTTCGATCTGCTGGCTAAAGGTGTCTCGTCGCCGGTCAGCCTCCAGTCGCTGGCGACGGGAGCCGGTAAGTGAGGCGTAGTAGCGCATGGGCGGCTCGGAGCGTACGAAGCTGCCCCGCCCACGTCGGGACACGATCAGACCCTCATTGCGGAGGACGTCCAGGGCGAGACGCACAGTGTTCCGGCTGATGCGGTAGCGGTCGGAAAGCTCGCCTTCGGTGGGAAACCGGTCACCCGGTGCAAGCTCGCCGCTCTGGACCTGCTGCCTGAGCATCGATGCGAGTTGCTGATAGAGCGGCCGAGAGTCGGCCGGGTTCAGGGTCATGGCACTTCCTAACGGGAGTTGTACCTACACGCTAACAACCCATTGACCGGCACACCATCGGACTGATAGACAGGGGTTGTTGTTGGTACAACCTAACAACAAGGCCCCAGCGGGCTGCCACCCGCTGAGGCCGGTGCATCGGTTCCCTCGTCGAAAGGACCAACACGATGCCTGTCCAGCGTACCGTTCACCCTGCTCATTGCGCCTCGGGCAACTTCTCGGCGCTTTCCGATGCTCGCCTGCTTTCTGCTCTGGCGACGCTTCGGGACGCGCTGGCCCCTGGGAAGGCGCTGAACCTGCCTGCGGTGCTCGATCGCACCGCGCTGCTGGATGCCCTGTCCGTGCTCAGCACGAACACCCCCGCCCCGACTGCTATCTCCACCACCGGCCACCCTGTACCGGCACCTGTCCGCCTGGACGCACTCACCTACGGCGAACTCGCCATCGCCATCCACGCTGCCGGCATCCCGGCCACGGCGGCCTCTCTGACCGCCGACCAGATCAAGGCCCTCGCGGTCGACGGCATCGCCCATCTCGGCTTGGCCGAGATCTACCGCGTCAACGAGCAGTGGCGGGCGGCCAACACCAACGACTGCGACACGACCTACCACGCCGAGATCCGCCGACTCTGGGGCTCCCACAAGCGGGAGGAAACGGCAATCGCCCTCGGCTACCGGCTCGAACGGGCCATCGCTCGCGGCGAGGTGACGGCATGACCGTCACGCCGATTCGTCCCCACACCGCTGCGGCCGTGGATGTGGAAGCCCTGACCGAAGCGGAACTTCGGGTCATCTTCTACGCCGCGAACTACCGGCGTAACGCTCGGGATCTGGTGTCCCCGGTCGGTGATGTCGGCCGGATGACTCTGGCCATCTCCGAGGCCGTCAACCAGATCGGGCTTGACCTCATCGGTGAGGTCGCCGCCCTGGCCGACTGCATCAACGCGACGAGCAACTGGGCGCTGCTCGATCAGGTCTTCCCGGACACGAAGCGGTGGGAGGACGCCGGGACGGCCACCCGGATCTTCCGTCACACCATCGCGCAGACCCCGTCCTTCCTGACGGTGCACACGCTCACTCAGCGGTGGCACGCCGCACTGAGCGGCGGCATGGCCGCCAGTCGGGCGGTGGCCTGATGACCACCACCCCCGCCGCCCCGTCGTATCGCTGGCGTCAACCCCGGCTTGCCCGGGGCTGGGAACCCGTCCAGCTCATCGGCCGCATGAAGATCCTCGCCGCACGCGACGGGATCGAGCTGCCGAAGACCTACCAACTCATCCGCGACATCTACCTGTGGGAGCACCACCGGGCCGACCTGCCCGCGCACGTGGCGTCCCTGCTCGGCCGGATCTTCGAGCACCCGAACCCGTTCGGCACCGGCCCCATCACCCACCTACCGATGAAGGCGGCCCGCACCCGTGGCCGCTGACCTCACCACCGTTGTCCCGGACCAGGCTTACCCGTCTGGTCCGGGGCACCGGCCCACCTCCGGGGCGGTCGGCTCGTTCGTCGGCCGCGACGAGTCCGCCTTCCACCGGGCCTGCGACCCTGGCGTGTTCGACTGGCTCGACCATGTGAAGGCAGCCGCGGGTTGCTCCCACCCGATCCGCCTATCCGGCGAGGTCGCCACCCTCGACCGGGCCACCGGCCGGCTCCTCGGGTCGGTGTCGACGGCTGATCTGCCGGACGGGGAGATCTACAAGCCGTGCGGCAACCGCCGGCACGCCGTCTGCCCGTCCTGCGCCCGCACCTACCAACGTGACGCCTACCAGCTCCTGCGCGCCGGCCTCGCCGGCGGCAGAGGCATCCCCGCCACCGTGGCCGAGCATCCGGCGGTGTTCGCCACGTTCACCGCGCCGTCGTTCGGGACCGTGCACACGCGGGTCGTGAAGCGGCACACCTGCGGCAACCGCCGCCGCTGCGACTGCCGCGCCGAACCGTGCCACCCGCGCCGCGCGTCCGACCCCACCGCCCGGCCCTGCGAGCACGGCCAGCCCACCGTCTGCTGGGCGCGGCACGAGGAAGGCGATCCCCGGCTGGGTCAGCCGCTGTGCCTGGACTGCTACGACTACGACGCCCAGGTCGTGTGGAACCACTCCGCGCCGGAGTTGTGGCGCCGCACCACCATCGCCGTCACCCGCCACCTGAACGCCCGCGCCCAGGAACTCGGCCTGCCTCCGGTCGTCCAGGTCACCGCCTCCGGCCGGGTCCGCCGGGTGCCCCCGGTCAAGCCCTCCTTCGGCAAGGTCGCGGAGATGCAGCGCCGCGCCGTCGTGCACTACCACGGCATCGTCCGCCTCGACGGCGTCGACGCCGACCCGGACGCCATCGTCCCGCCCCCGGCCGCCCTGACCGTCGACGACCTCATCGCCGCCATCAAGCACGCCGCCGCCACCGTCGCCTTCACCACCCGCCCCCACCCCGCCAAGCCCGAAGGCTGGCGCATCACCTGGGGCGACCCGGACAAGGGCATCGACGTACGGGCGATCAGCACCGACGGGGAGGTCACCGACAGCCGTGCCGCCGGCTACCTGGCCAAGTACGCCACCAAGAGCACAGAGGCCACCGGCCACGTCTCCCGCCGCCTCGACGGCGAGGTCATCGACCTCTACGCCAACCACCAAGGCACCCACCCCGAACGCCTCGTAGACGCCTGCTGGACCCTCGGCCAACACCGCGACTGGCAGATGCTTCGACGGTGGGCGCACATGCTCGGCTTCGGCGGCCACTTCCTCACCAAGAGCCGCCGCTACTCGGTCACCTTCCGCATCCTCCGCGACGCCCGCGTCATCTGGCGACGCACCGAGACCGGCCACGAGTACGCCGACCAACCCGACGACGACACCACCACCCTGATCGTCGGCCTACTCAGCTACGCCGGCTCCGGCTGGCGCACCACCGGAGACGCCCTCCTGGCCAACACCGCCGCCGCGATGGCCCGGGAGCGACACGAGATCGCACGAGAGGAGATGACCGCTGCTGCCTGAACCCGCATCACTTGTCCGTCATCACGAGAGGAGTACCGCTCTGAACGAACCCCGCCACGTCGACATGCTCACCGTCGAGCAAGCCGCCCAGCGCCTCGGCACCGGAGTCCGCTTCGTGCGCCGCATCGTCGCTGAGCGCCGCATCCGCTTCTACAAGGTCGGCAAGTACGTCCGGTTCCACCCCGACGACATCACCGACTACATCCGTCAAGGCCGCATTGACGCCATCCGGCCTGTCCTGCGCTACCGGAAGGGAGAACACGTCTATGGCTGACAAGCGCCGCTTCGGCCGCATCCGCAAGCTGCCCTCGGGCCGCTTCCAAGCCCGCTACCTCGGCCCGGACGGCATCGACCGACCGGCACCGCACACCTTCACCCGGAAGGCTGACGCTGATCGGTGGCTTGCCGCCGTTGAGGCCGACATCATCAAGGGCACCTGGCACGACCCGAACCGGGGACGGATCGCGCTGGGGGAGTGGGCGACCACATGGATCGACCATCGGCCGAACCTGCGGCCCCGGACCGTAGCCCTCTACCGGTGGCTGTACCGCAAGTACATCGAACCCACCCTGAGCAAGATCCTGCTCAGTGACCTCACGCCCGGCATGGTCCGGGCCTGGTACGCCGAACTCGTCGCGGCCGGTGTCACCGACACCATGAGGGCCAAGGCGTACCGACTGCTGCACGCGGTGCTGGTCACCGCCGTTGATGACGAACTCATCCGCCGCAACCCGTGCCGAATCAAGGGTGCGGGGGAGCACCACACCCCTGAGCGGCCAGTGGCGACCATCGCCCAGGTCCTCGACATCGCTGGCCGCGTACCCGCACGCTTCCGTGCCCTGGTGCTGCTGGCTGCCTTCACGAGCCTCCGCTACGGCGAACTCGCGGCGCTGCGCCGCAGCGACATCGACCCGCGCTGCACGACCGTCACGGTCCGCGCGACCCTGGTCGAGATGTCCGATGGACGCATGATCTTCGGCCCGCCCAAGTCGGCTGCCGGCCGTCGCTCCGTCACCATCCCGGCGGCTATCCGCCCAGACTTCCGGCGTCACCTGCGCGACTTCGCCGCCGACGACCCTGACGCCTTGGTCTTCACCGGCGCGAAGGGCGCTGCCCTGCGCCGCTCCAACTTTCAGAAGGCGGCCGGCTGGTCCGCCTCGGTCGCCGCCGCCGGGCTGCCCGGCTTCCACTTCCACGACCTGCGGCACACCGGCAACACCCTTGCCGCCGGGACCGGTGCCAGCCTCGCCGATCTGATGGCGCGCATGGGACACGGCTCGACTCGGGCCGCGATGATCTACCAGCACGCGACAGCCGAGCGCGACAAGTCCATCGCCGGAGCGCTCAGCGCCAGCATCGCCAAGGAACGCGATCGGGCACGTAGCGGGCACGCCCGGAAGGCCAAGCGATAGATATGGATGTGGCCCAGGTCGGAAACTCTGTCTGACCTGGGCCACCATCGCTGAGCGGGCGACGGGAATCGAACCCGCACCGTCAGTTTGGAAGACTGAAGCTCTGCCATTGAGCTACGCCCGCATGCACCCCGCTGCGGCGGGGCGCGCCCGACAGCCTACCGAATCCCCGAACCGGACGCGCAGCCCCGTACCGCGCGTCGCTGGTCGCTCGGCTTCAAGGTCCTCACTACTTCCCCGAAAGCGGCCCCTCGCCGCCCCGAGAGACCACTCTTTCCCCGAAGCTGCTGCCTCCCCGCGAACCCGGCGCGTCGCCCGGCGCGGGGGCCTGGCGCGGCCCCGGTGCGGGTCCGGGGGGCGCGGACGGCATACACTTCTCGTCGCCACGGGGTGTGGCGCAGCTTGGTAGCGCACTCGCTTTGGGAGCGAGGGGCCGTGGGTTCAAATCCCGCCACCCCGACTGTCCGTTCGCGGCCCGGTCGTCCGGGAACCGCCGATTTTTCCGCGCGGCACCCCGGGCGCTGCCGATGCAGCAGGCCGGCTCGCCTACACTCGATGCGCGTAATCACGCCCAGACTCAACTGAGATCCGTCAAGGAGTACGCCTGTGAAGAGCACCGTCGAGACTCTGAGCCCGACGCGCGTGCGGCTCGCCATCGAGGTGCCGTTCGTCGAGCTCGAGCCGAGCCTCAAGAAGGCGTACCGGGAGATCGGGCAGCAGGTCCAGGTTCCCGGCTTCCGTCGGGGCAAGGTTCCCCCGCGGGTGATCGACCAGCGGGTGGGCCGGGGCACCGTCCTCAACGAGGCGGTGCAGGAGGCGATCCCGCAGAACATCCTCGCCGCGGTCCGCGAGCACGACCTGAAGACCCTCGGTCGCCCGGAGGTCGAGATCACCGAGTTCGCCGATGGCGACTCGCTCAACTTCACCGCCGAGGTCGACGTCCGCCCGGAGATCACCCTGCCGGACCCGGCGTCCATCGAGGTGACCGTGGACGAGATCCAGGTCGCCGACAGCGAGATCGACGAGCAGGTGAACGGCCTGCGTGAGCGGTTCGCCACGCTGAAGACCGTCGAGCGGGCCGCCCAGGAGGGCGACTACGTCCAGATCGACCTGAACGCCACCGTCGACGGCGAGGAGGTGCCGGGCGGCTCGGCGAGCAACATCTCCCACGAGGTCGGCAGCAAGCAGCTTCTGCCGGGCCTGGACGAGGCCCTGGTCGGCCTGGCCGCCGGCGAGAGCACCACCTTCTCCACCCAGCTGGTGGGCGGCGACTACGCCGGCCGTGACGCCGACGTGGCGGTGACCGTCCGCACGGTTAAGGAGAAGGAGCTGCCGGAGCTCAACGACGACTTCGCCCAGCTGGCCAGCGAGTTCGACACCATCGAGGAGCTGCGCAACGACCTCCGCGAGCGGGTGACCCGGGGCAAGCAGGTCGAGCAGATCTACGCCGCCCGGGACAAGGCCCTCGAGCAGATGGTGGCCACCGCCGAGGTGCCGGCCCCGGAGGGTGTCGTCCGCGAGGAGGTCGAGAGCCGCAAGGCCGCGATGGTCGACCAGCTCGAGCGCATCGGCGCCTCCCTGGAGGAATACCTCGCCGCCGAGGAGAAGACCGAGGAGCAGATCGACACCGAGCTCAACGAGGCGGCGACCGAGGGCGTCAAGATCCAGCTCCTGCTGGACACCCTGGCCGACGCCGAGGACGTCCAGGTCTCCGACGACGAGTTCGGCCACGAGATCGTCCACCGCGCCCAGCGCGCCGGCATGGCCCCGCAGCAGTACTACGACCAGCTGGTCCGCTCCGGCGCCGCGGCGGCCGTCTTCGGCGACGTCCGCCGGGGCAAGGCGCTCGCCGCCGTGATGGAGAAGATCAAGATCAAGGACTCGGCGGGCAACGAGGTCACCCTGGACGCGCTCCGCGCCCAGAACGAGGCCGAGCACAACCACGAGCACTGATCGCCGGGTGTCGGCCGCCGTCCCTCGCTGCACGCTGGACGGCGGCCGAAACCCTTTTCGGGTACGCCCTCCGGGGCAGCTGCGCTGAGAGCGAACAGTGCCCCGACCGGGAGTACGCCCCCCGGCTGAGCGGTTAGTGTCGGGTACGACGGTACGGAGAGCGAAGGGCTGCCATGACCGACATGCACATCCCAGCGAAGCCGCTCCGGGCGCTCGAGGCCCGCGGTGGTGACTCAATTGGCAACCTCGACGACTCGGTCTACAACCGGTTGCTCAAGGAGCGGATCATCTTCCTGGGCAGCGAGGTGACCGACCAGGTCGCCAACCGCATCTGCGCGCAGCTGCTGCTGCTCGCCGCGGAGGACCCGGACCGCGACATCAACCTCTGGATCAACTCGCCGGGTGGCTCGGTCTACTCCGGCATGGCCATCTACGACACCATGCAGTTCATCGACAACGACGTGTCGACCGTGGCGATGGGCATGGCGGCCTCGATGGGCCAGCTGCTGCTCTGCGCGGGCACCAAGGGCAAGCGGTACGCCCTGCCGCACGCGCGGATCATGATGCACCAGCCGTCGGGTGGCATGGGCGGTACGGCCGCCGACATCGCGATCCAGGCCGAGCAGATGCTCTACACCAAGCGGATGTTCCAGGAGCGGGTCGCGTTCCACACCGGCCGGAACGCGGCGGAGATCGAGGCGGACTCGGACCGCGACCGCTGGTTCACGGCCCAGGAGGCCATGGACTACGGCTTCATCGACAAGGTGATCACCGGAGCCGCCCAGGTTCCGGAAGGCGCCGGGACCCTGAGCTGATCGAGGAGCTGACGATGACCGACCTGAGCCTGCCGCCCCAGTTCGCGGCCGTGCACAACCGCTACGTTCTGCCGTCGTTCGTCGAGCGCACGTCGTACGGGATGAAGGAGTCCAACCCGTACAACAAGCTCTTCGAGGACCGGATCATCTTCCTCGGCGTGCAGGTGGACGACGCCTCGGCCAACGACGTGATGGCCCAGCTGCTGACGCTCGAGGGCACCGACCCGGACCGCGACATCATCATGTACATCAACTCGCCCGGCGGCTCCTTCACCGCCATGACGGCGATCTACGACACCATGCAGTACGTCCGCCCGGACATCCAGACCGTCTGCCTCGGCCAGGCGGCCAGCGCGGCGGCCGTGCTGCTCTCCGCGGGCACCCCGGGCAAGCGGATGGCGCTGCCCAACTCCCGGATCATCATCCACCAGCCGGCCACCGAGGGCGGCTACGGCCAGGGCTCGGACATCGAGATCCAGGCCCGGGAGATCCTGCGGATGCGGACGCAGCTGGAGACGATGCTGTCCCAGCACTGCAACCGCCCGGTCGACCAGGTCCGCAAGGACATCGACCGTGACAAGATCATGACGGCCGAGGAGGCCAAGGAGTACGGGCTGGTCGACACGATCCTGACCAGCCGCAAGAAGGGTCTGCTGGCGGCGCACGCCGCGAGCTGAGCTCTGCTGGATCGGAGGTCGGCCGGGGCATCGGTCCCGGCCGACCTCTGACACACCCGTTTTGGGGGTCGGAGAAACCTCCGGCAGCGGGTAACGTCGGGTCTGTACCGCTTCGCTGGTGCGGACCGGCGAATGGGACGACAGACGGACGGGCGGCAGGCCCACAGGTCAGGGCCGGCGCTCCGGCCGACGAGTGCAGGGAGAACGTAGGTGGCACGGATCGGTGACGGCGGCGACCTACTGAAGTGCTCCTTCTGCGGCAAGTCGCAGAAGCAGGTCAAGAAGCTCATCGCGGGCCCGGGCGTCTACATCTGCGACGAGTGCATCGATCTCTGCAACGAGATCATCGAGGAGGAGCTGGCCGAGTCCGGCGAGGTGAAGTGGGAAGAGCTTCCCAAGCCGATGGAGATCTGCCAGTTCCTCGACAACTACGTCGTCGGTCAGGAGCAGGCCAAGAAGGCGCTCGCCGTCGCGGTCTACAACCACTACAAGCGGATCCAGGCCGAGGCGGCCGGCGCGCCCGGCTCCGGCAACGACGGCGTGGAGCTGGCCAAGTCCAACATCCTGCTGCTCGGTCCCACCGGCTGCGGCAAGACCCACCTGGCGCAGACCCTGGCCCGGATGCTCAACGTCCCGTTCGCGATCGCCGACGCCACCGCCCTCACCGAGGCGGGATACGTCGGCGAGGACGTGGAGAACATTCTCCTCAAGCTGATCCAGGCGGCCGACTACGACATCAAGCGCGCCGAGACCGGGATCATCTACATCGACGAGGTCGACAAGATCGCCCGTAAGTCGGAGAACCCGTCGATCACCCGGGACGTCTCCGGCGAGGGCGTGCAGCAGGCGCTGCTGAAGATGCTCGAAGGCACGGTGGCCAACGTGCCGCCGCAGGGCGGGCGGAAACACCCGCACCAGGAGTTCATCCAGATCGACACCACCAACGTGCTGTTCATCTGCGGCGGTGCCTTCGCCGGCCTCGACCAGATCATCGAGGCCCGCACCGGCTCCGGCGGCACCGGCTTCGGCGCCCGGCTCCGGTCGGTCTCCGATCGGTCGACCGACGACATCTTCAGCCAGGTCATGCCGGAGGACATGCTCAAGTTCGGGCTGATCCCCGAGTTCATCGGCCGGCTCCCGGTGATCACCAACGTGCGCAGCCTCGACCGGTCGGCCCTGGTGCGGATCCTCACCGAGCCGCGCAACGCCCTGGTCCGGCAGTACCAGCGCCTCTTCGAGCTGGACGGCGTGGAGTTGGAGTTCGAGCAGCCGGCGCTGGAGGCGATCGCCGACCAGGCCATGCTCCGCGGCACCGGCGCCCGTGGCCTGCGGGCGATCATGGAAGAGGTCCTGCTCTCCGTGATGTACGAGGTGCCGAGCAACCCCGACGCCGCCCGGGTGCTGATCACCCGCGAGGTGGTGCTGGAGAACGTCAACCCGACCATCGTGCCCCGTGAGTTCACCGGTCGCCGGGCTCGTCGGGATCGCGAGGAGAAGTCCGCCTGACCGTCAGCACCGGGGCGCTGCTCGGCTGAGCCCTGTCGCCGACCGCGCGCCGCCCGTACGCTGAGCCCCATGCGCGTCGCCGTCTGCCAGCTCAACGCCCGCGACGACCGTGCGGCGAACCTGGCCGCCGCCGAGGCCCTGCTGGTCAGGGCCGCGGCGGCCGGGGCCGACCTCGCCGTTCTCCCCGAGTACGTCGACTATCTGGGCGTGGCCGAGCGGATGCCGCCGGCCGAGCCGGTCGACGGCGTGGTGGGGGAGTTCTTCGCGGGGGTCGCCCGACGGCTGGGCATGTGGGTGATCGCCGGCTCGTTCCACGAGGCCGGACCGGATCCGGAGCACACCTGGAACACCTCGCTGGTCTTCGACCGCACTGGTGCGCTCGCCGCCAGCTACCGCAAGATCCACCTGTACGACGTGGAGATTCCGGGCCGGGTCTCCTACCTGGAGTCCGCGACGGTGGCTCCGGGCGACCAGCCGGTGGTGGTCGACGTCGACGGCGTCCGCGTCGGCCTCTCGATCTGCTACGACCTGCGCTTCCCCGAGCTCTACCGGCAACTGGCCACGGACGGCGGTGCCGCGCTCCTGGTCGTGCCCGCCGCGTTCATGATGCACACCGGCCGGGACCACTGGGAGGTCCTGCTGCGGGCGCGGGCGATCGAGAACCAGTGCTTCGTCGCCGCCGCCGGCCAGACCGGTGACCACGATCCGGGGCGGACCTGCTTCGGACGCAGCATGGTGGTCGACCCGTGGGGGACGGTGCTCAGCCAGGTCCCGGACGGCCCCGGCCTCGCCGTCACTGATCTGGACCTCGACCGGCTGCGGAAGATCCGCGCCGAGTTGCCCAGCCTCGCCAACCGCCGGCTGTGAGCCCTGTCAGCTCTCCAGCAGCACACCGAGCACGGTGAAGCCGGCGATCGCCGCGGCGGTGATCAGCAGTGCCGTGGTCATCCGGGAGCGGCCGCGTCTGGCCAGCCGCCCCACTGACGCCGCGACGACGAAGACCACGAAGGCGGCGATGACGAGCTGCCAGAACGGCAGCAGCAGGCCGAGCAGGGTGTCTGCGGCGAGCGTCGCCACCGGGATCCGGGACACGTCATCCATGCCAGACACTCTGGCACGGTTGTGCCCTCCGTGGTCCTCCTCGATGCCTCCGGTCTGCCATCCGGTGCTGTGGCGCCCGCCAGAAACGTAGTGACAGACGTTGATTTGCCTTCTCGGGGCCGTCCGCGTAACTTTCTCTCTGCACGCGGGAGGCCGGACAAACAGGCCGACAACGGGCGCCAGGCTCGCGGCGGAGACGCCGAGCGAGACTGGGGATCCGGGCGGTGCGAGGCGCTCCGAAAACACGGGGTTGCGATCGCGAAGCCGACCGGGTAGAGTTCGAAGGCCGGCAGGGAGCCGGGCGGGTGATCGCGAAAGCGACGCCGGCCGGTCCGCCGGAACCCACGACAGCAACGACCGCCGGGTACGGCGTGCGTCGGCGTGGATCGGACCGAACCAAGCTGATCACCTCGGAGACGAGGTTGACCGCGCGGAACGGCCCGGGTAGAGTGGAGAGGTTGCCCCGGACAGGGTCCTGTGGAGTGCAGGGTTGCTGGATGGTGTGTGGTTGTTCTTTGAGAACTCAACAGGGTGTTTGATAAGCCAGTGCCAAATTGTTTATACCCCGGACTGGTCAGGCTTTTTGATGGTTTGGCTGGTTGGGATTCCTTTGGCAACACTTTTGTTGTCGGGATGGATTGTTCAACAAGTTTTTGTTGGAGAGTTTGATCCTGGCTC